>JAIBBR010000009.1 GCA_019694575.1 Myxococcaceae bacterium
CGAGGCGCCCGGATGGCGAGGCGCGCGACCTAAGACTTACCAGTGGTAAGTCGCAGGGAGCGCAACGCGGACAGCCGGGATGGATCGGCGCTGATATGGAGCGTTTATTTTGTGGCGGGCCCTAAGCCTTTGGAACTGAGCTCTTGTCCTTCTTGAGCAAGTCTTTGACCTGCTGCAAGCAGATGTCCGTCGCGCTGCCCGTCGGCAGTCAAAAGTTGCCTGACAGTGCGACGCTCCCGCTTCCCTTGCCGACAGACGTCGACACAGACAGCGAATGCTTGCGCAATACGGGCAGCTTGGTGTGCACCCAAGGCACCGTGAAGCCGACCAAACTGCCCAACGCAGCGCCTGCCAGCACATCGGTCAAATAGTGGCGGTCAGCCACGACACGCATCACCGACGAGACAGTGGCGAGCGAAAGGCCTGAAATCCAAATCCAATACACAGACCGAGCGCCGTGGAGCGACGCCAGGGTGCCGTTCGCAACGGCCAACGCGAAACCAACCGTGGCGTGACCGCTGACCATCGACATGTCGTCGTCGGGGTCTGCCGTTCTTGAATGAGGGTTGAAGCGCATCGCTGGCCGCGTGCGGGCAACCACGTACTTAAAGCCCTGCTCCGTGGCGTGGGCGATGGCCACGGCTTCACCGACGATCAACGCGTCATGCGCGGCCTGCTCGAAGCCAACTTCGCTCCAAGTCAAAAGGTGTGGCGCCAGCGCGAGGGCGGGTACCAAGCCGTAGCCCACCACGTCACCCGCTCGCCGCACCGCGGGCAAGTAGGTATCGGGGGCCTTGAGCAGGCTTCGCGCGCCAAAATCTAGCGGGTTGAGCGTGAGCCTGCCTGCCGCGTCGACGTCGCACCAGCGGCATTGCCGGGGGCCCCAGTCTGCCCGAAATGCGACCAGGCTAACGCCCGCTACGACTGCGCTTGCTGTCAGCGGCACATCGACGGCGGGCTGATAAATCGTCTCTCCTTTGCGGGTCGTCGTCGTGGCCACCAGAACGCACGACATCATCACCGTTGGCAAAACACCCATCGAACATCTCTCCTTGTCGAACCGAGACACCGTGTCGCTTGAGAGATTTCGTAGGCCGTTTGCGCCCGTTACTGTGTAAGACAAAAACACATAAGACTGTTTACAATAGGTAAACAATGAACATCGCCCGATTAGAAGGTTTCTACGCCGTTGCTCAGCACCGAAGTTTTCGGCGCGCGGCTCGCCTGTTCTCGTACCCCATCACGCCGGCAGGGCTGCATCAGCAGATTCGCCGCCTGCAGGTGGACCTGGGCGCGAAGCTCATCGAACGTCGCAGCCGCGATGAAATGGGCCTCACCGCCGAAGGTGAGCAGCTGCTCGAATTCATTCGCCCCTTCTTTGAAGGGCTGCCCACACTCAAGGAGCGGCTGACCACGGCTCCCCTTCGCGGAACGTTGCGGTTGATGTCATCGATTCACCTGCTCAAGCACTTCTTGGCGCCGGTCTTGCGCCGGTTCCGAACGGTGGCCCCCGGTGTCTCGGTCACATTTCTCGAGGCGCGCGAGCCCGACATGAGCCTGGTGTGGCTTGACCACGTCGATCTCTTCGTCGACTTCATTCCGCAGCTCTTGCCGGGCCTTGGGGGTCGCGTGGTGGGCGAGCTGCGAGGGCACCTGGTGCTGCCCCAGGCCACGCGGCAAAAGACTTTCAACCCCTCACAACTCAAAAACCAAACATTCATCGCCTACGCCGAAGGCCGCGCCAATCGCTTTCGTCAAATGAATGGTTTGTCGAAGCTCGAGTTGAAACCCAGCCATGTCATGTCTGCCGAATCGTCAGAGACGATTCTGGCGCTGGTCTCTGCTGGCATGGGTTACTCGCTCTTGCCACTCGTCGAGGGCGCGGCGTTGGGGCTGAAAGGAGTGCACTCGATTCCCCTGTCGCAGGCAGAAGCCAAGTTCCCCGTGCGCGCGGTCTATCGCGCACGCGGCGAAGTGCTGCCCGCGGTGAAACAGTTTCTTTCGTTGCTGCCCGCGCGTTGAAGAAGCTTCTGTAGGCAGGCCCCTATCTTCAACTTGCCGCCAAGAGTCCGCACCCTGCAGAATGCCAACGCCGCGCTTCGCTGAGAGGTGTTTCATGATCAGAGCTGTCACCGCAGTTGTCGCCGCCTGGGTGGTTGTTGCTTGCGGGACTTTGTCGTCGACCGGACCCGATGCAGGAGGAGGAGGCAACGCAGGTGGGGCGGCTGGAGGTGGCTATGGAGGCTCAGGCGGCGGCGGAGGGGGCGGGCCTGCGTTCACTGGAATCAAGAAGGTCTTTGTCATTGCCATGGAGAATCAAGCGGCCGCCTCGGTGTACGGCAGCGCGAACGCGCCCTACATCAACAACACGCTGATGATGCAGGGTGGACACTCCACCAACTACGGCGACGTTCTCGGCTCTTCGGTTCCGAGCGAACCGCACTACATCTGGATGGAGGCAGGCACGAACGTCTTCTCTGATCACACTTTCACCAACGACAACGACGTTTCTGCGACCAACAGAACCGCCTCGTCGGCGCATCTCGTCACGCAAATGGCCGCGCTCCCAACACCGAAGACATGGCGCGCGTACCAAGAAGGAATGAATACCACCACCGGAACGTGCCCCATCGCGTCATCCGGCCACTACGCGGCGAAGCACGACCCCTTCGTGTTCTTCACCGATGTGGCGGGCAGTCCTCCGTCGAAAACGAATGCCGGCTGTGCCACCCACCACAGGGCGTTCACGCTGAGCGCGTTTCAGGCTGACCTCAACGCGAACGACGTTGCCGACTACACCTTCATTACGCCAGACCTGTGCAATGACATGCACGGTGGCTTTTGCGCCAACAGCTGTTTGGGAAGCGTCACCGTTGGCACTTGCGTCAATGCGGGTGATTCTTGGCTCGCGGCAGTCGTTCCATCGATTCTCACCTACATCAACGCGCATGACGGGGTGCTGATGATTGTTTGGGACGAGCCGGAGAGCGCCGGCACCCAGCCATTCGTCATTATCGGGCCTCATGTGAAGCCGAACTTCACGAGCAACGTTGCGGTGACGCACAGCAGCTACTTGAAATCGCTGCAGCGCATCTTTGGCGTGGCCGTGTTCGCTAACGTCACCGCAGCGAACGATTTTTCTGACTTCTTCGAGACCGGCTTCTTCCCTTGAGGCGATGGGCAGCGCCCAAAAGCGAAGGCAAGTGGCTGGGCACACGACCGCCAGCGCATTTTCACTTACCTCGCGTGTGGCACAGCGTCGCCTCCGTCACACCACTGACGCCTACGACTCCGGCGCCCACGCCGTCAGCCATATTTCACTGACAATACCCGTTCGCGCCGCACGTTTTCATTCCACATAAGCCGACCGCGTTGTGGCAGTCGGGGCCGCAGACGCCTTCGTTGGGCAAGGGGTTACCCGCCATGTCGCGCACCAGTTGGCACACGTAACCTGGGCGGCAACTGCCCTGGCCTTGGCCCGGCGTGTCGCAGCGCTTGAAGCAAGCGGCCACGTCGTCGGTGACGCCCACGCAAACTGCTCCGCCGTCGACCGAGCAATGCTGGTCATTGAAGCAAGGGGCCGTGCAGTACCCATTGATGAAAGCACCTTGGCCACCGTCTTCGTCGCTGCCCGTTGCACAAAAACCGTCGAGCGGAGGGTTCTGACATTGCTCATCGACCGAGCAGGCCTGCCCCACCTTGTCAGCGGGAGGCCCCTGCGGCAATGGGGCAAGCCAACAGGCGCGCGCGCCTCCGCTGGTCAACGGGTAGCAGGCATAACCCGGCTCACGACACCGGTCGCTCGGGCCGTTGCAAAGGTCCAAGCAGAGGGCGGGGGTTTCACCATATTCAGGAGAAACTTCGACGCACGCCGAGCCTTCGGGGCAACTGCCCTGCTTGCCGTCTGAGCAGTCGAGGGTGCAATACCCACCCACGTACTCATCGAGCCCTGACGAGGTGTTTTTACGGCACTGTGCGGTTTCTCCCAGCGACGCGCAGTCGCTGTCGCTCTGACAGGCCCGCCCCACCGCCGTGGGTTCAGCGCACACCCCCGCCTTGCACGAAGTGCCCGCGCCGCACGAGGTGCACACCTGCCCGCCTTGGCCACAGTTGTTGTCGCTGGTGGCGGTAATGCACACCGAATCACGCGCGGTGCCCGTGCAGCAGCCAGCGCAATTGGCGGCGTTGCAACCACCGCCGCTCATCGAGCCACAGACGAAATCAACGCAGGTTTGACTGGCCAAGGTGCAGTTGGCGCAAACGGTACCGGGGGCTCCACAGGTCGCGTTTTCGGCATTGAACGGCGCTTCGACACAGGTGCCGTCAGTCTTGCAGCAGCCTGTGCAGGTGGTGGTGTTGCACGACGGTGCCAGCTTTTGGGTGCCACATGAGAAAGAGGCCCCCAAGGCGACGCCTGCGACAAAGCCCAACATCACGGCTCGGTACGACATAGCTCCCCAAATACAACGGGCGACCCCGGCCCAGCAGGTCGCCCGCCATTGTACTTCAATTGCGCAACGGTGCCTGGTTACTGGCAGAACCCGCTGGGAAGACAGGTGCCGCCCTGGCCACACCACCCCTGCACGTTGTTGCAGTTGGGGTAGCAGATACCGTCGGGAGCCACGCCACCGTCAGCCAAGCCAAGCGCCTCGCACACGTAATTCGTACGGCAGCTGCTCTGGCCACCGTCTGGCGTGCAGTGCCGCATGCACTGGTTGAAATCACCACCGTTGAAGGAAATGCAGATGGCCCCACCGTCGGTGGAGCATTCGTGGCCCGACTGGTCGCAATCGTCGCGGGTGCAGTAGCCTCCGACGAAGCCGCTGGCCACCGTGCCGCCGTCAGACAACGGCAGGTTCTCGCCAATGCAGTTCACGCCAACAGAAGGCGGCATCTGGCAATCAGCGGGGTTGGTGCACGCGTTACCAATGGTGGTGGGCACTGGGCCGCCGTCAATTTTCACATCTGGCAGGGGGTCAAGCCAGCAGACGCTGACGTCCATGTCGATGGCGTAGCACTTGTAACCTGGGGTACGGCAATCGTTCGGACCGGAGCAGTTCTTTGCACAGAACGGCGTCGGCTCGCCCAAGCTCGCGCCGGCGTTGATGCAGGTCGAGTCATCGGCGCAGGTTTCAGCGGTGGTGTCCTTACCGCAGTCTTTGGTGCAGTAACCACCTTCGTAACCGGCGTCACCCAGCGCGGTGATTTTGCGGCATTTCAAATAATTGGCCGGGTTACCACCGTTGCATTCAGCGTCGGTCTGGCAAGCGATGCCGGTTTTCTCTACTTCGGGGCCGGCGTCGACCACCATTGGTGTTGTGCAGCCTTGCGCCGAGTGCGAGCAGGTCATGCCCGTCGTGCAAGCCGCGCAAGCCGCGCCAGCGCTACCGCAGCTGGTGCTGTCTTGCCGCAAGTAAGGAATGCAGGTGTTGCCCGAGCAGCAGCCCGCGCAGTTCGCCGCGGTGCAGGTACCAGTCGTACCGCCACCAGTACCGCCGGTGCCGCCGCCAGTACCGCCCATGCCGCCGCCCGTACCCGTACCGCCGGTGCACGCGAGGGTCGCTGCGTCGCAGGTCTTGCTTGAAGCGGTACAATCAACGCACGCATTACCGTTGTTGCCGCAGGTCGCGTTCTCTTTGTTCTTGTTGTCTTTAATACAGACGCCCTTGGCGTCGCAGCAACCCGTGCTGCAGTTCGCAGCGCTACACTTTGAATTACCACCACACGAAGGAACAACCGCGACGAGGAAGCCGAGCACGGCCCCAAGCGCTAATGCTTTGCGATTCATGAAACGTCTCCAATCAAGATTTCAGGGCCACACCGGCTGTGGCAGATCAACGAACAAACAAGTCCAGCTCCACTCAAGCGGCGGACCTTCTGTTCGAACCAGCCCGAAGAGTCAACCCTTCAAACGCGAAAAAGCCGGCCGCTTCGTTGTGACAAAAAGCGACCGGCCTCGCGATTTCGCTCAACACCCTACCGTGGATCAGAAGGGAATGTCATCTCCCCCTGCCGGCGGCATGCCGGGAGGAGGGCCCATGTCGTCCATCGGAGGAGCGCCATATTCCTCACGGGTGCTACGGCCCGAGCCGGTGCTCGCGCCGGGGCCTGCCCCTTCACCGCGGCCTCCCAAGAACACCACTTGGTTGGCAACCACTTCGGTGGTCTGGTTCTTTTTGCCTTCTTTGTCGTTCCACTCGCGGGTCTGCAGCCGACCCTCGACATAAGCCTGGCGCCCCTTCTTCAAGTATTCACCGCACAACTCGCCTAATTTGCCCCACACCACGATGCGGTGCCACTCGGTGCGCTCTTGCTTTTGGCCACCTTTGTCGGTCCAGCTGTCGGTGGTGGCAATCGAGAAATTCGCCACGGCTTGCCCTGAAGGTGTGAAGCGCACTTCAGGGTCGCGACCTAAGTTACCGACGAGAATGACCTTGTTAACTCCGCCTGCCATATGTACCACCTTTCGCTTCGAGAACTTCTCCATCGCGGAGAAGTTATGGTTTGCCCAAGGAGTGAATTCTCATTGGGTTGAAAAGCCGTATATCAGCTGGGGCTGACGACGCTGCCTGCTTTGCTTGTTTGCTTCATGGCACGGCGATTCGCCCTTCGGCCTGCGCGTCTCTTAATGCAAAATCAGCCAAGCGTATTTCGCTAGAGCGCGGCTTCCAACCCGTCGTGGCTACTCGCGCAACCGAACATGCCAACTGCGCTTGCCGTTGGCGTCGGTTTCGATCATTTTGCTCAATAACCTTGACGTGGGTTTTCCGTCTGACGGCCAAACTTGGTAGTTTCATTCTGCCCACACCATCTGCAGGCGGGTGCTGAGTAAAGCGGTTGAAAAGGTGAACCCATGACGGCATTACGAATCATGTTGTTGGGTGTTGCTCTGACGCTATTGCCTCACGACGCATTGGCTCAATGGGCACATCAGCCAACCAATGCTCAAGTGCTCGTCGACTGCGCATTTACCGCGGGGCAGTGCACCAACCAAGGCATGCTCGATTACTCCGTCAACGCCCCGCTCCCGTACACGAATGATGTGTCAGCCCCGATTTCTCCATCGGGTGTCGGTGTTTCTCGGCTGATCTATCCCAATACCTCTGGCGGTTCTCAGTGGGGGTATTACGCAAATGCCGTGATTCGCTCGCTCTATGTCGGTCTCGAATGGCGAACCAATTCAGGTTTTACCGGGAACAATGTCGGGCAGAACAAGACATTTTTCATGCGCGGCAATGGTTACGGCAACACGCCGTTCAATGCCGGAGTCTTTATTCTGACCAAAGATAAAAATGCCAGCTCCGGAGTACTCACCTGGCACCAGAATACTGGCGGGCTCGACAATGGGCATGTCTGTCCTCCGAGCCCAGGGTCTATTTGTTTTCCCAACCTGACAGCAACGCCCATCGTCGTCGGCCAGTGGTACAAGCTCGAGGCAATCGTCACCGCCAGTACCTGCAATACCTGCCGCGATGGGCGAATTGAACTGTGGGTCAACGACGTCAAAAATTTCGATCTCCAAAATTTTAATTATGGCGGAGGAAACGTCAACGAGTTCATCTGGACAGAGACGTGGGACGGGGTATCTGCAGGAGCAGGATTCCTTGCAACGGCAGAACACTACTTCGACCATCTTCGTGTCGCGGCGGTGAATTGCTCCCCCAATTGCGGGAGTGGAGAGCGAGACACCACCCCTCCAGGCCAAGTCACCAACCTCACGGTATCGCAGCTCACTCGCTAACTGCTCAGCCTTTTGCTGGTGACGCCTTTACTCCGTGCGCGAACACTCGGCGTACGACGTATTCGTCTCGTCACACCCTGCCTCTTTCAGTGACTGCTTGGCTTCTTTGAAATAGACAACCATTACCCGCCCGGAGTGACCGCCGAGCTGCTTGAAGGCCGCGGCACCAAAGGCTGGCCGCCATCGGTCATCGAAGGCGCTTTCGCCTCGGCAATGCGCTGCGACAAGGCCACTTCTAACCCGCGAGCGAATTCAACCAAGCCTGCGTCTAACGCACCTTGCGCGTCTTTCAACGCCGCCCACAACGGAGCATCAGGCAACGCCGCGCGCACCATGCCTTCGGCCAACATCTCTATCGACACCTCGCGCTCAGGCACGCCCGCCGCGCGCAACGCTTCAATCAATTCTTTGGGAGCTTCTTTGGCCACTCCCGCGAGCGCATCGGCCAATAACCCACGCGCAGTCTCTTCGCCCGAAGCCGCGCGGGCCCACTCGAGCAACTTGGTCATCGCGTCTGCATTGCCGCTGCTCGAAAGCTCTGCCATCGCCGCCAAGCCGGGCGTCTCGATATTCAATTCAGCCGCCGCTTTGCGCAGACGGCCAAACACTTCGTCGCTGGCGCTGAGCGAATCAATCAGCAACCGAACGTTGGCGCCTTCTTGCGGGTCAGAGGCGTACAACGCGTCAGCCACCACCAGACGCACCGCGGGGTCTTTCTCGCTGCGCCAGCTGGTGCGCAAAAACGCCACGTTGCGTTTGTCGGCTTTCTGCGCCACCACCCCATAAGTGGTGATGCGCGCTTTCAATTCAGCCAGCGGGCCCAACACCGAAGGCGCCGCCGACAAGCTGGCCACCGCCGTGCCCGGCCCCGACGCCGAGCCCGACGCCGCCACCGCCGCACCCAACGCGTCGATGTGCTGCACCACCGTGCTGGCCCGGCCAGGAAAATCGTTCACCATGATTGAAAAGATGAACCGCTCGCCACCCACTGCTTGCACGTAACCTGAGAGCGCCGACACGTTTTCTAGCGTGCCGGTCTTGGCGCGCAGCCGGCCCACCGCGTCTGACCCTTCGAAGCGGTACTTCACCGTGCCATCTTTACCGGCAATGCCCAACGCCGAGAGGTATTCGGGCGCCAGGGGAAAACGCTCCCACATGACCCGGAGCAGCCGGTTGGTCTGGGCCGCCGAAAAACGGTTGGTGTCATTCAGACCCGAGCCGTTGCGCATGATGTACGAGCCACGCGCCAACCCGACTTCTTTCTCTAAAAACTCTTCTGCCGCGGCGATGCCCTTCGCGGTGGTGCCCGGAGCACCCTTCACTTCAGCCCCCAGGGTTTTAATCAGCTGCTCGGCCACGAAATTCGAAGAATGCTTGTTCAACTTTTTCAAGACGATGTCGAGCGTTTCACTCTGCGCCACGTAGAGCGGCCTGGCGGTGGTGGGCACGGCTCCCAGTTTCACCCGGCCCCGTACTTTCACGCCGCGCTGCGCGAGCAACGCCTTCAAGGTGGCTCCGAAATAAAGCGCCGGTTGGTCAATTTTCTTCCACACGCTCCACGCACCCCGTTGTTCTTTGGGCACGAAGCCGTGCACTTCGATGCGTTGGTGCACCCGGTCTTTGTCGAGCCGCGACAACACGGTGAAGCGCCGTTGCATGCGGGTACCCGTCGTTACCCGGCCCTCGACGATGAAGTAGTCGCTTGCCGGCTCGAGCTCTACCGCGGCCGGCGCCCCAACGCTGTCTGAGGGGCGCAAGTACACTCCCACCGCGTTCCAGTTGAGCGACAGCGCGCCGGTGGGAGACAAATAAGAGCGGTCACCGCTTTCTTGGTCAAAACCCGGAGCCTCGCGCTCTAAATCGAACCAGCTCTCATCGAGCACGATGTCGCCCACCACTTCTTTCAAGCCCGCGTGCAAAAGCTCCGACACGATGCCGTACAACTTGTCGGTGTTCATCGTGGGGTCGCCCTTGCCGCGCACGTAGAGCACCTTGGCCTTGCCGTCGTTGCGTAAGTCAGCGTCGGTCAAGAAGTCGGTGTCGAAGCGGTAGTCAGTGCCCAGCCGCGCCAACGCCGCCGCGGCGGTGAACAGCTTCACGTTCGACGCGGGGTTCAACAGCTCGTCGGCGTTTTGCGCAAACACCACCGAGCTATCATCGAGGCTTTGCATTTGCACCGAGAGCCGCGCCGTCTTCAGCGCCGAGCGGTCGATGACTTGCATCAGCGCTTTCTTGAGCGCTTCACGCTCATTGGCTTTCGCTGCCCCTGTCACCGCCAGAGAAACCGAACACCACGCGAGGAACACGACCGAGGTCATTTGGGGGCGAATTATGGGTAGAGTCTGGCACCCAAGTAAATGGTCCTGGTCAAAACAGGGAGTACATGGGCATGAGCGAAAACATCGAAGTGTCGCGAATTATCGCCGCGAGGCCAAACCGCATCTTCGAGGCGTGGCTGTCAGGCGACGAGCACGGAAAGATGATTGGCAGTTCTGCCACGGTCGATGCTGATGGCAGCTTCTCTGCGTGGGACGGCTACATCAGCGGCAGCACCTTGGTGCGAGAGCCCTACCGTCGAATTTTACAGGCCTGGCGGACCACCGAGTTTCCGCCCGGCGCGCCCGACTCGCAGCTCGAGGTCTTGCTTGAAGACGTGAGCGGCGGCACCAAGGTCACCCTGAAACACACCTTGATTCCCGATGGGCAGGGCCGCAGCTATGCGCAGGGGTGGAATGAGCACTACTTCGACCCGATGCTCCGGTATTTCGAGGCCCCCAGCTCGAAGTTGAACGACATGAACGACGCGCTGAGCGAGGCGATGGGCCACACCAGCGAGGCTTTCGAAGCGGCCGGGGCCCAGGCGAAGAAGACGCTCAAAAAAGTGCAGAAGAGCGCCAAAAAAGCAGCGGTTAAGGTCAAAGCTTTCGTCGGCAAGGCGAAAAAGCAGCTCGCGAAGCGTAAAGCGGCGTTGACGAAGAAGGTGAAGGCCAAGCCGAAGAAGGCGGCTGCGAAGAAGAAGAAGCCTGCGCGCAAGTCGCGGAGGTGATGACGAGCATGCATCAGACATCAAACGACGCGCCCATCAAGACTGAATGTCACGAAACGTGCCGCGCCTGCCGTTTGGGCAACTGAGTGGGCAGTGCAACAGCAGGCAACGCGCCCGCAAAGGCCTTGAGCCAGCCGGGCATGTCGGTGCGGTGCGCTCCAAAGTCGAGCACCAGCGCTTGCCCCACCTTGGCTTGCTCGAGCCCGCGTTGCTGGGTGAGAAACCCAAACATCAGCGCATATTGCTTGAGCAGCGCGATGCCATGCGTGAAGCCTCCTTGCGCATACAGCCACCGAGAGAAGTGAGAAAACGCAGCGAAGGGCGACTCACCCTCGAGCAGCAACGGCAGCGTGTGGCGAAAATGCCCGCTGTTGCCAAACAGGTCCCAGTAGCGGGCAAAGCGCTTCATCGTTTGCAGGGTGGCAAAGTCCATCGACGCTGTCTTCAACACTTCAAACGGAGGCTCTGGGCTGTACACCATTGCCTGCGCCGCGTCGTGCCGCGCAATCGGCGTGCCTTTGAGCCGCTTCAAAATGCCGAGCTGAATCTCGTGCGGGCGCATTGCCCACAGCACATCGAAACCAGCGCCGAAGCTGGCCACCGTTTCACCCGGCAGCCCGGCAATGAGGTCGGCGTGCACGTGCACCCCCGTTTCATCGCGCAGAAAACGAAAATTGTCGCGCATGCGCTCGTGGTTTTGGCGACGGCTCACCAGCGTTTCTACCTGTGGGTTCAACGTCTGCACGCCCACTTCGAACTGCAAAGCGCCGGGAGGAAACCGCGCAATCAGCTCACGCAGCGCCAACGGCAACCGGTCGGGCACCATTTCGAAGTGCACGAAAAGCCCTTCGCGCATCTCGTTTAAGAAAAATTTCAAAATCGCCGAGCTGGTGGCGATATCGAGGTTGAACGTGCGGTCGACGAATTTGAATTGCCGCACTCCCCGCTCGAGCAGCGCCTTCATGTCGTCGAGAAAAGCGGGCAGTGGAAAAGCGCGCACTTTTTCATCGAGCGACGACAGACAGAACTCGCAGCGGTACGGGCACCCGCGCGACGCCTCGACGTAGATGACCCGGTGCGCCACGTCGTCATCGGTGTACGCGCCGTACGGCGACTTGAGCTGCTTCAAGTCAGGCAGCGTCGCGCCGATAATTTTCTGCAGGGGCCTGTTGCCTTCGAGCAGCTGACCGGCCAGCGCGGCGAACGCCACGTCGCCTTCGCCACGAATCACATAATCAGCAGCATCGACAATCGGCTGACCTTCGAGCTCATGGCTCACTTCAGGCCCGCCGAGCACCACGAGCACCTGGGGCGCCACCCGCTTGAGCACCTGCACCACCCGCGTCAGGGCCGACACATTCCAAATATAGACACCCAACCCGACGACGCGCGGAGACAGCGCCAACAACTGCTCCACGACATCAGCCACGGGCAACTGCGCGTCGCGCTCGAATATCACCGCCCGCGATTGCAGCTCGCCCAGGTTGGCCCACAAACACCGCAAGCCAAACGCGCTGTGAATGTATTTGCTGTTTAGCGTGGCGAGAACGACCTCAGGCATGGCGACTTCTTCTACGCCAGCGCAAAAGCCACACACCAGCGAGCGCCAGCCACACCGGGGCGGCTTGCGTGCCATTGCAGCCGCAGCCTTGGCGCACTTCGACGGTGGTGGTGCCACCATCGACGGCGGCCATGCCTGCATCGCTCGGCATTTGCATGCCCGCGTCAACCACACCGGCGTCGGGGTGGCCTGCGTCGGGCCGTGGGCCGGCATCGACGTCGGGGCCTTCAAAAGTGAAGCCCGAGGCAAGCTTGCCGGTCTGTGAATCGGGGTTGGTCACCACCACGTCAACCGCTCCGGCCGAATGCGCGGGTGTCTGGCAGGTGATGGTACTGACGCTCACCACGTTGACGTCAGTGCACGGGTAACCATCGAGCGCCACGGTAGAGCCGTTCTCGAAATTGCCTCCGGTGAGGTTGATGACCGTGCCGCCCATGGTGGGCCCCGCCACCGGCACCACCACGTTGATGACCGGCGCCGGTTTGCCCACGTAGGTAAAGCCCTTGGCCAAACTGCCCGCTTGTTGGTCGGGGTTGGTCACCACCACATCGGCCTGCCCCGCAGCGTGCGCTGGCGTCAGGGCTTCAATGAATACGTCACTCACGATGTTGACTTGCGTCGCCAGGCCGCCGCCCACCGTCAACACCGCGCCCGGAGCGAAACCTTGCCCCGTCACGATGATGCGCGTGTCTCCGCTGGAGGGGCCGGTGTTGGGCGTCACCTGCGTCACCGTCGGTGCAGGAGGCGCGATAAACGTAAAGGCCTGCGTCTTCTGGCCACTCTGGTTGTCGGGGTTGCGCACTTCAACCGTCACCAGCCCCACGGCGTGGGCGGGAGTCGAAACATCGATGGAGGTGGGGCTCACCACGGTGGCCATGGCGGCGGCGGTGCCTCCGAAAAGCACCGCGGCGCCGTTTTGAAAACCAGTGCCAGTCAGACTGACCGCTGTGCCGCCCAGCGTGGAGCCCATGGCCGGCGACACCTGGGTCACCGTCGGAGCCTGCGCTTGAAAGGTGAAGGCATTCGCTTGGCTGCCTTGCTGGCCATCGGTGTTCTGCACCACCACGGCCACCGTACCCGCTGCATGCGGCGGTGTGCTCGCCATGAGGCTGGTAGAGCTGCTCACCACCACCACGGGGGCCGCGGTGCCGCCAAAACTTACCGCGGCACCAGGGTAAAACGACGTGCCCGTCACCACCACTGACGTGCCGCCCGTGCTTGGGCCCACTGCCGGAGCCACCGCCGTCACCGTGGGCGCCGAAGCGGTGAAGGTGAAGGCGTTGTTCAGCGTCGCGGCCTGACTGTCGGGGTTGCGCACCGTCACATTCACCATTTGCGGTGCGTGCACCGGCGTCAGCACCGTCAAGCTGCTGGGGCTGTTGAACGTGACGTTGCTCGAGGCCGTACTGCCAAAACTCACCGTGGCGCCATTCACGAATTGCGCGCCGCTCAAAGTCACCGACGTGCCTCCATTGGCCGTGCCGCTGCTGGGGCTCACTTGGCTTAAACTCGGAGCCGGGCCCGTCGGGCCACCCGCGAAGCAGTTCTTCGAAATCGACAACAAGTAGTCTCCAGCGCCGCCCGAGCCAATGGTGACTCCGCTCGAGACGCGCACATAAAACGTACCCCCCACCGGCACGCGGTAAGTCAGCGCTTCACCCGGCGAGCGGGGAACGTTGGCCGTCAGCGTCGCTCCGGCGTCTGTCGCCACTGACGTCACGTCAATGTCGTTCACGCTTACCAACACTTCACCGGTGCCAGTCATCAGTTCTAATTTGCCGTTGAGCGGCGTTTCGTTGCGCAGCGGGTCAGCATCGAGCGCGACGAAGAGCAAATCGCCGGCGTTGGCGGTGACGCGAAACACGTCGATGTCAGTCGAAGGTGAAAAGCCTGACAGCGTGCCCGAAAAATACAAGTTCGCCGCTGACGTCGCTTCGTCGGGCGCCTCGTTGGGCTCTACCTCGGCCGTGGCCTGCGCGCTGTCGGGCTGCACCACGGCGTAAACGCGGTACGGCTCTTGCGCCGTGCCGGCAAAGTAATGCGAGACACGCAAAAAACCGGGCACCGACAGGAGTGCACCCGAAATATTGGGGGCGTTGTCTCCGAAACGGGCGTTGTTGTTGTCGTCGTCGTACTCCACGGTGTGGGTGGTGGTGGTGACGCGCAAATCAAAGTCAGAGTCTGCGCCCGTGTAGCCGTCAACCATTGCGAAGACCCGGCCCGTCGCGCTGCCCAGCGAGAAGAAGTCGACATCGCCCGGCACCTGCAACGAGCCCTGCATGCCGCACACAAAGGTATTGGCTTGCGCCGGCGTGTCGTTTGGCTCTGCTTCAGGAAAGCAGGCCGTCACTTCTAACTCGAAGGTGCCGCCTGACGTTTGCGACGCGGCGTCGACGAATGCGAAATAGGGCGTTCCTTGCGTAAGCGGCGTGCAGGCCACTTCTTCTCCGTAAAGGGCGCTGCGGTTAGACGCGGCGGTGCAGGTGCTCACCGTGGCCGGCGACGCGCCCGAGGGGCAAGTGGTGGCGACATAAAGCGCGGTGTCGCTCGAAGCGCCCGTGCCTTTGACACGAAATGAATAGTTGCCGCTCGCAGCCGGCGTGTATCGGTACACCACGTCGCGCCCGGCCGCCGTGGTGGCGGTTTGGTTGAGGCCCGAAAAACAGGCGGCGCTGCCCGGCAACTCGTAGTCGTTGGTGGCAGTTTGGGTAGAGCCCGACGCGGGAATGTTCAGCGCCAAGGCCGTCGCGCCTTGGCACGTGTCGTTGGGAGGCGGAAACGACGGAAAAACCCGCATCTGCACCGCGGTGTTGCCTGCGAAGGGCGCGCTGGTGCCGTACTTATAGAGCAGTACGTAATAAACCGTGCCCGCTTGCAGCGACACGCCAAGCGACGACTGGTTGTCTTCGAAGCCGCAGCCGTCGTCGTCGCAAGCGGCTCCGCCCACTTCGGTGAAGGGCCCCGCGCAACCGGTGGCCGAGGTGTAGACGGCAAGCACCGTGTCGTCGACGGTGCTGCCGGTGGGCGCTTCAGCGCAGGTCGAAAAAACGTAGCGGCCGCTGGTGACGGGCGTGAACGTGTACCAAACGCTGCGCGACACCAACGATTGACAGGTGGGCACGGGCGGGTCTCCCTCGCTCGTGGCGTCGGTGATATCGGGCACCAGCGGGGTGGTGTGCGGAAACGGCCCCGCAGCGGGAATCACCTGCGCGCCCGAACAATTGTCATTGTCTGGCGCCGCGGCGAAAGCGCTGGTGACGGTGGTGAAGAGCGAAGCGAGAAGAACAGAGCGACGGATCTCGAAGGTATGAGCCACGGCGGAATGAGAACCTAGCTCGCCTTGGTCGTCGGTGTCCTCTGCGGCCGCGAAAAGCGCCCCGCGTTTCTCGAGCAGGGGGGTACCGTTTGCCGCGCCCCTTCAGTAGAAGCCTGAGCCCAATGCCGTTCGGCCTTCGTTCTGACGCGATGCGGTGGTGGAGCGTTCTGCTCGCAGGTTGGCTCGTCTCGTGTGCCTCGGGCGGAGGCTGCACGGGTTGCCTCGACCCCATTCCCAACGGGCAATACACCGGCGAGCGGCTCGACTCAGCCGCGGCCATGCGCATCACCGCGTCGGGGTTTGACGTCATCAACGCCGACGCTCCAAAAATTTTGCAGCGCTTCGCTCCCGGGCAACAACTCACCGTGCCGCTGGGCTGCAGCATCAGCAGCACCAATTTGCTCAACTTCATCAACTTGGGTTTCGCTATCGCCGACCAAGGCGAGGCCGGCTGCACGCAAGAAAGTTGCGGTCAACTCGACGGCAAGTGCGACGCCAAAGACGTGCCGGTCAACATTCCGATGACGTTCAACGCCATGCACGTAAACCCCAAGGGCCCCAACCAGCTTGAGGTGACGCTCGACCTCACCTTCTCGACGGGCAAAATCATGATTTCCACCACGGCGCGCAATTCGCCGTTGTGCCTTTTCACCAACCCCGCCAAATGCGGCATCGACTTCGACTCGTCGCGCGCTGCGCCCAACAACAACCAAATGAAGTTGGGCGTTCAATTCACCGTCGACACGCGCTGGGGCAAGCTGCTCAAGCTGCAAGTGGCGAGCTTGGGCGGCATCAAAGTGTGCGGCACCCAGGGCGCCGAACCAAAGCCCGCGTGTCTAGACAGCGCTGACTTGGTGATTACCGCCGAAGGCAGTTGCCAAACGTGCACCGCCGCCGGGTGGGACCCCGTGAAGGTGCTGCTGATGGACCAAATCGGCAAGGCGCTGCAAGACGCCCTGCAAGGCGCGCTCGATGATTTGAACTGCCGCGCGTGTGGCCCCGCGGGCGCCTGCCCTCAAAACGGCGCCACCACCAGCCAATGCGATGCCGCGAATGACGGCGGCACGGCGTCGGGCCACTGCAAAGACGTGATGACTGGCCAATGCGTGCCGGCAATTTTCGGCGCCGAGGGCCGCATGAATGTCAGCGCGCTGTTGGGAGCTTCTTCGAGCACGGCGACTCCGATTGACGTTTCTTTCGCGGCGGGAGGCGCCACGGCGGCTGACAGCAAAGGCTTCACCCAGGGCTTCGTGGGCGGCGCGCGCAGCGTGGCCTTCAATGCCTGTGTGCCGGCCGAGCAGATTCCCGTTTTCGCGCCACTTGCCCTGCCCCTGCTCGATGCGCAGGCACCGGGCACGTACGACGTGGGGGTTACCCTGTCGCAGCAGTTTTTGAACCACGCGCTCTTCGCCGCACAGCAGTCGGGCGTGTTCTGTCTCGAAGCGGGCCACGAAACGGTGGCACAATTAGAGACGTCGGTGCTGGCCGCGTTTCTCCCCTCGCTGGGTTTGCTGGCCGATGAGCAGCCGTCAAATGGCCCGCTGCACATCGTGCTGCGGCCTACCCACGCCCCCACCCTGTCAGTCGGCGAAGGCACCTTCGACGCCATGGGTAAAATCGACAAGCCGTTGCTCACGCTCGACTGGAACGACGTCGAAGTCGACGTCTACGCGATGGTGTACGAGCACTGGACTCGGCTGTTCACCATGTCGGCCGACATCACCTTGCCGTTCGGCCTGCAAATTGAAAACTGCACCCACATTACCCCGGTGCTCGGAGACTTGAAGAACGCGATTACCGACGTGAAGGCGCTGAACTCTGAGATGCTGGCTGAAGACGTGTCGGCGCTCGAAGGTCTGGTGCCTTCGCTGATTACGCTGGTGGAACCGCTGCTCGCGTCGGGTTTGCCTGGCTTCGACATTCCCGAGGCAGAAGGGTACCAGCTCCACCTGTTGGCGGCGAAAGGCGTCGAGGCGATTGGCGGCGGAGCGACATTCAACCATTTGGGGCTCTACGCGCAGCTGAAGAAACCCACTGACAGGTGCGCGTCGCCCTCTGGGCCGCCCATGTTCGCACCCGACGCGGTGTCACGTGACGGCGAGCAGCTCACGTTGCGCGTGGGCGCCCAGTCACCGTCGAAGTCATATTCCATGCGGTTAGACCGTGGGTTTTGGAGCAGCTTTCAAAAGGCAACCACTGCTGGCGTGGTGACTTTCACCCACCCCAAGCTGGCCTTGGGCCTGGGGCACGTTGTCGAAGTACGCGAGCGCGATGACCGTGAGCCCCTGCAGGTGTCACTGCCGCGCAGCTTGACGCTTGCGCCCCAACAGCCTCAGCGCCAGCAGTAACGCCAACAACGCGCCGTAAACGAGCGGCTCGGTAATGTCTTTCTTCACCCGCCACCAGAAGTGAATCACCGCGAGAATGCCCGTCGCATAGACAAGACGGTGCAGCCGAGTCCACTTGTCGAAGCCAAGTCGCTTCACGCTGGCCTTGCTCGAGGTCCACGCCAGGGGCACCATCGAGAGCCAGGCGAGCAGGCCCACGGTGATGAACGGCCGCTTCACCACGTCGTCCCACAGCGCTTGGAGCGCGAGCTGTTGGTCAATCACCACATAAGTGAGCAAATGCAGCGTGGCGTAAGCGAAAGCAAGGAGCCCCAGTGTGCGGCGAACCCGCGCCGGCCATGTCCATTTGAAGACGAGCCGCAGCGGCGTGCAGGCGAGTGATGCCACCAACATCACCAGCGCGAGAAGGCCAAGCTGATTGAGCGCCGTGGCAATGGGGTTGGCGCCCAAGTCATTTGTCGCGGCGCGCGCGAGCAGACCCAGCACCGGCAGGGTGGCGCCAGCGACGAGCGCGGGGTTGAGCCATGCGAGCGGTTTCGCCATGAGCTTTATCAGCCCGCGTGAATTCGCGGCAGCACTCCACCGGGCCGACCGTAATGGCAGGTGAGGGTTTTTCGCCCGTGGCCGCGAGGGTCGACGAAAGTCTTCTCGGTCGTAGAATAGTAAAGGCAACCGATTTCGCCGGCAGGCAGCGCGCTGATGAGCGCATCAGCGTCGTCGAGCGCCGTCGACCAGGTGACTTTCAAAACGGGGAGTTCGACCGGCTTGGTTAGACGAAGCCGGTCGAAGTCTTCGGGCTGATATTTGCTGCGGCGCCGCAAGAGCTCGAGCAGCGAACGGGGTGTGAAGCCCGGGTCTTTGCCGACGGAGGCCCAGCACAGCGCTCCCAAGCACAGGGTTCTTTCGTGAACTTCAAGCACATCGAGAAAATCACGCGGTTCGTTTCGACCCACCAGCGCGAGCACTTTGTTGAGCGCGAGGTCTACCGGGTGGAGCACAAAGCCCAGCTCGGCGTCGGCAACAGTGGGCATGAAACGCCATGCTGAGTCGTGCGCCCATTCAATTTTGGTCGAATCGTCACCACACACTACCCGCGCGCGAATGTAGCCGGGCTGCTTCATGTCGATGGCTACCTGGTACCCTTCACGCTCGAGCGCCGCAGAATCTGCTGCAAAGGCACTCGCGACCCTCTCAACCGAGTCGTGAAAGTAGTCGAGGTCGTTACTGAAGCGCGTAGAGTTCGGTAGGCGATGCAGTGCCGCTCCTCCCGCAAGGTAGCTGTCGGCGCTGCGGCCTGCCGCGAGCAGCCGCCCCACCGAAGACTGTAAAGGGGTTAGCGGCATAGCCGTTCACCCACTTTCCACGCCGCGCGGTTGCCGTTTTTCATGAGCTGCTCGCAGAGCCAGGGCAGGTCTTTCAAAGTGACAACGTAATGCGGGTCGAACGACCAAAAGCACTGCGCATGAAATTGGCGATACGCCCGCCGCGCCTCGCGTACGCGAACCATGTCACGCGCCACCGCAGCCGAAAGAACCCGGCGACTCTTCAGCCCACCTTTGCGGCCAATTTCGGCCAGATACTTTTTAACCTCAGAATTCATGGAGCATAATCTTAACCCGCTTATGATGCGACAAGACAGCAACAGGCGCCGCAGATGTCAGGCTCCCTGTTTCAAATGTAATTACAATTGGTTAAACGAATTCAGACAGCTGAAGCACGGAAAGCCCGGCACCTACTGAGCCTTCAACGTAGCAATCGCCGCTCGGTAGTCAGGGGAGCGAAACACAGCCTGGCCCGCGACCAGCACATTGGCGCCCGCCGCCACCACTGACTTCACGGTGTCAGGCCCAATGCCTCCGTCGACTTCGATGTCGACTTTCGCCAAGCCCTTCGCATCGAGCATCGCGCGCAGCTTGCGAATTTTTTCGACCGTCGCCGGAATGAACGCCTGCCCACCGAAGCCGGGGTTCACGCTCATCAGCAACACCTGGTCGACTTCGCCCAGCACTTCTTCGATGGCCGACAACCCCGTCGAAGGGTTCAACACCACGCTCGGCTTCGCGCCCGCGCGGCGAATCTGCTGCAGGGTGCGGTGCAAATGAGGGCAGGTTTCAACATGCACGGTGACAATCGACGCGCCGACCTTCACGAAGTCTTCGATGTACTTCTCGGGCTCGACAATCATCAGGTGCACATCGAGCGGTAGCGCGGTGGCCTTTTTCACCGCCTGCACCACCACAGGGCCCATGGTGATGTTCGGCACGAAACGGCCGTCCATCACGTCGACATGAATGTAGTCGGCGCCCGCGGCCTCAACCGCCTTCACCTCTTCGGCCAACCGGCCAAAATCGGCCGAAAGAATCGACGGAGCGATTTTTATGTGGCTCATGGCGTTTCCTTTTTAGACGAATTCATCTCGGTCTCTTTCTTCACCGACTGAAACATGGCGCGCGTGGTGCCTTCGCGTGAAGGCACATAGAAGGCCGTCTTGATGTCATCGAAGCCCTGCAGCTGTACCGCGCGCACGGCGGTGTCTTCGTCTGAACCTTTCGTCACCTCGGCGCGAATGCCCGCTTCAAGCTGCTTCAAGTAGTCGCCGAAATGCTCCACTTTGCTGCGCGGCATCACCTGCCCGTGACCTGGCACCAAGTGGGTGAAGTCGAGCTCCAAAATGCGCTGCACGGTGTGCGCGAGCACCAACACATCGCCGCCATAGGCTTGGTCGGCACGCGGTTCTAAGTCTTCGTTCACCAAGTCGCCCGCCACCACCCATTTTCGCTTGGGCAAGTACGCCACCAAGTCGCCGTCGGTGTGGCCCGAGCCCAGGTTCAACACCCGCACCTCTTCTTCACCTAGAAAGAGGCGAATTTCGCCGTCAACCTCGACAAAAGGCGCGCGTTCACCTTGGGCGAGCAGGCGCTTTTTGGCATTGGGGTGCACCAGCACCGCGCCCACTTCAGGGTAAAGCGCCAGGCTGCCCGCATGGTCTTGGTGCGCGTGGGTGAGCATGACGCGGCTGACTTTCAACCGCAGCGTGTCTTCAAGGTCGTGACGCAACCGCATGCCGAAATCGGCGAACTTCACGTCGCTCAAAAATGCCTGCCGGCCGTGCAACACACCTACCGAATTGCCGCCCCCGCCCAGCCACACCTCGAGCCCATCGTCGATGCGCACCGCTTCGAGCTGTAAAAACGTGCGCAACCCACACCCAGCCAGAAAGCAGCACACCGCCAGGAGCATTCTCATTGCTCCACCCTACCAAAGGGCGCGAACATGTCGTGGTGGCTGCACCACTCACTGGTTCATCGGCGCCTGCGCTCGACGTGGCCATGCGCCGCGTAAGCAAGCTGAACGCGATTCTCGAAGTCGCCAAGGCGATGACCTTGAAGCGCAACTTAGAAGAATTGCTACCGCTGATTCTCAAAGAGGCGGCGCGGGTGGTTGAAGCCGACCGCTGCACCTTGTTCATTTTAGACCGAGAACGTTCTGAGCTGTGGAGCCGCATTGCCCAGGGCGCCACCGGTGAAATTCGCATGCCGATGAACAAGGGCATCGCCGGCGCGGTGGCGATGAGCGGAGACGTGATTAACTTGAAAGACGCTTACGAAGACGCGCGCTTCGCTCGCAATTTCGACGTCACCAACCACTATCGCACCAAGAGCATTTTGTGCGTGCCGATGCGTGACGCGAAGGGCGAGATTACCGGCGTGCTGCAGGCGCTGAACGCCGCCGACGGAGCCTTCGACGGTGAAGATGAAGAGCTGCTTTTGGCGCTCGGTGGCCAAGCGGCGTCGGCCATCGAGAACGCGCTGTTGCATGAAGAAATCAACCGGCTCTTCGAAGGCTTCGTGCAGGCCTCGGTGGTGGCGATTGAATCGCGTGACCCGACGACCGCGGGTCATTCAGGCCGAGTGTCTGACTTGACGGTGACCATGGCCAAGGCGCTGGAGCACGTCACCAAGGGTCCGTACGCTGGCACCCGCTTCAACAACAACGAGATTCAAGAGATTCGCTACGCATCGCTGCTCCACGACTTTGGCAAGGTGGGCGTGCGCGAGCCGGTGCTGGTGAAAGCCGAAAAACTCTACCCCCATGAATTCGACGTGCTGAAGGCGCGCTTCGCCCTGGCCCGCAAAGACCGGCAGCTCTCGTCACACCAACGCCGGCTCGACTCGCTGAAAATGCGCGGCGACAAAGATTTCGCCGCCATCGAGCAAGAAGAAAACGAGCGGCTGGTGCGCGAGCTGAGTGAGCTCGACGAAGCATTTGCTTTCATCGCCACCTGCAACCGCCCCACGGTGCTGGCGCAAGGGGGCTTCGAGCGACTCAACGACTTGGGCGCAGTGTCGTACAACGACGCGAACGACAAACCGCAAACGTTGCTCACCCCCCACGAAATGACGGTGCTTTCGATTCCCAAAGGCACGCTGTCAGCGACCGAGCGGCTCGAAATTGAATCGCACGTCACGCACACGTTTCGTTTTCTTTCCCAAATTCCGTGGACGCGCTCGTTGCGCCGCGTGCCTGAGATTGCGTACGGGCACCACGAGAAGCTCGACGGCAAAGGGTACCCGCGTCAGCTGCCCGCGGTCGCCATTCCCCTGCAGTCGAAGATGATGGCCATCTCAGACATTTACGATGCGCTCACCGCCAGCGACCGCCCCTACAAGAAGGCCGTGCCCCACGAGATGGCGATAGATATTTTGAAGAAAGAATGCGCCAACGGCCAGCTCGACGCAGAGCTGTTCACCATTTTCACCGAAGGCGAAATTGCCCGCCGCGCGCTAAAGAAGCCTTAACCTGCCGCTGAAGGGCCCGCCCTTATTCACACGGCTGGCGAATCGACTGGCAGGTCCACTGCCCGTTTTCACAGTGGGGCACCCTGCAGCATTCGCCGGGCTCTCCGAAACACGTGCCGGCGGCGCAATCGCTCGTCTTGGTGAGCCCTCGCGGGCAACCCCATTCGCTGCCCAGACAAATAGCATTCACGTACGCGTCACCTCCACACATGTCGACACAATGAAAGTCAGCGACTTTTCCCGCGCAGGTACAGGGCGCGCCTTCGCTGCACCCGTCGTTGTCGTTTCGGCAGCTCGCAAACCCTGCGCCACGCCAAAGCGCTGCATTCATCGACACTTGCGCGCCGCACCACCTCAGAAATTCGAGGGAAACACTCACATCGAAATCGTATGCAACCGCAGTGAGTTGATTTTGCCCGCCTGGCCGACCGGCGCGCCGAACACAATCACCACGCTCTCACCCCGTTGTGCCAACCCACGCGCGAGCAGCTCTTCTTCAACGCGGCGAACCATTGCTTCGGTCTCTTGCATCGGCTCGAGCACGCGGGGAATCACGCCCCACAGCAAAGAAAGCCGGCGCCGTACTTCTTGGTTCGGGCTGAAGGCGATAATCGGCACCGTGGGGCGGTAGCGTGACAGCAACCGCGCGGTGGTACCCGTCAGCGTGAAGGCCACAATGAGCGACGCACCCGTTTCGCGCGCCGCACGGCATGCCACGCCACTCGTCACGTCGGGGAACTGCGCGGGAATGCGCAGCGGCTCGCCACTGCCCATACGAGGGAACGTTTGGCGCATCGACGATTCGGCCGCGAGCACAATGCGGTTCATCATCTCGACCGATTCGATGGGGTAGTCGCCCGAAGCCGTTTCACCCGACAACATCACCGCGTCGGTGCCGTCGAAAATGGCGTTCGCCACGTCAGACGCTTCGGCCCGGGTGGGCCGGGGGTGCTCAATCATCGAATTCAACATCTGCGTGGCGACGATGACCGGCAAGCCGCGCGCGTTGGCTCTGCGAATGATGTCTTTTTGAATCGCCGGCACTTCTTCGGGAGGAATTTCCACGCCCAAATCGCCGCGCGCCACCATCACTCCGTCGGTCTTGTCTAAAATCGCGTCGAGCCGCGCCAGTGCTTCGGGCTTTTCGAGCTTGGCCACAATGGGCACCTGCCGGCCCGCTTCGGCCATGGCCGCGCGCGCCAAGTCGATGTCTTGCGGGTTGCGCACGAACGAGAGCGCTACATAGTCGACGCCGTTCTTGATACCGAAAATCAGGTCTTCACGGTCTTTGGGCGTCAACGCGTCGGCGCGAATCGCCACGCCCGGCAAGTTGATGCCCTTGTTGTTCTTCAACGTGCCGCCGTGAATCACTTCGGTGCGCACCAACGTTTTTTTGTCGGTGGCCAACACTTTGAGCTCGAGCAAACCGTCGTCGAGCAAAATGCGGTCGCCCACGTTCACGTCAGCCGCCAAGTGCACGTAGGTGGTGCTCACCAAGTCTTCGTTGCCAAGCACGCCTTCGTCGGTGGTGATTGAAATTTCTTTGCCCTCGACGAGCTCGATGGCGCCTTTTTCTAACCGGCCGGTGCGAATTTTAGGGCCCTGCAGGTCACCCAAAATGCCCACCCCTTTGCGCACCTTCAAGCTGGCCGCGCGCAGGCGTTCGATGACTTCTTGGTGCTGCTCGTGGGTGCCGTGAGAAAAATTCAACCGCGCTACGTCCATGCCTGAAGCGAGCAACTTCTCGAGCATCTCTTGGCTGGTGGTGGCGGGACCCAGGGTGCAAACGATCTTCGCGCGTCTCATGGCGTGGCTTATACGCCCCCTGACGAGAACTTCACGTACCGAATGCGTGAAATGCGTAGCGCACCGCGGCATGGCGCCAACACCTTTTTGACGTCAGCGCGCGAGCAGCGACTTGAGGTGCTGCTTTTCCCACTTCAGCGCTGCTGCGTAATGAGGGTACGCCCGCTCACGCTCACGAAACGCTTGCGGGTGGTGTACATGGCCGCGCGCTCCCCGCGTACCGGGAAAACGCTGGTGCAGCATTTCATGAAAGACAATGTATTCGACGAAGAAGCGCGGCACTTCGGGCCTGTCCAACGCGGGGTGAATGCGAATCTCGCGGGTGGCGTGATCATAAACCCCCAGACGAATCGACTTGCGCCGGCGCTTGCTGGGCCGCTTGCCCCACGAAATCACCGCCGCCACTTGGCCGTCGAAGTACGCCGCATTCACGGTGTCGAAGAGCTCTTGCAAGTCGAAGCAGCGCCCACGCGACAGGCCTGGCCTTGCCACCCGGGCCCGCTGACGAATCACCGCCCGTTGCGACTGCACATAGCGGTCGATGACCTTGCCTGACGAAACGTTGTTGTGCCCCGCGTATTCGGCGAGCGCGGTGACCACGTTTTCGGGCGCGTCTAAAAACATGTGGTGCAGGCGCATCGAGAGCAGCCCCGCGCGCCGTCGAAAGCTGACCATCGTCGAGCGGTTGTCGGTAATCGACAGGCGTACCTGCGCCTTGAGCTGACCTGCGAGGGCGCGGGCCAGCACGTCAGCTTTGAGCAACCGCTCTTCACGGTTGGCCGGCACGGTAAACACCGGCGCGGGCGGCTCTGCGCGCAACGGCGCGGCGAACATTTCAAGCTGCTGCGGCGCGTTCATCGATAGGTAAAACCTTACCGCTGTTTGAAGCCTCTCAAAAAGAAGAAGCCCAGCTCCCTCCACCGAGAAAGAGCCGGGCCTCGAACTGCTCAAAACACCTCGAAGCGCTTAGATGGCGCGACCGAAGACGTCGTACAAACCGCGCGACATTTCGAGCGAGCGAACCGTGTCGCGCAGCTTGCCCGAAATGTCTGCCTTTTCATCTGCGGTGGTGTTGGTGTCGCAGAACTTCAACGTCAGGTTCTGCGCGCGCTCAATCAACAACACGGCCGGCGTCACCGGAGTGGTGCTGCCGTTCTTCTGCAGCGCCGCGTAAGTATAACCACCCGAAATGCCGCTGAGTGACGCGTAGCAGGCGGCGTTCGCACCCACCGCATTCACGTCGGGGAAAGACAGCACCGAGTAGTTTTCAGTGGGGGTGAGCGCTTCACCCGAGCCCAACCGGTAAATCTGGCTGAAGCTCGCGTACTCCTGATTGAAGTTCTCGGTGAAGTACGCCATGCCGAACACCTGCGCGTAGAAGCGGGTGCCCCAGCTGGTGACGGGGTTGACCTTGTTCATCAACGCCATTTGGCCCGAGGTCTGCGACGACGGAGGCGGCGGGTAAACGAAGTTGTTGATGTAGTTCTCGGCGTGCACGAATGTCTGCGGCAACACCACCGCTTCGCCATTCGAATTCTTGCCCAGTAGCGGAGCGAAGTTGCCCTGCTCTTCCGCCCACAGTGAGCCGAAGAGCGGAGCGAGCTCACGGTTGAAGGTGATGTAGTACGGCAATGAGTAGCGCAGCGCGTCTGACCCACGATCGACACCGATGAAGTTCGTCTCACTTGTGGTGAGCGCGTTCAACGCCAAGAGCTGGTCCCAGAAGTGGCCCGACTCGTTGGCGCGGGTGAAAAAGTCGAAACCCTTGGTGTCGAACTGGGTGTACATCGAACGGCCTGGCCCCCGCGGCACATAGGTGAAATCGGTGTAGCCCTTGGCGCGCATGGCGTTGAAGTACGCCGCTTCGACGGCTGGCTCCATTTTGCCGTAGCCACTCTTGTTGTCGGGCAACAGCTCCCAGTTACCGCCCGCTTTCTTGCCGTGGTAACCGACCGACGGCGTGGTGAGCAGCTGCATCAGCGAGTTGGTGCTGTCGACCACCGCCATCGTGTAATAGTTCTGCCAAACCGGGTCGCCGGCCGCGAAGAAGTCTTCGAGCTGCTCCGGCGTCAAAATGGTGCCGTAGGTGCGGTAGGCATCGTAGATGTAATAGCTGTTGAAGAGCCACTGCTGGTACACGTTGGGCAGGTTGGCCACGTAGCGGTTGAACTTGCCGCCCGCCACCGTCGACGGGTTGTAGAACAACCGGTCACGGCGAAAGTTAGAGAACACGTACGTGTTTTCCAGACGCTCCAACCACTTGTGCGTCATTTCGTAGACGTCAGCGCCCTGGTCATTGCGGTTGCAAATGACGTTGGCGCCTACTTCGACGTCAGAGCAGAACATGTACGGCACTTCGACCGGCAGCTCACCACCCGCGGTTTTCTTGAGCACATTGCCCACGATGGTGCGAGAAATTTCAGTGGCGGCGATGTCGTAGTCTTTCGACGACAGGTAAAAGTCTTTAATTTCTGCTTCGAGCTTGGTGTACCAAACCTGCATGTCGCTCCACTTGCGGAACGAGCGGTTGTTCATACGCTCGATGCCTTGATCAAGCGCTTGCGCGAAGTCTAACCCTTCGTCAGCGAAGTGAAAGGGCAGCGTGGTGTAGTGAAAGCGGTCGCTGTACAGCGCCGACACCGGCGTGTAGTGCTGCACAATCGACACCGGAATTTCAGTGTGAGCGCCGCGCACCAACAACTTGCGGCCCATCACGTCGGTGTCCATCGAGACGTTGGTTCGGGTGTAGTCGTGGCGGGTCTGGTTGAAGACCTCGACGTAACCCGGCTCGTAGCCGCCCGAGTAAGCGAACAGCACCGCGGCCTCGTCGTACTTACCGATGCCCTTGTTTTGCGAGTTCACCCGAGCGCCGTAGTCCATGATGCTCGAATAGGCGTACTCATACATGCCGTTGTCGATTTGCTTTTGAGTGGGCTGCGCGGCGTCGACCAGGTTTTGCGAGGTCACCGGCAACACACGCTTGCCACCGACCATCACGCCGATGCTGTCTTTGCGCAGGTCCCAGTAGCCGGTTTTGTAGTTCATCGCGTCGGCCGAGGCGATGAAGTTGTGCATCAAACCCACGGTGTGGCCAACTTCGTGCTCAGCCACCGAGCGCCACGCTTCACCGCGGAACTCGTCGTAAATCGCCTTTTTGGCCGCCGTCTTCGCTTGGGCGTCGCTCATGCCGCTTGCCTTGTTGGCATTGAACTTGGCTTGGTATGACGCGAGCTTGGTCTTCGCCGCGCCCATGTAGTCTTCGTCGAAGTAGTCGAGGTGGTACATGCAACCCACCGCCGGGCCCGTCATGCGCATGAAGTCATTGCGCGCCTTGGTGATGGGGTCTTCGCCGAACATCACCTGGCGGGCCAGTGAACGGTAAAGGCCCGGGTCAGCCTCGAGGCGGGCATGCAAACCGCGGTCGGGAATTTGCGTCAACACCGCTTGGCGCACTTCGTCAATGTTGAGCAACTCGCTCTCGAGAGCCGGGTTCGATTCAATCAACTTGCGCACCACCGCGCGGCGGTCTTCTTTGCGCAGCGGTAAGTGACCGTCTTGGTGAAACTTCTCGAGCTGCGCACGCAACGGGCCGGCAGTGCGAGCGAAGGTCGACAGTGGCTCGCGGTTGGGCACCGACACCAAGGGCTGTTGAGACACCGCCGGGCCGTCAGCACGGCGCGGGTCGGTGGGGCCCAAGTTGGCGAATACGTGGTCTTTCATGTCTTGGCCGAGAATCAGGTCTTCGAGTTTGATTTCGCCGTTGAGCACATCGACGATTTGTTGCGACGAAGCGCTCCAGGTGTCGAGACCGGGGCCGTAAATATTGGCCACCGCTTGCACGATTTCGCCGGTTTCGGGGTCGACCGACGACGGGCCGAGACCTAACAAGCCACCCGCCAGCTGCTGCACGTAGGGAATCATGTTGTACCGCAAATCGCCCATGCGGGCGTAGGTGCCGGGCTTGCCACACGCCGCGGGAGCGCCTTCGGGCACCGGCGACTGGCACACATAGAACATCTGCGGCGCTTGTTCAGGCTCGATGCCGTGGGGCACCGCCACCGCGCGGCGGAAAGCGTGGTCCCACGAGGCTTCGAGGTTGTCTTTCTCGTTTACCCGGTTGCCCGCAGCGTCACGGCCGTTGGCGTAGGGCAGCAATTCTTTGGGGAAATTTTCGGTGAGGTAATAAACCACCGGGCGAATTTCGCGCTTCTCGATGGGAATGGTGAGCGGTCGGTTCTGCGCGTCAACCTTGTCGGTGTAGTGCGCGCGCTTCCAAATGTTGTGGCGCATCGCGTACTGAATGCGGCCCGAGTCGGTAAAGCCGTAACCCTTGTCGTAAGTCAGCGTTTCCATCGCCATGCCGGCGCGGAAAAAGCCGAACTTGGTCATCAGCTTGTCGTCGTACGGCAACGGCTCGTAGTCCATCATGCGGTCTTCATCGACCTTCTTCACCGACGTGCGCAGCTTCACGTTTTGGCTTTCGCAGTCGACGCTGGGGCTGAAATAGCAATAAGGCACCGACCCATAACCTTCGATTTGCACCGAAGCAGGGTCCATAATCAGCTGGGTGGTGAAGTCGAAGTAGGTCAGCTCGTCATTGCTGTTGCGCTCGGTGACCATCGCTTCGTCGTTGGGGTTCTGGTCTTGCGCGGTGGTGTACTTGAAGTACGCGCCGTGGCCTTGGTCCCAGCAGCCGTTGCCACCGTAGCGGGTGTCGCAGCCACGCAAGTTGATGAGCTGGTTCGCCTTCCAGTCGACGCGAATGTATTCGCGGTCGTACCAGGGGCGGTCTTCGGTGTTCTCGAGCAACACGTTGGTCTGCTCACCGGTGGCGGCGTTGTACTCACGCTGCCGGTCGAAGTGCTTGGTAATCGGGTACGCGTACACCGGCGAGCCTTTGTACGGCGTGCCGTCTAAGAACACCGGCTTGCCCACGCGCGACTTCTCTCTGTCGACGCGGGGGTCAATGCCGGGAATCTGCTCGTAAGCGCGGTAGCCCACGAGCATGTCTTCGTGAATTTCCCAGCGAATTTTTTCGAGATCGCCGCCGAAACCGACCACCGCCACGTTGCCGTTGGCGGGCATGTCGACCACGGTGCCTTGAATGTACCAAACGCCATTCAAGAGGTCAGACTTCTTGAAGTAGTTGGGTTGGGTACGGTCGAGCATCGGGGGCGCGGTGCAGCCTGAGACCACGGCCACCATCGCCAGCGCAGCCCACAGTAAATTGAAGCGTTTCATCGTCTTGGCTCCAGAGGTTTCGTGAGTTGTCGTGGTCATGGTTAGAAAGGCTTCCCGTATTCTGAATAGAAGCCACGCGCGAGGTCGAGGTCGCGAATCTGGTCGCGGAACAACGCCTTGAACTGACGGCTGCGCTGCTCAACCAGCATCGGGTTGGTGATTTCTGAACGGTCCATGCAGTCGTAATAGAAGGCGACCAGGGGAGGCATCGGGCACATGGTCGGGTTTTCCACCACCTGCAAATACTCGCGGGCTTGGTTGACCAAGCGAATGGCCGGCGACGAATTGGTCGCTGCTCCGTCTTTCTCGTACGCCAGGTAGCGAGCACCGGTGTCTTTGTCTTGCACTTCCACCGTGTGGAAGCCGACGGTGGGAGTGGCCGCTTCGCCACCGCCCAAGCGGAACACTTGGTTGGCCTTGGCGTAGTCCAAGTCGTAATTGGTCGCGAACAACGCCATGCCCAAGTACAGCGCGTAAATGCGGCTGGTCCACGTCATTTGAATGTTGACGCGGGCAGGGTTCTGCTTCGATTCGATACAGCCCGGCGGTTTGGGCGGGGTGTCGTCGCAAGCCACTTCTTGCTTACGTGGGTAGCTGAATTGCTCGATGTACGTCGCGCCGTCGACCCAGCGGTTGAACGACACCTGCGGAATGTCAGTGGGCTGACCCAGTTCGTCCAGCTTGCGGTACATCAGCGGGCGAATGACCTGCTCGTTCGCCGCCCAGAGGGAGCCGAAGTTGGCCGTCATCTCAGGCTTGAAGATGGTGTAGTAGTTGATGTTGTAGCGGTTCGCGTCGGCGGAGCTGTCTACCCCGAGGAACTCGGTGGCTGGCATGACGGCCGCGAACATCGCTCCAATTTGGTCGTTGTAGTGACCCGCTTCGAGCATGCGGTACCAGAAGTTGAAACCGCTCTTGTAGTCGTAGCTCGAGTACATCGCGCGGCCTTCACCGCGGGGCAGAATCAAAAAGTCGGTCGCCGGAGGGTTGACGCTGCCCCTGTAGTATTGCTCCACCCGAGCAATGCCTTGATCATTGAGCATGTCGAATTGAATGCCGCTCGACACCGACGACCACACCGGGCCATCAGCGGGGAAATTGCGCAGCGCCATCAGACCGAACGACGGCACGCTCATCACGTTGAGCTGGGTGTTGACGCCATCGAGCACCGCCATGGTCCAGTAGTCTTGAATCATCGGGTCGACGGTGTAGGTGGGCACGTTCTCTGCGGTGGTCGAAGCGCGGCCGAAGAACTCGTGCACCCAATGCTTGTAAATGTTGGTCACCGCGCCGAAGGTGTTGAAGGCACTGTTCATCGCGTAGTTCGCCGAGAACTTGTACCGGTCACGGCGAAAGTGCGTGCTGTAATAGTAGTTCCAGTAGTCTTCGAGCTCGGTACGCATCATCTCGTAGTAGTCGGGGCCACGGTCGAAGCGGTTGCAAGCCAGCACACCGCCCACGTGCTCGTCGCTGCAGAACATGTACGGCACTTCTAACGCGGCGTTGCCAACTTGAGCCGCGGTGGGCTTCACCCCTGAGGCCAGCAACGCGGCGATTCGTTCGTTGTCGCGTTTCACTTCTGACCACTTCATCAGCTTGCGCTTCTTCAGCTTGCTGATGCCGTCGGTGATGACGTCGTCGACATTGGCGCCTTCTCCGAAGTGCAAGGGTACCGTCGAGTAGTGGTAGCGCTGGGTGTAGTCAGGCACGCCCGCGTGGCGGTGGTCGGCATTGACGAGCGGCAAATCGTACGCCGCGCCGGTGATGGTGACGTTGGCCCCGTCAGACCCGGGGAACACCTTGTCGCCAGCACGGGCCGATTCGAAGACTTCGACGTAGCCCGGTTCAGTACCACCCGAGTACGCGAAAATAATGGCCGCTTCGTCGTACTTGCCCACGCCCTGAAAGTCGCCGTTGATTTTGCCGGCGTAGTCCATGATTGACGAGTACTCGAGGTCGTACATGCCGTTGGCGCGCTGGTTCAGCGTGCCGTCAGCCGCCGCCTTCAAGTCGTTGGGCGTACGGGGCAACTTCGACACCCCGTTCTGCTGCACGGTGAGGGTTGGTTTGCGCAAGTCCCAATAGCCATCGAAGTAGTTCACGGAGTCGAACGAACCTTCGAAGTTGTGGCGTAAACCCAAGGTGTGGCCGAGCTCATGCTCGCTGGTAGATTCCCAAACGTGCTGGCGCACGCGCATTGAAATTTCGTCGTCAGCCACGGCGCGCGCTTCGGCCGCGGTGCACGACTCTTTATTGGCGCAGCTGGGGTGCGGCTTGTCTTTCAGCTCGGCCACGCGCACCTGACGGGCTTGTGACTCTTTGAACGCCAAACCAACCAAGGTTCGGTCATAAAACTCGGCCAGGTACATGTTGTTCTTCGAAGCAAAGTCGAGCCGTTGCTTCTCGAACGAGCGACCCGCCTGAATGTTGGTCAACACGTGACGCGATGCTGCACGACGAAACTCGGCGTCTTTCGAAGCGCGGGCGCGCAACGGCTGGGGCAGCATCGCCACCAAGTCGTATTGCACTTCGGGGTTGTCGAGCACGGCTGACTCGAGCACCGGGTTCTTCGCCAAACGGTCGGCGGCTGAACGCATGGTGTCACCGCCGAACTTCGACAAACCGCCCTGCGACTTCATGCCCGCGATGAGCGCGCGGGTGTGCGCAGTGGGCCGCTCGAAGGCACCCTTCGACTCTTCGTTACGCGTGGGAATACCCTGCAACTCAGACTGCAACACCGTCTGCAAACGCTGTGACTCGGTCGCATATGAAGGGTTTCGGTTGATGTACGCACGCACCTTGTCGCCCGAAATGAACTGCTGCGAGGTGCTCTCGTCGAGAATCAAATCAATCAAGTCGAGCACCTGGCGACCGTAAAGGTCGATGCCCCACAGGTACGTGTTGGCGGTACCCGAAATCAGCTCACCCGTCTCGGGGTCAGCCGACGACGGGCCATAACCCAAAAGCCCGTTCGCCACCGGCTCGGCCACCGTGTACATAAAGCTCTTGCGCAAATCGCCGAAGTGCGGCGCGTAACCCGGCTTGCCGCAGGCGGCTTGGCGCGCTTGGGCACCCGACGGGTTGTTCGCAAACTCGGGCAACGACGCATAGTTCGGCACCGGGTTGTCGCAAATGAAGAAGACTTGCTGCGTCTCTTCAGGTGTTTTCTCTTGGGCTGCGGCCACCGCGCGGCGAAAACCCCTGTCCCAGTTGGTTTCCAAACGGCGCGCGGGAACCATGTATTCGTCATAGTTCTTCTGGCCACCCATGCGCTCGGCCGGCGTCACGTAATACGCAATGGGCTTCACCGTGCGCTGCGCGAAAGGTATCGGCTTGTCGTAGTCGGGCTCGCCGTTGGCGTCTTTTTGAAAATAGCTTTCCCAAATGCGGTGACGGTTGGCCAAGCGAATGACCGCCGACTCGTTGTAACCAAACTTGCGGTCGTAGTTGAGACGCTCGGTGCGGAAATAACCGAACTTCGACATCAAGTCGTTGCCGTAAACAAGCGGCTCATAGTCGCGCGTCTTCACCGGGTCGACCTTGGCGAGCGAAATGCGCATTTTGATTTCGCTTGAGCTGCAGTCGTACTGCAGGTCGAGGTAGCACAGCGGGTAGTACCCGTAGTCTTCGAAGTAATACATGTCGGGGTTCGCCACGTAGCGGCCCGTGAAGTCCATGTAGACGAGCTTGTGGTTGTCGTCGTACTCGAAGGTGGGCCAGTCGTACGGGTCGCTGCCTTTTTCATTCGGTTGAATCCAGCTGGAGCTCGACGAGCCACCAATGGGGTTCTGTACCGTGCCCCAGTTCATGCCTGACATGGTGTTGAGCATGTTGGCCGACCAGTTGACGCGCATGTACTCGCGCTGGTTCCAAATGCGGTCCGACGTGTTCTCGGCAATGACGTTGCCCGGCTCACCCGTCGCAGGGTTGTAGTTACGCTGAATGTCGAAGTGCGACTCGATGGGGAACGCCAGCACCGGCGCTCCGTAATAAACCTTGCCCCCCGAGCAGAGGCCCTGCGCGTCGCAGTACTTGGCGGTGGTGCCCGACGGCTTGCTGGTAGCGTCGATGTTCGACTCAGCGCCTACGATGTACGGGTACGCGCGGTAGCCCACCAAGTAGCCTTGCTGAATTTCAAAGACGATTTTTTCGACGTTGCCGGTTTGGCCCGGGTACGTGAACCCGGTGGTCGCCGGAGTCCAGGTAACGGTGTTGCGGTAGTACCACTGGCCGTCGAGCAACTCGGCCTTCTTGACGACACCCGGCTGCACGCGGTTGATGTCGCCGGTGCTTTGCGCGCACCCGGCCGCGAGCAGCGCGGTCAACGGGGCCAACAACCAGCCATGGTTCGGTTTCATGCTTCCTCCGTTACGAAACGTCGACGTGTTCATGTGTTCTTAAAATGCTGCGGAAAGACCCAAATTGACTGAGGTAACGCCCAGCGCCGCGTTGCCCAAAGCGAAGAAAGGAAAACGCACCCGCCCACGCGGGTCGAGCGGCGCCTGCGCGGTGGCCAAACCCAGCGAAATGCCGAAACGGTCGGTCAAGTCGTAGCCGGCAGAAATATTGAAAGTAGAACGGTCTGAAGTGCCGGTGCCCACGGCAATGGGGCTGCCGTCTGAGCGCGTGCCTTTCGGCGAGAACTGGTCGACCCCAATCGTGTACTTGAACGACTTGGCCAACGAATAGCTCATCGAAAAAGTAAGCGCTTCAGTGGCCTGGTACGACAAACGAATTGAGCCGCCGATGCTGCCCGAGGTGTTGGTACCCATGACTTCGGCAAACGGGTCGTCAGGGCGGCGCACTTGCAGCAAACGGCCCTGCGCGTCGCGCGCGTCGCTGTTGCGCGCGGCTTTCACTTGGCTCACGTGAAAACCTTTGGAGCCGTTGATGGCCAGCGACACACCCACTGGGCCGAAGCTGCGGCCGGCTTTGATGCTCACGCCCAGGTTGGTGATGGTGGTGGCAGACCAACTTTCCATCGTAATTGGCGCGGTCAGGCTGAGGCTGGGCGAGAACGAAATGCCGGTCGCCGCGTTCTTGTAGAGGCCCGGCGCACCCAGCGAAAAACGCAGGTCGGTCCAACTGAAGCGACGGGCGCTCTCGTTGTCGGGCAAGGTGTATTCATACGAGATACTGCCCATCGCGCTCGCCGAAAGCTTGATGTCTTTGACGAAGAACGCATAGCTCGCCGACATTTCGAGGTCAGAGCCGACGTAGTCGCTGTCGACCCTGTCAGCATAGAGAAAGGTCGGCGTAGTAACCGAGTTTCCAAGGTCGATGCCAATGTGAAAACCGGTCTTGTCGTCTTTCTCGTCTTCGCCTTTGGCGGTGACGGTGGTCGACGCAGCGGGTGAAGCGGAGGTCGGCGCAACTTGGGCGGTGGGAGGCGCTGGCGGCGTCACCGGGGTCGACGGCGACTTGGGCTCACCCTGCGCCATCTCACCACCCCGCGGGGAAGCTTTTTGTTCAGTCGCGGGTTGAAGGGGCACTTGAGCGGTCAGAACAGCGGCCAAAGCGGCCGCCGGAGCGGTGAGTGCGATGCAGCAAGCTGCGAGGGACATCTTCACGGTGACCTCCCTACTGATGACGACTGGCCAAATGTGAACCGCACATCTGAGCGCCCGGCCGATTAGCAAAGTTCGGACCGAAGTCGTGAATTGAATAAGGTATTTGTTTTTCTTCGCATTCCCAGCGGGTTGGGGCCAAGAAAACCCGCGCAACTGTGTCAGTGACGGCGGCGACCGTTAGAGAACTGGCCATAGACGACCGTTGAGTCGACACCAAACCGACACCTGCCAACTTGCAATGGGGAGCGACGTGCGAAACGGCACGGGGCTGTAACACAGCCTTCACGCGCGGATCAACGGCGTGTCAACAGCTTTAAGGCAGTGCGTCACGGTGCTTCAGAAGCGAGTAACCGCCGTAATCGCTGGGGGTCCACCACCAGCCAGAACGACTTTTCGTTTGTCAGCGTCACCGCTCCCATTGCGGCGCCCTTGGGCTTTCGCACGTACTTGGCAAGGGTGTAGCTGACCTCGGCTTTGTCTTCGCCCTTGGCGCTCGAATGGTGCAGCGCCAGGTGTGCCGCATCAATGAGCACGTCTTGCGAGAGCGCTTGCCCGCGCGAAAGCGGCACCACCACGTGCGCTCCGGCGAGGCCCCGAACGTGCAACCACACATGGTCGGGCTTGGCGTGGTGCACGGTAAGCACATCGTTACCTTTCGCCCCCTTGCCCACCCAAATCGCTTGGCCGCCGGTGCCCACATAAGAACGGTATGGAGCAGCACGCGCTTGGCGCTCCTTCGGTTTGGGCAGCGTCACCCGCGGGTTTTCGGTCACCGCGTTTTCACCGAGTGCTTGCATCGCCTCGAGCAATGCCGCCCGCTCGCGCGCCAACACGGCGAGCCGCTCGCGCGCAATGGCCACGCCTCGCTGCAACCGCCGGTACTGGTGAAAATGCCATTCCGCGAGCGCTTGGGGGCTCCGCTTGGGGTCGAGGCTCACGGTGCGTTGCACCACTTGGCCGTCGGGCAAGTATTCGGTCAGCGTCACTTCGCGGGCGCCACGGGCAATGGCGTGGGCATTCTTCTTAATCAACTCACCATCGCGCAAATGCTGCAGCGCGGTTTGCTCGCGCGAGGCTTCGAGGCTCACCTTTTCGAGCGTCGCTTCGAGTTTCTTCAATTTCTTCTGCAGCGGGGCCCGGGCCGATTGCAGTGGCTGCGCCGCGGTCGCCGCGCCAAAGAGCCGTTCAGCCGCTTGGAGCAGAGGAAATGAGTCTGCCTTTGCGGGCAACAGCCGCGAGGGAGCCATTTTCGACTTCACCGCCACCAAAGGCTGCCACGCGTCACCGGCGCGAAGCGGTGCCTTGGCCTCGGAGTGCGAGAGCACCGCCACCACTCGCTCTTTGGCGTTCACCAGCGCGACGAATGCCGGCGCTGCGAGCGACACGTGCAGCGACCATTTTCCTTTCGGCGAATCGAACGTCAGCGCCACGCCGTGCGTACCGGCGTCAGCGCTTGCGCTTACCAACACCGCTTCTTTCAGCACGCTGCGCCACAAGGTCTGCGCCGGCACCGCGCTTTGCACGTTGGGCTTTTGCAGCACCACCGACAGCCGCTGCGATGAGGGCGTCACGTCGGCAAGTAACCACAGCGGGCGGCGGGCCTGGCGCAGCTCGAGCACCACCAAGGCGTAATGAGGAACATAAACTTTCTGCACGGTGGCGCCGGTGAGCAGGCGTTGCACCTCGTCGGCGACAGCTACGGCTTCAAGTGGCTGCAGACCCATGTGGAGAAGGCAGTGCTACCACCAAGTCGAGTGAAGAGGGTTTATGGCTTGCGCCGCTCGGAGCGGGGTACTTCGTTCAGCCCGCCAAGGGCTTCTTGCGGGGCACCGAAGAGACGTCGAATCGTCGAACCGAACAGCGTCAACAACACGGCGAGCACCGCAGCGACCAACGCGGTTGAAAACACCGCCGGCACCAAGCGACCTGGCCAGCGCTGCGGGCAGTCTCGCCCACTATCCGCATCCAGTGGGCAAAGAGTCGATGGCTCAAGCGGGACCCAAGGCGGGTTGAATGTCTCGTCAGCGTCTGGGTGCCGACGTGCTCTCATGTCCGAAAGGGGCTTGGAAGCCTTCGTTCAGCTGTCGTACTGACGTGGAACGGCAGCGAACAAGAACTGGGTGCTGAATGGTGAAAAAATTTCACCGTTTGGCTCACAGTTCAGTCGCTTGACTGTGAGGCGGCCGCACAGTCACCCGAGCAAAAAATCTAAATGGCAATCAAGCGCCGCACTTCGACCCGGCACCTCTCATTGGAGCCGACGCTTGAAGCGAGGCACGGAAGGACTTGAGCCCAAAGCTCACTGGAGCCGCACCCAGTGGGTCGCGGGTGATGACGGTGCCGTCGGAGCGCTGCCAGAAGCGCACCTGATCATCGCCAGAGAGCTGATTCCACTTCATGGGGCAAGGGCGGGCCAGCTTCAGCACTCCGAGCTCACGCATGTCGCAAGGCATGGTCGAAGTGTCACAGAGCGGAGTACGGGGCGATATCGGCCATCGCGTCGGGCGAAAACAGTCGCCCTGCAAAAAGTCAAAGCGCACTTCGCACACCAACTGGCGCCCTGCCTTGGCCGATGCTCTCGCCGCCTTCGTACGCAGCTACTTTTTCTTTCAGCTCGCGCTTCTGCCGAACGTTGCAGCGGGCGTGTGAGTTTATCGTCATATAGAGCGATAAGTCTTCACGCCCTCGCGAAAGGTACCCACTTGACCTTCCAATTCGGTGCGATGCGAGGCTTGCATCAGCGTGTACGTGGCGATGATAGGCAATATCGCCATCGCGAGGTCGGTCAGACGGCTGATGCAACAGGCGACGGCTGAGCCAGCGCAACCACCGCGTCGAGCGAAAACAAGTTCGGCGGCAACAGTTGCCCATAGCGGCAGTCTTTGGGCGGCTTGTCGACGCGCCAGCGCACGAAGGTGGCTCCGTGGCGAAAACGGTCACCCTGCAAATAGTCAAAGCGCACTTCGCACACCAACTCGGGGCGAAGCGGAGTCCAGCTCAGGTCTTTGCCGGCGCTCCACCGGCTCGGCGCGCCCGGAGTTCTGCCTTGGCCGAAGCTTTCGCCGCCTTCATACGCAGCCACTTTTACTTTCAGCTCGCGCTTCTGCTTGGCGGTGAAAGAAGACGTGTGGCCAACATGGTGCAGCACGCCGGCTTCGTCATAGAGACCCAGGAGCAGCGCGCCCACGGTGCCCGGCGTCTTGCCGTCACGGTAACCGCCCACCACGCAATCAGCGGTGCGGCCGTGCTTGATTTTGGTCATCACCCGCTCACCCGGCAGGTACGGCAGCTGCTCGCTTCGGGCGATGATGCCGTCTAACCCCGCACCTTCGAATTGCTCGAACCACTGTTTCGCCGTCGCCACGTCATGCGTCTGCGGAGTGGGAAAAATGTCTTTCGTCACCGGCACCTGTTTGAGCAGCTCGACGCGGCGCTCGACGAAAGGCCGTTGCCGCCAATCGACGTCGTTCACGGCCAACAAGTCGAAGGCGACGAAGTGCGCGGGAATTTCGCCCGATAACTTTTTCACCCGTGACGCCGCGGGGTGCAGTCGCATTTGCAGCGCATCGAAGTTGAGCCCGTGCGCACCGGTGATGAACAGCTCGCCGTCGAGCACCAGAGAGCCCTTTAAGTCACGCTTTAGAAATTCGACCACTTCGGGGAAGTAGCGCTGCAGCGGCAAGCTGTTGCGGCTTGAGATGATGACGTCATCGCCCTCTTTGAAAATGAGGGCGCGAAAGCCGTCCCACTTGGGCTCGTAACAGATGCCTTCACCGGTCGGAATGTCGTCTGCAGCCTGAGCGAGCATCGGCTCGAGAGGCGGCGCGAAAGGCAATGCCATGGTGCGGGCAGTATCGGCTTGAAAGCGCGGCGAAAGCTACTTCGGGCTGACCTGCAGCTTTTTCATCATTGCGTCATTGACCAAGTCGGGGAACTCAACGTGAAGCCGGCGCACCAAGTCATCGTTGAGCGAGCCACGCAGCGTCGAGATGTTTCTGGGAAGGAGCAGTTTGCCCACTGTTTGGCGCAGTACACCGGCTGTCTGGGGATCAATCGGCGTTCTCTCCGGAAGGCCGGCAAAGAAATCCTCCAACTCTCTAATGGCGATCGTGGCGTTGAAGTTAAAGGGACCGTTATTAAAACCAAAGCCGCCTATGTACGGGGGCACCAGCTGCGCCGCGTACCCTGCGAGACCCATCGGATAATAGGGGCCACCATACTGACGGCCTCCAGATCGCAACATCAACTCTTGCTGCACTCTCGTAAATACAGCGGCATTTTGCGCAATAGCGAGCTGCTGTTCCGGTAAAGGGTAAGAGCTCGAGGGCGGTAGAGGCACGGGAGCCTCTTGCACGGGCGGCCTCGACGGTATGGGCGGTTGCGCCGCGGGCGGTGGAGCGGCAGGCACCACTGTTTGCGCGGGTGGCTGAGATTTGGCAGCAGTCGGAGGGGAACTCACTGAGCTGGCCTGTTGTGTTTCGTTGGGCAACACATTTGGCAAGGCGCCTGAGCCCGAGCTGATCAGTTTTTGAAATTCAGCACGCACACCATTCAGCGCCGCTTGGTTCGCCGGGTCTTGCATCACGCTGGAAAGAACTGGCCGCAGCTGCTGTTTCAAGCCTTCGACGAAATGTGCCTTGAAGCCCTCGCGTGCACTAGGAGGGACCTTTTCAAGAACCGCTTTGAGATTCGAATCAGTCTCTGCCAGCTCATTGGTGTGCTTGAGCAGCCACGCTTCGGCAATCAAATCATCAATGATGCCGGGCCGGAGCGCAGTAAGCGCTCCGGGAGCTACTGTTGTTTGTGGAGCAACAGCCGCGGGAACACTCGCCTGAGACGCCTCAGGCGCAACAGTCGGCTGCGTTTCCGTGCTTGCGTCTTGGGGCTTAGGTTCTTCGGCGGGTTCATCATCAATCGACTCCTCGGAATTCCCCTCGTCCGTTTCGGTCACTCCGGCTTGAAGGTCTTTCAACGCTTCAATCCGGGAACTTACCTGCTGTTCGCGTGCGGCCATTTCATCAGTCACTGCGAGTGAAGCCGCGCCGGCGATGCTAGCTATCGTTTCACGAGACGGTGGACCCGACGGTACTTTCACCAGCGCTTTTCCGGTTTCATCCTCGGGAACAGGTTCAGCGGGCGTCTTTGTGGCATCGAGCTCATCTGCGACCAATGGCTCGCCGGGCGTTTGCATGAGCGGCTCGGCTGTAGCTGCCTTCTTCACTTGAGCAACTGGGTTCCGAACAAACGCCGCTGTGTATTGCTTAATCTGTTCAGCCGTCGCGTGCTGGAACGCTTCCTCAACCTGCGCCTCATGCTGTGATGGCCCTTCAGACAACCTGGCCTCTGCCTTAGCGACTAACTGCTCTTTCACGGCTTTGAGCTTTTGCAGCGCTTCATCTAACCGGGTGGGAGGCGGATCACCTTCGCCGGCATGAATCAATGCCGCTTCAATGGTCACCAACTGTGAAGTGAGCACCTGCTTGGGCTGATCAAGCTGCGGTAGCTGCTCAAGCTGCCCCAGCGCACTTTCAACGATGTTGTTGTTGTGCTGTTGAATCGCGCTGTTCGTTTCCTGCGCCGAAACTGCGGGCGCCTCAGCCGGGGCTTTGGCTTGCCACCCCGTGTTGGGAATGCGCACTTCGTCATTGGGATAAATTCGGCGCCCGTCTGGAAAGCGGCCGGGCCCGGTGGTGAGCCCAGGGTTCGCTTTGAGCAACACGCTCAATGGCACCGAATTGCCTTTCGCAATGCGGTCTGCCGTATCTCCCGGCTTGACCTTGACGACCTTCTCGTCAGCGGAAACATCGGTCAGCTTCACCAACGTGTATTTCGGAGCGCGCGCTGCGGGCGAATTGGGAGCACCCATCGGAGCGCCGGGGTTTTTGACTTTGACGTCGGCCATGATCAACCGCCCTCAAGAAAAAAGGTAAAACCTGACGTGACTGTAACCCCACGCTGCCAAGTCACCGCCAAACGTCAAACCCAAATTTCTCAAGAAGTTGGACTGTTTCTCATGCCCAAGCGGCTAACCAATTGGCGTCATTCGCCGCCACCGCAGGCCACAATCAAGAACTCCACCCGGCCCTTCTTCGACTTGTCGATGGGTTGGGTGTCTCCATAGCCCTTGGCCTCGAGCCGCGCTGCCGCCACGCCCTTCGCCACCAGCACCCGCTTCACCACATTGGCGCGATCATCAGACAGCTTCTGGCTGGCTTTCTTGTTGGCCATCGGCTCGGTGTGCGCCTCGACACGCACACAAATGCGTTTGCGGTCTTGCATCGCCTGGGCGACTTCGCCGAGCAACCCTTGCGACGCGACGAGCAGCACCGCTTTTTTCGGCGCAAAAGCCACCGCGGCCGCTGTTTCCAACTTTGAATCAGTCACCGTGACCCGGCTGTACTTCGGGCAACCGTTGAGCTCGGGCACGCCCGGTTTGTCTGGGCACGCATCGAACTTGTTGGCCACCGTGTCACCGTCGGTGTCGGGGCATCCGCGCGCCTTGGGGCTGCCGGCCACATTCGGGCACGCGTCTTTCACGTCGGGCACCGTGTCGTTGTCGTTGTCCACGTCGGGACAACCGTCTTGGTCTTCGAAGTTGTCTTTGTCTTCTGGCTCCAAGGGGCACTTGTCGGCCGCCCCCACGATGCCGTCGCCATCTTCGTCTTTCGCGGGGCACCCGTTGTTCGCCAACGTGCCCGGCTCGCGCCTACACGTGTCAACATCGTCAGGTACGCCGTCGCCATCGCTGTCGGGGTTGCAGGCAGGGTCGCCTTCGCGGCACGGCGCCACTTCGACCACCGTGTTGTCGCTGGTGTGCTCTACCCGCGCGTGCTGCGTCAAACCGGGCGTGAGCTCGAACGACAAACCAAAGGTGAGCATTTTCGCGTCGGCCGTGGTGGCGCCCACCGCTTGGTCCAACCCCAGCACGTGCTGGTAACGCGCGTACGGGCCTAACCAAAACGGAACATCAGCTGACCAGCGAAAGAGCACTCCTGCGGCACCGGCAATGCTGGCGCGGTTCAAAGGCCCGGTGCGAAAATAGTGGCCGTCGGCTTCGACCCAGGGAGAAATCAGGTTCGCGAACATCGGCCGCTTCAACCGCACGCCTGCGCCCGCGAAGAGGCCGGTGCCTGCTTGAGCCAAACCGCTCGACGCTGAAGGAGGCAGGTACAAATAGCCTCCTTGCAAATGCACGTCGACGAATGAGCCCAGGCTCATGCCCAAAGTGAGCGCCCCTTGACCGCCGAGCCCAAAATATTGGTTCTGTGGAGCGCCCAGGGCCATCGCCCCGCCACCTTCTAAACGGACACTCAACGTTTGAGCCGCGGCACCGACCGACGTGGTCAACGCGGCGAAAATGAGCCACGCGCGCAAGGCGCCCCCTTTGCAGTACATGGTTGGCAAACCGTCGCGAAGCTTAACTCCAACTTCGGCATTCGTCTTTTATCTGGCGTCGCCACCCTGCTCTTTTACGGTGCGCTCTTTCAGTGACGACCGATTCCTACACCTTTCCCGCTGGGTTTCTCTTTGGCGCCGCCACTTCGGGGTACCAAGTCGAAGGCGGTTTGCCCACTGATTGGACCGACTGGGAAGCAGCGGGCAAATTGAAACACCAAGGCGTCACTTGCGGCCCCGCGGTGGACCACTGGAGCCGTTTCGATGAAGACGTGGGCTTGCTCCAAGACTTGGGCGCCCAGGCCTTTCGACTTTCGGTTGAATGGGCGCGGTTAGAACCTGAATCTGGCCACTTCGATGAAACGGCGGCACTCGCCTATCGCTCACGTTTAGAGCGCCTCGTCGCGCGCGGCATTCGCCCGGTGGTGACGCTGCATCACTTCACGCACCCGCGCTGGTTTCACTCAACCTGCCCTTGGCACGAGCCGTCGTGTTTGCCGCGGTGGGAGGCACACGTTCGCCGCTGCGTGGAATTGGCGCGTGGGCTCGACGTGGTGTGGTGCACGTTCAACGAGCCCATGGTGTTTCTGTTGGGCGGGTATTTGGACGGGCAGATGCCTCCGGGCAAAAAGCATGGGGGCGAAGCGGGCCGCGCGCTCGAGAACATGGCCCGGGCCCACGTCATCGCGTGGCGCTGCATCAAAGAAGTGAACCCGCGCGCGCTGGTGGGCATCGCGCAACACTTGATGGTCTTCGCGCCTGACCGAAAGTGGCACCCCCTTGATCAGGCGTTGAGCCGGCTCGCCGACTCGCAGTTCAATTGGGCTTTTTTAGATGCGCTTTTCACCGGTCAATTGCGTCTCTCGATGCCGGGCGTGGTGCAAGCGCGGGCCGACATTCATCACGGCGCCACGATGGACTACGTGGGCGTCAACTATTACACCCGCACGCATTTGCGCTTCACCGCCGAAAAGCCGTTTCTGCGCATGGCGTTCAAAGACGTGTCAAAGCGCGGGCTGACCGACATCGGCTGGGAAGATTTTCCGCAAGGCTTCGGCTTGATGCTGCGGCAGTTGAAGCGTTTTCACTTGCCCGTGTGGGTGATGGAAAACGGCATCGACGACCGAACGGGCAACCGCCGCGCGGCTTACTTGCACGCGCATTTGAAAGAGCTGCTCGCAGCCATCGCCGACGGCGTGGACATTCGCGCGTATTTGCACTGGTCGCTGCTCGACAATTTCGAGTGGCTCGAAGGCTGGGGCCCGCGGTTTGGTTTGTACGGGGTGAACCGCGAGACGATGGAGCGCTTTGCCACTTCAGCGGTGGCTTATTTCAAAGAGCTCACGCGTACGCGGCGGTTGCCGCAATCCGCGCTCCTGGCACCGAAGTGAAATATTGGTTCAAAGGGAACCCGCGTGACGCGCTGTTGATGGTGGTTGCGCCGTCACGAACATATTGGGAACGCATTGGCACTGAGCCCGAGATGATGCAGCTGTACAAAGCGCTCGGCCGCTTCGGCTAAATCAACCCAGCGCTTGCCGGTAATCGACGTCGTACTCTTCAGCTGCCTGCGCGTCGACATCGGCCGCGGCGAAAAATTGGTGAATACGCTCAGTCACCTGCTCGAGAGAATCAATGCGGTTGATGTCGTTGCGAAACGCGCTCGCCCCGAACAACCCGTGCGCGTACCACGCTAAGTGCTTGCGAAACGCGCGCACCGCCCCCATCGGGTCTTCGATGAACCGCACATGCGCTGCCAAGTGCTCGAGCACCAGCGCTTGCCGCTCGGCGGGGCTGGGCGCATCGCCTCCCAGCAGCTGACGAAAAAGCCACGGGTTGCCCAGCGCGCCGCGGCCAATCATCACCATGTCGCAGCCTGTCGTCTCTTGCATGCGGCGCGCGTCTTCTACCGTCTTCACGTCACCATTACCGATGACGGCGAAGGCGCTACCCACGTGACGCTTCAATTCTTTAATCACGTTCCAGTCGGCCTTGCCGCTGTAACCCTGCGCACGGGTGCGCGGGTGCACCGCGAGCGCGCACACCCCGGCGGCGCCCAGCACGTCGGCCATCTCTAAAAAGTTGCGATTGTTGGCGTCCCACCCGGAACGAATTTTCGCCGACACCGGCAAGCCCGTGGCCTCGCGAATGTGCCGAACGATTTCACCGGCGCGCTGCGGGTCGCACAACAAAGCAGAACCCGCCTGCGTCTTGGTCACCTTCTTCACCGGGCAGCCCATGTTGATGTCGATGATTTGCGCGCCCCAGTCTTTGCCCACCAGCGCGGCGCGGGCCATGACTTCGGGCTCGCCTCCGAAAATTTGCAGACAGTATGGTTTTTCAACCGCCTTGTCGTGACGCAGGTAACGCAGCGTTCGGGTGTTGGTGCGCATCAACCCTTGTGCGCTCACCAGCTCGGTGGGGCACAACGCGGCGCCCATGCCAAAGGCGATGACACGAAAAGGCATTTCGCTCACTCCGGCCATCGGAGCGAGCACGTACGGGTTCGACAATTCGTAAGGGCCAATGCGCGGCATGGTGAAGTGCGGCAGCACTTACGCGAAAGCGCCAGGGCGATTCAACCCAAGCGGCTTGGTGCAAAAGCTTTACGTCTTCACAGGCTCTGGCAAACCCGAGCCGTTGCGCGCGGCCAGGTACAAGCTGCCCATGAGCAGCTGGGCCAAGGCCATTGCCGGCAGCAAGCCGATAAGGCACGCCAACACACCGACAACCATCACCAAGCCGCCCATGAAGCCGTACCCGAAAATGGGAAAGCGCAGACCTTTGGCAATTTTGAAGCTGCGGCTCAGCGCATCGAGACCAGGAGCGTCACCGTGCACCAACTCGAAGAACATGAAGTACAGCGGCATGCCGACGTAAAACATGAAGGGAATCAGCAGCACGGTGGCTCCGACGAAGGGTAAAAACAAAGCCCACACGCCTTCGCCCGATTCGAAGAGGTTCTTGAAATTTTCCACGTCTCCGAAAGAAAGCCCGGCTGACTTCAGGCCCACCACCAAGGCCGCGCCATAAACTGAAACAATGGGAATCACGAAAATCAGGCCCACCACCACGGCGAGCAGCAAATAACGGGGCAGCTTCGAAAACTGCGAAATCAAACGGCCGATGTCGGCCTGGCCTCCGTGCAGCACGTCGAGCAGCATGCGCAGAAAACCCAACTGCAGCGTGCCGTCGATGACCACGCGCAAAATGATGCCCAATAACTGGCTCATGCCAATCACCGCCACCGCGGCCATACCCGACCCGGCATCTCCCGCTGCGCCGAACACCGCCGACAAAATGCCTTGCACCACCGTGGTGGCGAGACTTACAGCCACGCTGGCGGCGAACATCGACAACACCGCAACCGAGAGCATCACCCATTCGCGCTGCCAGCGCTCGAAGGCGTAGCCCCACAGCCGGCCGAAATCGAAGTTGCTGCGCTCGAAGGGAAACCCGGTTTGGCCCAGCAACTGACGGCAGGCTGGGCAACGGGTCTCAACACCTTGGGCCGCGCACTCGGCGCACATGAAATTGCCGCACCGCTGGCAAGTGGCAGAAGCCGATACTGCGGGGTGCAGCGCGCACGTGGCGCCACCCGTCGCCGTGTCCATCATTCGCATTGACGTTTTCCTTCGCTTTTCGAAGAGCTGACGAAACTAACCCAAAACGGTTGCAGCCTGCGCAAACGCATTCTCACCCGTCGCGCAGGCCCCCGCTGCAGCCGCCCAGCAACAAGGTGTGCTACCCAAGGCGCGCGATGCTCCGCTTCAAGCTTTTCGGCATTCACATCGAAGTGCATTTAAGTCACCTGCTCATCGCGGGCATTTTGGGTCACTTGGTGGCGCAATGGGGGTTGCCACAAGCGGGAGTTGCTCCTCAGCCCCCCGCTGCGTCGGGCCGCGAACTGTGGTTGGCCACTGCCTGGTGGGCTTTCGCCATTTCACTCGCCGCGCTCACCCACGAGCTCGGCCACGCGCTGATGGCGTTGCATTTCGGTTACCGGCCCACTGTGCATTTGGTCGGTTTGGGAGGCCTTACCCGCGCCCACCCCAACGAAACCGTACCCTGGCACCGTGAAGCCACCATCACCGTGGCCGGCGCGATGCTTGGCTTCACCGTGGCGGCGGGGGCTTTTCTAATGGCGCACCTTTCGCGCCAAACCCTGGGCGACACGGCGGCTTCAACACACTTTTTTCATGCGCTGAGCTTGGCGTGTGGAGCGTGGGCCGCGCTCAACTTGATACCGGTACCTCCACTCGACGGCGGCAAACTGGCATCGGTGCTGTTGGTGCGGGCCATGGGCCGGCGCGGCTTCGCGGTGGCGCAATGCGTGGCGCTCTTTTTCGGCGTGGTGGTGCTCGCGTTTTCAGCCGCCAAAGGCGAGTGGGTTCTGCTCGTCTTCTTTGGGCTGTACGTGGCGCGGGTGCTGGTGCTCTTGCACGGGTATTTCACCGGCGAGCTGCCGCGGCACACCGTGCACCCCTACGACGTCGCCTTCGCCGCCGCCATGGCCCACTACCAAGCCGGCCGCTATGGCGCCGCGCGGCAAGACGCCGAAGCGCTGCTCGAAGCCGACATTCAACCGCCCTTGCGTTCACGGCTGCACGCGCTGCTGGGCTGGGTGTCGCTCAAAGAAAACCAAGGGCGCGCCGCGTTGGACCATTTTGCCCAAGTGCATGGCGGCGAAATTCCTTGTCAGGCGTTGGCGGCCGCGTTCTCGCTTTTGGGTGACGACCCCCGCGCGCTGCCCCTGTGGGAAAAAGCGGTGGCGCAGCATGACAATTCAACCTTGCGTCACGAATGGGCCGGCACGTTGCTGCGGCTGGGCCGTGAGCGAGAAGCGCAGGCGGTACCGCAGGTTCAGCTGCCTTTGGCATATGTGTGCGCAGAACGCGTTTATGAAGCGCGCGGCGACTTTGCCCACGCCGGGCAAATGCTCGAAGCGCGCTGTGCCCTCGAGCCCTTGGCTGACACCGCGTATGACGCCGCCTGCCACTTCGCGCGCGCCGGTGACGAGGTAAAGACATTCGAATTGTTAGAGCAGGCCTTGGCGCTCGGCTTTCACCGGGGCGATTTGGCCGCCAGCGAGCCCGCGTTGTCGGCGTTGCGCGCACATCAGCGCTTCGTGTCGTGGCTTTCGCGCGTGAAGCAATCGCCCACCACGTGACAAACGGGTGACGGCCGTCGCGTTTGATTCGATGCAGACCGAAAACACTTTTCAGGTCCACATCGAGGCTATGGGTTCCAAATGAACGCGCGCACCATCACCCACGAAAAAATCAACTGGCCGGCGAGCTTGCCTTTCATCGCCATGCACTTCACCTTGCTCTTGCCGCTGGTGGTGGGCATCGAATGGCACTGGGTGCTGCTCGCGGTCGCTTCTTATTACGTGCGCATGTTCGGAGTGACCGCCGGCTACCACCGCTATTTTTCGCACCGCGCTTTCAAGACCAACCGTTTCTTTCAGTTTCTGCTCGCGTGCTTGGCGCAAACCAGCGTGCAAAAAGGCGTGCTGTGGTGGGCCGCGCATCACCGCCACCACCACCGCGAGTCAGACCAAGAAGGCGACATTCATTCACCGATTCAAAGTGGGTTTTGGTGGAGCCACGTGGGGTGGATTCTCAGCAAAAAATACGACGCCACCCGTTACGACAGCATTCGTGACTTCGCGCGTTACCCCGAGCTGCGTTTTTTGAACCGCTTCTTCGTGTTGCCGTTTTTGGTGATGGTGGCGGCGCTCTGGGCGTGGGGCGGTTTCGTGGCGGTGGTGTGGGGGGCGTTCATTCCCACCGTGTTTTTGTGGCACGGCACCTTCACCATCAACTCGCTCTCACACGTGTTTGGCAGCCGCCGGTACTTGACGACCGACTTGAGCCGCAACAACGCGCTGCTCGCGCTCATCACCTGTGGCGAGGGCTGGCACAACAACCACCACTACCATCAGAACACCGCCAACCAGGGTTGGTTCTGGTGGGAAGTCGACTTGAGCTACTACGCGCTGCGGGTGCTCGCGGTCTTTCGCGTGGTGAAAGACTTGCGCCTGCCCGACGCCGCCACCCGCGACGCGCATTTGAAATACACCGACGCGCAGAAGGCCGCGCTCAAGAGCAAACGCCTGGTGACGAAGTTGACCTTTGCTTCGCCAGTGCCGGTGGGGCTCGCCGGCCCGGCGATGGTGCCTGCCACCAAGCAACAGTAAAGGCCCGGCCAGTACCGTGACCGCGTCGATGCGCATGGTACATTTCTGCCCCGATGTCGGAGCGGCTGGGGCGCTACATACTCGAACGCAAGCTGGCCCAAGGCGGCATGGCCGAAGTGTACGTGGCCCAACAGTCAGGCCCCGACGGCTTCGCGCGGCAATGCGTGGTGAAGCGCATGTTGCAAGAGCTCACGCACGATCCGCTCTTCGTGCGCCGGTTCTTCGATGAAGCCCGGTTGGTGGCACAGCTGAACCACCCCAACATCGCCCACATTTTCGACTTCGGTGAGCACGGCGGTCAGTACTTCTTGGCCATGGAGCTCGTCACCGGAGCCACCTTGCGCGACGTCATCGCCCACCACGCACGCCTGCGGCGCCCGTTGCCCATGGCCGCGGCGGTGCGCATCACCTCGCAAATTGCCCAGGCGCTGCATTACGCACACACGGCCATGGGTGCCGACGGCGCGCGTTTGGGCATCGTGCACCGCGACGTCAGCCCGCAGAACGTGCTCATCGCGCAAACCGGGGTGGTGAAGCTGATTGATTTCGGCGTGGCGCGTTCGGCCGTAACGGGCGCCCACACCAAGTCGCGCCACGTGGTGGGCAACATCGCGTACATGTCACCCGAGCAGCTGCGGGGTGAAACGCTCGACGGGCGCAGCGACCAATTTTCACTTGGGCTTTTGCTGTACGAGTTGCTCACTTCAGCCCGCGCGCACACGGGCGAGAGCAACCAGGCCTTGTTCGAATCAGTGCAGACCACACGCATCACGCCTATCAATACGCTGCGCCCCGACATGCCGGCTGAGCTGGTGGGTTTCGTGCAACGCGCGCTCGCGCCCCTGCCCGAGCTTCGTTACCCTGACTGCAGCGCGTTCAGCACCGCGCTCGAAGATTTTTTGACCCGTCATCACCACATGGTGCTGCCGAGCCACTTGGCAGAACTGTTGCCACCGGCTCCGTCAGCGACAGAGCCGCTGCCCATCGAGCCCGTCACCGCGCCGGGCGACGTGGCACCATTCAAAGACGCGGCCGTTCAACCCCAAGTGACTTCAATGCAAGTGACACCCGCTGCGGTGCCACGGAGCACGGTGGCCCTGGGTGACGACATGCCCGCGGTGACCGCGCGCTTCGATTCACGCGAACATTTTCGCCCCCGGTCGTGGCCCAAAATCGTGGCGGCACTGGTGCTCCTCGCGTTGAGCGCAGCGGGCGCCATGCTGTGGCTCAACGCACGCGGGTAGCGATAAGGTGCCAGACTTGTCGTGTTGCTATTTACGCCGCGTTCATGCGCGCCCACACCGCGCGGGCTTGCTCTTGGGCATGGCGCATTGAATCGGCCGCGGCGATGCCGAGCGGCTTGCGTGCCCACAACCGCCACATGCCATCAATCATCACCGCTTCGACCTGCCGCGATGAAAAGCCATTCAGCACATGGGCCGACAGCGTCTGCGCGTCTAACGGCGTGGGAGGGCGGTAGTCCATAATCACCACATCGGCCACCGCGCCTTCGCGTAACAAACCCATCGGTAAGCCGAAAACCTGTGATGCCAAGCGTTGCCCGTTGGCCAAGTAACGTAAAACGTCGATGGGTTGCCCATAATCGCGCGAACGAAACCAGGCGGTCTGCGCCTCGGCCAGCACATCGAGTGATTCGGTGTCAGTGCCCACGCAAGCGCGCACGCCGAATTTACCGGCCGGCGCCACGCCCGTTTGCGTCGCCATGTTTGAACGCGGGCAATGCGCAAGCCACGCGCCGGTGCCGAGCACTTGCGACAAGTCAGGCCACGACACGTGCACAGCTTGCGCGAGCACCGTGCGGTCATTCACCAGGCCATGGGCCATCAACCGGCCGACCGGCGTCATGTCGTAAGTGTCGACTGACAACTTTTCTTCTTTCGGGTCTTCAGCCAGGTGCATGAGCAGCACGGCGTTGGCTTTGTCGGCCTGCTCGCGCAAGCGGCGCATGCTGTCGTCTGACAAGCTTTGGGTACCGTGGGCGGCCAGCACGCTGCGAAACCGGCCACGGGCCTTCTGGGCGAATTCGGCTGCTTCGGCCAAACCGTCATCGAAGCCTTGGCTGCCCCAGCGCTCGGTCAGCTGATACCCGAGCACACCGCGCAGCCCGACGTCGTTCAACCCACGCGACACGCGTTCTAACGAGCCTCGCACCGCCCGTGGCGAAGCATGCAAGTCGAAGACGGTGGTGGTACCCGCCACCAAACCTTCGAGGCCGCCGCTCATCGCCGCCGCTTGCACCGCGTCTAAGTCGAGCGCTTCTTCAAACCGCCGCAAGCTATTGGCTTCATCGTCAAAGCCGATAGCGCGTGGAGCGGCTCCCCGTTTTAGCGTGGCGTAGAGGTGATGGTGCGCGCTGACCAACCCCGGCAGCACCAACTTGCCGCTGACGTCGACGACTTCATCGAACTCTTGCGGCTCGATGTCAGGGCCGCGGCCGGTGATGACACCGTTGGCAATGCGAAGGTGGCCCGTCTGCACGCCGGCGGGCTCAAACTCAATCAACGTGCCGCCTTTGAGAAACGTGCTCACGTAAAAGGGTCAAGACTATCTCCAAAAGATGATCAGCTCGACCCACTTCTTCTCTCTCACCTGTCCAATGTTCGGTCACACCCGACTCCAATTGTCGCAACCACACCCCTAGCGACCGACAACTGCGCACCTAAGTCTCGGCAATTCTTCGTGACAGTTTACTGGCACGTGTATTGCTGCCGGCGAGCGTCACCATTGGAGTATTCGACATGATTAAACACCTGTTGGCCGCCGGTTCTGTTTCGCTTCTGGTGGGTTGTTCAGCGGTAGAAACCTCTGATTCTCAAAGCGCAACGGCACGTGAAGCGATTATCGGTGGCACCCTCACAACGGGTGATGAAGCGGTGGTGTTGCTCGCTGTCGGCCAAAACGGCAACTACCAAGAATATTGCACCGGTACTTTGGTGGCACCGCAGACGGTGCTGACCGCCGCTCACTGCATCGAGGCGTACGGCCAAGGCAATTACTATTACGTGCTCTTCGGCCCCACGGTGCGCAGCCCCCATAAAGTGGTGAAGACAGCCGCCCAGTACGCCAACCCTTGCTACCAAGTCAGCTCGGCCGCGTGCCCCAACAACCAAGAGAAGGCCTACTACGACTTCGGCGTGCTCAAACTCGAGCAACCGGTGTTGGACGTCGCGCCGATTGAAATGAACTCACTGCCCATGAGCACCGCCGACATTGGCAAGAAGATTCGCCACGTCGGTTTCGGCATTACCGAGACAGGCCGTGGTGACGGTACCAAACGCGAAGTGACGTACAACGTTCGCTCGGTTCTGCCATTGGCGCTTGAGTCAGGCGCGATGGGTGCGCAAACCTGCTCGGGCGACTCGGGCGGCCCCGCTTTCATGGTGACACCCGGCAGCACCCGCGAGCGCGTGGTGGGCGTGGTCAGCTTCGGCGACCAAGACTGCAACCAGTTTGGAGTCGACGGCCGCGTCGACGTCGGCCTGGGGTGGATAAACACCACAATGCTGCAATGGGAAGTGCCTTCGTGCGGTGAAGACGGCCGCTGTGCCGCCAATTGCCCAGAAATTGACCAAGACTGTGCGTGCGTGGCCGACGGCCAGTGCACCGCCGACTGCCATTCTCCTGGTCGCGATGTCGACTGCCCGGCCAACTGCGCCACCAATGGCGTGTGCGCAATCGAAGCCTGCCCACTTGCCGACGCTGACTGCGTGGCGCTGGGTGAAACCTGCACCAAGCCTGAAGACTGCAAGACGCGCTTGTGCATTCGCGACGGCAACAACACCCAGTCGTACTGCAGCGCCACCTGCAAAGTCGAAGGCGACTGCCAACGCGGCATGACCTGCGGCCCGGTTGGCCAATGCATTTTGAAGCCAAAAAACCCGCGCAACACTTACGAAATTTGCAACGCGATGGAGGACATTTGCGTCGGCGGCAACATTTGCGATGGCCCTGCTGGCGGCCTCACCCGCTGCGTGAAGTCGTGCACCAGCCCGGCTGATTGCACCGACGGCGCCACGTGCGATACCGGCACCGACAACAAGCGTTTTTGTCGCCCGCCCGAGAGCACGGTTCGCTTCACCTCGCTGCAAGTGCCCGAGGCGACACTCACCGGGCAAACGGCGCCGGGTTGTGCTTCGGCCACCGGCCTCTCGTCAGCCGCGTTGTGGTCGCTGTTGATAGTGGCCGCCGGCAGCCGCAAGCGCCGTGGCGCCCGTTTGACGGTTTAGGTCACCGGCGTTTCGAGTTGCCGCAGCGCCACGTCGATGAGCGCGTCGGCGCCTTCACGCACTTCGGGAAAAGTCGCCAAACCACCTCGCACTTGCGCATGCAAGCTGTCGCCGAGCGGGTCTTGCGAGTTGAAGCGCTCTAAATGGTGCTTGAGCAGCTTCTCGGCGTCGGCCCGCGAAGCGTCATAGAGCAGCACGCCAAACCGCGCTCCACCCAAGCTGGCAACCATGTCGCTCATACGCACCCCGAGCGCCAAACGCGCGCCGAGGGCAGCGACGACCGCGTCGAGCTCGAAACGCGACTTGGGGGCAAGCAGGTGTCGCAAATCAGCCTCGAAAACCAGCAACGCCAAAGTGCGCCCACGCCGTGCCAGCACCAACGCGCGCTCCAATTCTTCACGCAGCGCCGCGATGCCTGGCAACCCCGGCAGTGACGTCAGGGGAGCCAAGCGCAACTCATGGGCCCTTCGATGAACCCAACTGCGCACCCGCGCCCGCAGCTCGATGTTCGACATGGGTGAAGGCATGACGTCGTCGGCGCCCGCTTCGAACGCGTCGAGACGCAATTGGCGCGAATCGTCTTGGGTGAGAACAAGAACCGGCACGTGGCCGTGGCGTGCGTCACCTTTGAGCGCGCGCAAAATGGCCATCAAATTCACGCCCGGCAAATCGGCCGAGAGCACCACCAAAGTGGGCGCCACTTTGTCGAGCTCTTCGAAAAGCATAGCCGGCTCTAAGCATGGCAGTACCGAGTGGCCGTCGGCGCTCAGCGTTTCGGCCACGTTGCCCAAGAGCGTGCGGTCAGCTGACACCGCCAACACCGAGAGTCCCTTGGGCGTGTCGGCGAAGTCGACGGCCACACGCAACAGCGCCTGTGCGCTGGGCAACCGATGCACATAACCGCGCGCGCCGCGAGACTGGGCAGTGAGCCGTGCCGCGAAGCTGGGGTCTTTGCCCATGACCACCACCGGCCCAAACCCATGCAGCGTGATGGTCTCGCACACGTCTAACCCGTCGAAGCCGGGGCGGTCAGCGGCGACGAAAACCACGTCAGCGCGTTCTTGCGTCAGCGAGGCCAACGCTTCAGGCATTTCGTTGAAGAGCCGAATGGGCAAACCCTTGGCCATGGCCTCGCCACACGAAAGAGCCAGCTCACCCGGCCCGTCGATGAGCAACACCCGCAGCTTGCTGCCGCCACCCGAGGTGCCGGCGATGCTCAAATTGGCTCCCGCGCGCGAGAGCTTCATCGCCAGGGCGTTCACCAAGCCGTTGAGCTGGGCCTTCACCGTGGCGCTGACCGGCGCTCCTTTTTTTTGCGTGTCGAGCAAGTCTTCAATCTGCCCGCCCAGCCGCGTCAATTCTGGCAAACCGAACGAGCCGCCGGTGCCGCGAAAACGGTGCGCTTCGATGCGCAGGGTTTTCAGCGACTCGACTTCTTCACCGTCAGCCAACGCTTTGAGCGCCTTGTGCAGCGCGTCGATGCGCTCGGTGGCAATAATGAGGTAGTCGCTCAGCAGCTCGACCGCGGTGGTGATGTCGAGCTCAATTTCGTCAGGCACGTCGACGAGCTCTGGAGGCGGCGCGAGGGTGGGTATTTTCGCCAACGCCCGCTTCAAGTCTTCAGGTGTAATCGGCTTGTGGAGCACCGCGTCGACGCGGCATTTGACCTGCAAGTGCTGCCGGCTGCGCATGTCGCGAAAGAAGGCCGAGACAAAAATGATGGGCAGCTCGCTGGGCTCCCACTTCTCGCGCAGCGTCATTGCCAAGGCATCGCCGCGTATGCCGGGCAACAGGCCGTCAATGATGACGGCCTTGGGAGTCTCTTTCTTTAATAACCGCAGCGCTTCTTCGCCGCTGCGCACGCAAACGCAGCTGACGCCCGAACCTTGCAGCACCCCTTCCACCAGTCGGTGGAACGCTGCATCATCGTCAACGACGAGCACCATGTCCGCCACGGAAGGCACGGCCTCTTGTTTAACACGCAGCGACAGCCCGACATGCGCCTAAAGGGCCGAGCCCTCTGGGCAGTGCTGGCCAGTCTGGCCTTGCATGCGCTGGCGTTATGGGTGTGGGGTGACCCGCCGCCCGAAACGGTGCTTTCCGTCGAACGGCCGCGGCTTACCTGGGTCGACGTGCAGACGGTGCCGGCGCCAGTTGCTCCAGCTGAACCCGAGAAGGAGCTCCCTGCGCCCAAGGCAGCACCTGTGCTGCAAAAGCGACCGCCAGGCTCGACGGCGCGCGCACCCGTGCAAGCTGCGCCCACCCGTGACGTGCCTGCCGATGCGCCGCTGCGTGCGCCCCCACTCGCGGTGCAGCCGGTGCTGCCCCATACCGTGAGTCAATCGAAAATGGAGGTGCCCATAACCGACGCGGGAACGACAGTAGAAGAAAACGTCGCGCAGTGGGCCCGGCAGGCCATGGGCGAGCACCGGGCACAGTCAGGCTTGGTGCACACGTATTACGCCACGCTGGGTAAGGCGCTGCTCAAAGGGTGGGACGCAGACCGCCCGCTCAAAACCACTGGCCTGCAGGCCTACGGTGAGCAGTTCGTCGAAAACACGCGTCTGTGGAACAACATTTGGCAGCAGCACGCTGAAGTTTTCGGCAAGAGTGGCTCACCGTTTACTGAAGCACCGCCCACCGCTGACCGGCGTGCTCCGGTGAATGAACGCTCGCCTTTGGGCACGGTCGACGCGGTCGACAAGCGTGCGCTCAACCAGCAAATGCGCGAGACGTTCAAAGCCACCCGGCGCGCCACGGTGAAAGTGACGCAAGACGCGACCGGCAAATTGCTCGACGTGAAGCTGATTGCGCCGTCGCATGACGCCAATGTCGACCGTGAAGCGGTGGCCGACATTCGCGCCGCGGCCGAGCGCTTACCGGTGCCTCCCACCGAGCTGGCCAAAGAAGGCGCGCCGCTGGTTTCGATTTGGAATTTCGAGCTGGTGATTTCGATTACCCCGCCGATACCCACGTTCTCGTTCGAGTTCGATGAAGCGGTGGGGTTCATCGACGCGCGGCTGCCGCTCGACCGGCGCATCTATAAAAAGGTGCGCCTGGTTTCGGTGGAATAGACCGCGGCCTTGAAAGCTACTGCGCAGCCGGGAACCTTTTGTTGAGCCAGCTAATCAGGTGCCCGTAGTACGCGCTCTTGATTGGCTCGACCTCGTTGTGAATCTCATGACCTGCTCCGGGGAAGGAGACCAGCGTCTTGTCATTCGTCCGAATGCCGTCCTCAATGAAGCTGGGCGTGTTGAGCTGAGGAGCGACCTGATCATCCGGGCTGCTCAAGGCCAGGACGGGCGGGCCGAAGTCATTCGAGTGGTAGAGGGCTCTCTGTTGCGCCTCAATGAAGGCCTTGCCAAAGCTCGGCGTCACGAATTTCTCGTTCAGCTCGTCTGCCTCGTACGCGGCGACGACTGAAGGGTCGTGGCTCAGGTCTCGAACATCAATGTCGTTCTGCACGAGGTTGCGATCGACGACCGGAATGTCGCCCAAGACCATCGCCATCATACGTTTGAGGGGTGAAACGTTGAGCTCAGAAAGCGGAGGCGAAGACAAAACAACCGCGTCGGGCGCCGGCTGGCGCAACTGGTTCAGTCCTTCGCCGTAGTTGGCGGCAACGAGGGCTCCGAGACTGTGCCCGTAGAGAGCGACTTTCGCGCCGGGCAACTGCTCGCGCACTTCCTTCATGAACGCGTTGAGGTCCTGCGTGTAGTCTTGGAAGTCTTTGACGTAAACCCGGTAGCCTTGCGACTTTCCGTGGCCGCGCTGGTCATACGCGAAGACCGCGTAGCCCTCCTTGGCCAACTTGCGCGCCATTTCGACGTAGCGGCCGCTGTGCTCGCCGGTTCCGTGCAGCAGAACGACCGCGGCGCGCGGCTTACCTTCGGGCATGAAGCGCCGATAGAAGAGGTTGGGAGGCGTGTCCGAAGTTCTGAACATCCCCATGGCGTACGGCTTGACGCCTTTGAAAGTGCCGAACGTTTCTTTGATGCCCGAGCCGCTGAACTCGGCCACATCGATGGGCGCGGCGCGCGACGGTTCGACCTTGAGGTCGGCAATCTGTGCGGGCGCCTGAGGCGTCGACCGCGACGAAGTCAGCGGCTTCACAACGGGAGGGAGAACGGAGGTGATTGTCGACATGGTGGCTCATTATCGGCAGCTCGTTGGAAATGTTTCGGCACTCGTGACTTCTTGACTTCGTACCTACGACGACGGGCGCGAGCCCGAAAATGGTCGTCGTGGGTCCGGTTCGAGGAATTTCTCCCTCGCCTCAACCCTCCGAAATCTCTGCGCAGATCAAATCTGCACGCAACTTCGCTATTGGCTCAGCCGACAATCTCGGCAGGAGACTTGCCATGACCATCGGAAAACTGTTTGCGCTTCGTAGAACGCCCCAGATGCGCGAGATGCAGAAGCTCGATCACGAGCTGAAATCCCTTCGAAGGACCTACAAGACGAACCGGACCGACACCGCCCTCGTTACCAAACTCGTTGCTCGGTCTGACGTGATCGCCAAGCGACAGGCCGTTCTTCAATCAGAGTTGGGAGTTGTACGCCCACTGAAACCGTTGCCGTACAACGCAGATGAGATTGGGCTGGGCTTACGGAAGGAGTTCCATGAGTCCCAATCTCTAGCTGCAGCTGTTCGGCTCTCTGAGAAGCCGGCCAAATGGGACGACGCACAGAAATATCACTTCTCCCTTCCGGTGTTGCTCGAGACAGTTCTAATGGCCAGGATTGATGGCGTCGCATATTCCTACGATCCCCTCATGGGTTTTCAGCAGTACGACGGGACTTCTTCGCTACCCAAACGCACCGCCCGTTGGTCATACCCAGAGTAGTTGCGTTAGCCAACGCCTTCCCATTCACAGAGTTCTTGGCGAATTCTCAAAAGGCGAAGCGTGACGGCCGCGTGAGGCGGCGCCACTAAACGACGGCGAGTTGCACCCGAAGCTCGAAGTGTTCCTCTCCATGCGCGAAGGGCAGCCCGTTCCACGCTTCGAACACCGGCTGGTGATCAGGCGTAAGGCCGCTCCGTGGGAGCCAATGGCCGTAGAGATAGTCGAGCGCGCGCGTCTCAAGCTCAATGGAGCCCTTGAGCTCGAGCTCGGCAACCTTCATGCGAGGAAACAGTTGTTCGTTGACCTCGTCATTCAAATGCACGCCCTCAGGCACTTCGAGGCCGACATCGTAGCGGCACTTTTCGAGCGGTACGACTTCAGGCTCTTCCCACATGTACCCGAGCCATTGACCTTTATCGAGGCCTCGTTCTTTCGCCCAGGCGACGAGCTTCGCGGCAACGCGCGGCACGCGGCCCTTCTCGAAGGGGCGAAACACGCGCAAGTACGCGACCCGCCGCGCGGGCAGCTCACGCAAGCGTACGGTGAAGCGCTCATCGCTCTTCGGTGCAATTTTCGGTGCGAATTCGTCGCGGCGCGCCTGGCGCCACGCCTCGAGGTCGAACGCGCGCGGCGAGACGCCAAAGTGGGCCTTGAAGCTGCGCGAGAAATCGGAGCTTGAGTTGAAGCCCACGTCGAGCGCGATGTCGGTCAGTGACTTTGGGCCGTGGGACATAAGGTAAAGCGCCCGCTCCAGCCGGGTGCGCTTGACGAAGTCGTGGAGCGTCTCGCCGACCATCGCGCGGAAAATACGGTGAAAGTGAAAAGGTGAGAACGCGGCGACCCTGGCGAGCTCATCGAGCTTCAAGGGTTGCGCGAGGTTTCGCGTCACGTGGTCGATGGCCCGGTTGACGCGGGCGACATAGTCAACATTCGCAAGATCTGACAAGTCGCTCATGCACGGCTTTGTGTAAGAAATGCGCCCATGAACCTAGGAAACTTCTCAGTCAGCCTGTCGGTCAAGAACCTCGAAGTCTCACGCGCCTTTTACACCAAGCTTGGCTTCAAGCCGGGCTCGGGTGACGGCAAAACCTGGCAGGTGATGCAGAACGGCACCACCACCATTGGCCTGTTTCAAGGCATGTTCGACCGCAACATGCTCACCTTCAACCCCGGCTGGGACGCATCGAAACAGAAGCTCGACAAGTTCACCGACGTGCGCGAGCTGCAGCGTGAGCTCAAGCGCTCGGGCATCGAGCCCACCCTGCTCGCTGATGAATCGACGACGGGGCCTGCGCACTTCATGCTCGCCGACCCCGATGGCAACCCCATTCTCGTCGACCAGCACGTCTAAAGCTTGACGGCAAAGCACCGTGGGCCACCCGGTAAGGGTTAGTGACACGGTTGACACAGTGAACCATCGGTTGACACGATAACGACATGCCGAGGTCACGAAAAACCGCAAAGCAGCAAGAATTGTTTTCTATCGCCGCGGCTGGGCGCGAGCTGGGCGTCTCGATTTCGACCATCTGGAGAATGGTGCGCCGAGGTGAATTACCGACGGTTCGACTGGCCGGTCGCCGACTCGTGCCACGAAAGGGTTTACGCAGCGCACGCCATTTTCGTGAGCTACGTTCTGTTCCCCCGCTAACCACGAATCATTCGCTCTTCGGTCTCATCGGCGCCGGGCGTAGCGGTGGTGCTGGCCCGGGCTCGAGCGACAAGTACGCGGTACTCGACTCATGAAGCGAGCAGTGCTGTGGGACTCCAGCGCGATTCTGGCCCTCATTGACCGCGATGACCGCAATCACGAGACAGCCGTCGAGATTGGCATGGGTCTGGCGAAGGACAAACGGCCCGCGTTTATCACCAACTACATCGAAGCCGAGACACATGCGCTGCTGCTTCGCCGTGTCGGCAGAGTGGTGGCGAGCCGGTGGTTGTTGACCGCGGGTTTGCCAGTTCTCGATGCGCAGAGAAACGAAGTAGAGGCGGCTCGCTTACTCATCGCTCGATTCAGCGACAAAGACTGGAGCCTCTGCGATGCGATTTCGTTCGCGATGATGCAGAAGCGAGCGGTTCGAACAGCATTTTCCTTTGACCATCACTTCGGTCAATTCGGCAACTTCAACGTCTTGGGACTGACGTCGGCTTAAATCTCTCAAAAGTGAAGAAAGCGATCCCGAGGCTTAAGAACGCCTCCAAATCGATACTGACGAAACAAAAACGGCGTTCTAATTTCACGGTGCTTGTCGAAACAGCGAATGCTTCTTGGGGTCTGGCTCGTCGCGAGCACTGCGGCGCAAGCCGCCATCTTCGAAAGACCCGTCGACATCGAAGACGCTGACGATCTCGAGTCGATGTACGAGCGCCAAGAGCTGAGCACCGAAGACTACGAAGCGCTGCGCGAGTTGCTCGAAGAAGGCGTCGACCTCAATTCAGCCGACCGCGATGCGCTCTACGAATTACCCGGCCTCAACTGGGCCGACGTCGACGCCATCATCGCGTACCGGCAGCAAAAGGGCCGCATCGAGAACCCGGTCGAATTGGTGGCCGCCAAAGCGCTGACCGAAGAGCAGCTGCTCGAAATCACCCCCTTCATTCGGTTGGACCCCGCGCCTGACCGCGTGGCGCTCTCGGGTAAATACCGCTTCGCCACCGCGTACACCGTGGGCGACAACGTGCCTTTGCCCACGCTCGGCTTTCTCAACTTGAAAGGCCCGTACGACTTGAGCGGCGGGGTGGCATTCACCACCACTCGCTTGAGCCCAGGCACCCCCCGTTTCGACCCGCTGCACGTCGACGCACTGCAGGTCGACGGTCGCATGTACCGCTTCGAATTGCCCCGGTACTACCTGCAGTGGAAAGCCGGCCAACGCCGCGTGGTGGTGGGCAGCTACTTCATCGGTTTCGCCGAACGGGTCACGCTAGACAACAGCCGCCACCGCGCACCCACCGGCATTTACTTGAGCAACGATTTTCGCCGCGACATCGCGCTCAAGCGCACTTGCCAGGTCTCGGTTACCGGAGCGACCACCGACGTCGACAACTTGCCCTGCAGCGGCGACGTCGACAACCTGTACGTCACCCCTGACTTCGACTGGCGCGAACCGTTTCGCGGCGCCGCCGCCAGTGTCGAAAAAATTGATTTAGGGGCCCACCGCCGGCTCTCGCTCTATGGCTTCGTCAGCTACCAGTCGCGCTCGCTCTACCAATACAAAATCTACAACCGCGAAACGTGCGACGACCCCAGCGTGCGCGATGAGCATGGCGAGACAACGCCCAACTGCAAAGCGCCGCCGGTCTTTCTCGCCCAGCACGACCCTCTGGCGCCCGACGCAAAAGTCATTTTCGCGACGCTGCCCAACCTGTACAACGAGCTCATCGGAGGTGGGCACGTCACCTTCGACGCCAACGAGCGGCTGCGCTTGGGCGTCACCGCGTACGGCGCGGCCAACTTCTTCTACGGCGCACCGCTAAAACTCGACTTTCAAGACTGGGCGGCCACACCTTATGGAGGCCCCTTTGGAGCGGTGGGCATCGACGGCAAATTCACCGCCGGCCACTTCGACTTTTACCTCGAAGGCGCGCGCAGCTTCGACAGCACCGGCAAAGGCGGAGGCTTCGCGGTGCTCCAGCGCACCGAATTCGACTACCGCAAGCACTCGGTCGAATTGGCGCTGCGCTACTACGACAACACGTACGACAACCCGTACGCACGGCCCATTTCGGCGCCTGACCAAGTCGAAGGGCTGCGCGCGCGCAACGAGCTGGGCGCACGGCTCACTTACCAAGGCCGCTTCGGCGACTGGAATTTCACCAGCCGGGCCGATGGGTGGGTGCTGCCCTATGCCGACCCCAAGCAGGGCCCCGCGGGCATGGCCAATTTGTATTTCACCACTGCACTGGAACTTCGCCGTTGGCCCGTCTTCGAGCCCGCGGTGTGGGGCGAAATGCGTAACCGCAACTTGGCGAGCAGCGTGCACGGCACGTGCGCGTCGGGCACCATCATTTACGTCGAGAACGGTGACGTCTTTGCGTGTTCTGGTGATTTGTACCGCGCCACCGCCAGCCTCACCCTTCGGCCGCTCGGGCGGCGGTTAAACGTCATCATGCAGGGCTCCCTCACCTGGAAAGACGACGTTCGCTACAAGACTGATTTTCGCCGTGACGTGCGCGCATTCATTGAGCTGCGTTCACAAGTCAACGACACCCTCTCGCTGCGCCTGAAGTCTCGCTACCTGAACGAAGACATCGTCGACAATACCTACTTGGAGCAGTCGTTATGGAGCTTCTTCGAAGTGGGCGCGGCCCTTCACCGGGCGCTCAAGGTGACCGCGCGGTACGACCTCTATGCTTTCCTCGACAAGAGGGCGGCCACATTGACGCGCAAGCCCAACCCCGAGCATCGTCTCTACTTAAACCTGCAGGGTTCTTTCTGATGCCATCTCGACGCATCGTGCAGCCGTTGTTCTTCGCTCTCGTCGGGCTCGCCAGCGCCTGTCAAAGCACGCGCGATTCACGCCGCTTCACCCGCGAAGAAATCAGCGCCGAGCTGCGCAAGATGGAAGTGGTGAGCTTGGACTTGGGTGAATTTCCCATCGATGGCGCCAGCGCCGTCGTCGACGGCGACACCATTCACGTCAAAGGCCTGCAGAGCTCTTTGCGTCTGCTCGGGCTCGACACCGAAGAAACCTTCAAGCACGAAGACGAGCGCAAGGCGTACGCCGCCGGTTGGGACAATTACCGCGAAAAAATGCGCGGCAATTCGCCCCGCCCCGTGAAAATGGCCACGCCCATGGGTGAAGAAGCCAAGGTGTGGGCCGAAGGTTTCTTCGAAGGCGTGCAGTCGGTGCGGCTCGAGCGCGACCACCCCGGTGAAATTCGCGACTACTACGGTCGGTACCTCGCCTACGTGATGGTTTACAAAAACGGCCGCTGGCTCAACTACAACATCGAGTGCGTGCGCGCGGGTTACAGCCCGTACTTCACCAAGTACGGCCGTTCACGGCGCTTTCACCGCGAGTTTTTAGAAGCGCAGAAAAACGCGCAAGAAGCGAAAATCGGCATTTGGTCACCGGGCAAGCTGCATTACCCCGACTACGACGAGCGGCTGAAGTGGTGGAACAACCGTGAGAGCACCATCACCCGCTTCGAAAAACAGATGGAAGACAACCCTGACAACTACATCGCCCTCACCCGGTGGGACGCGCTGACCAAGCTCGAGGGCAAAGTCGGTGAGCCGGTGGTGCTGCTCGGCGCGGTGAGTGAAGTGACCATCGCCGAAAAAGGCCCCAGCGTGGTGAAGCTCTCGCGCACCCGCAACAGCGACTTCGACATCGTCTTCTTCGACAAAGACGTGATGCTGGCGTCGGGAGTGCTCTTCAAGCGCGGTGAATACGTGCAAGTGCGCGGCATCGTCACGCGGTACCGGCCGAAATATCTCGGCCGCGAACGGTTGCAGTTGGTGGTCACCTTACCGGGGCAAGTGCTCGCTCCCAGTGCCGAATTGGAACAACTGTTGGCAAACGAGCACCCCGACACGGCCGAAGCACGAAACTTGGAAGGCGAATGAACAACATCAAAGCGGCAGTGGTTTTAAGTGGGGCGACGCTTCTCGTGTGCGGTTGTACTCCGCCGGGGCCCAGCGAAGACTTGTGTGTCGGCCGCAAAGCCGGCGACTTGGTGATTACCGAGTTTATGTCGAACCCGGCGTCGACCGACACCGGCTCGGAATACATCGAAATCTTCAACAGTCTAGGCACGGCGGTAGAGCTAAAAGGCATTACCGTTTACGTGAAGAAAACCGACGGCACCGGGTTGAAGACGCATGTGATTCGCGCCGGCACCGTGCCCGCCCGCGGCTACATGGCCATCGGCGACATTCGCTCCGGCCCCCTGCCCGCGCACATCGGTTATTCATACGAAGCGGCGCTCGGTGCGCTGCCACAGTCTGAGGCGATTCTCGGCTTGAAGTGCCGCGACACGGTGATTGACGAAGTGCAGTACTTGAAAGAAGCCAAAGCCGGCCATGCGCGCACGTTTGACGGCAGTTTGAACCCCGAAGCGGGCGCGAACGACGACGAAAGCAAATGGTGCGACGCCTCTGAATTGTTCTCGGGCGGCAACTATGGCTCGCCCGGCAAAGTGAACTTGCCCTGCGCTTCGACGATGGTGACGCAAGGCACCTGCCTCGACACCGACGGCACCTCGCGCACCGTGGTGCTCCCGTCAGCCGGTCAGCTCGTCATTTCAGAAGTGATGGCCAACCCCAAGGCGGTGGTAGACACCGCGGGCGAATGGTTCGAAGTGCGCGCCAACGCCGACGTCGACTTGAATGGTCTGGTGCTTTACAGCGGTACCTCGAAATCGACCGTAAGCAGTGCCGACTGCGTGCACCTGGCAAGCAGCGGCTATGCAGTGTTTGCCAAAAACAGTGACGCGGGGGTGAACGGCGGCGTCTCTGGCGTGGCGAGCACGTTTGGCTTCAGCTTGGGCAACAGCGGCGGTTCGCTGTCGGTGAACCTGCCCGATGCGGGCGTCATCGACGCGGTCACCTATGCCCCCGCCATTGACGGCACGGCCTGGCAGTTAGACCCCACCAAGCTCACCGCGACCGACAACGACGACCCCAACAACCTGTGCCGCGCCACGGCAATGTACGGCTTAGGCGACTTGGGCACGCCGGGAGCCGACAACACCACCTGCCCCACGCCGGTCGACATGAACAACTGCATCGACGGGACGACGGGCTTAAGCCGGCCGATTGTGAGACCGGTGGTGGGCGATGTGGTGATTACCGAAATCATGGCGCACCCGGCACAAGTCACCGCGGCCAACGGTGAATGGTTCGAAGTGCTGGTGAATTCAAACGTCGACTTCAATGGGCTCGCTCTGTCATTCGACACCACGACGCTGCCGGCACTCACCTCGCAGGCGTGTTTGAGCGCCACCGCGGGCAGCTATGTCGTCTTCGCTCGCAAGGCCGACGCGTTGGTGAACGGTGGGCTGCCTGCCGTGTTGGGCACGTTTACTTTCGGGCTGACCGACACTGGCATGCACACGCTTTCCCTCAAGAACGGAACGACTGATTTAGACGTGGTGACCTACACCACATCATCGCCCGGAGCCTCTCTGCAGCTTTCCAACGACAAGCTCGACGCGACGCAGAACGACGTGGCGGCGAACTTCTGTGTCACGCAGAACGCCACTTACGGCATGAGCCCAGACGGAGGCACCGGAGACAAAGGCTCTCCGGGTGCAGCGAACGAGCTGTGCCCTTGAAACGTTGCTATTGGCCATTGTCTTTGCTCTTGGTGGCCTGTGGCGCCCCCACCAGCCCCTGCGGGCCCACCATGGGCGTGGTCGATTCGGTGGTCGACGGTGACACCATTAATTTAAGCAGCGGAGAGCGCATTCGTTACCTGCTCGCCGACACGCCTGAATCGACCAGCGGTAAAAACGACTGCTACGGCGTAATTGCCACTGACTACAACCGCTCGCTGGTGCAGGGAAAACAAGTCACGTTGAAGTACGACGTAGAGTGCAAAGACCGCTTCAACCGCCTCCTTGCCTATGTCACCGTCGACGGGGTGGAGGTGAACTCGAAGTTGGTCAGCGAAGGGTACGCGTGCGTGCTGTATTTGCCGCCTGACGGGCAGAGCCGAAAAGATGAATTCGAAACGCTGCAATCGGTGGCCAAGACAGAGCGCCGCGGCATGTGGGGCAGCTGCCAGACCGTGACTTGCGGCAATTAACCTGAAGGGCGGCTCACGCCTTTTTCGTATCGAGCTTCACCGTCACCACTGAATTCAAAGTGAGCTTGGCCGCCTGGGGGCCAACCATGTCGGGCCGGGTCAAAAGAAACGATGAGCCACCCTCAGCCAGCGCAACGCGTTTGAGCTCGTACGCATGGTTTTTCGCCGGGTTCCGGGGGTCGACGACGAACAACGTGTTGCCGATTTTTTCTTTCAACACCACGAAGTGCCTGCCCAGCACCCGCCCCGAAGCGTCTTCTACGGTGTAGCTCAACATCTTCATTTCGTTCGCCCGCGGCTCGAGGGCGGCTGCATCGAAGTCGGTCCACCCACGGGCGTCTGGCGGCTGCGCCAGCTTGTTACCCGCACGCAGGTAGTCCACTTCAGTTGACCATTTCAGCTGGGGAAGAAACCGCGCTCGGTAGAACTCGAGCAAATCAACGACCTGCGCGTTGCTCAACCGGCCGTCGGCCAGTTTTGCGTTGCTCTGGTACGCCTCGCGAATGACTTTGTCGAGGTTGAGCACCGGGGCCTTACCGCTCATGACGCCGAGGCCTTGAATCAAGTTCGCCGCACACACCGTCGGGCAGGCACCACCGCCTGTGGGTTTCACCAGGCCGTCAAAGCGCTCTTGCGTGGCCAACGCGTAACGGTGCTCAACCCCGAGCTGGCGAAGCGCATCAATGGCACCCGTGGCATGGTCTTCTGCGCGCGCCTTGGGCGAACTGCCGATGGCCATGTTCCAGAAATCGGCGCCGTAGACGTGCTGCACCACCGTTTCTCGCATGATGTGCGTCGTTCCGTCGGCGATGCGCAGCCCCTGAAGGTCGCGCACCCGTTGACCAAGGTCGGTGAGGTCAGGCGAGTACCCTTCGGCTCCGAAGGTTTCCATGGCGAAGTCAGACGCCTTGAGCGCGATTTCAACGCCTTCGCCTTTCGCCATTGCCACCAGCGGAGCAGCCCCTGCGTAGTCACCCGCGTCGATTTTCGCCGCGGCCTCTCGCACCAGCAGAGAAGCCATTTGCAGCTTGGCCGTGTGCTCGCCGAGGCTCTGCTGAAGGTGGGTGAACCGGCCAATGGGGCCTCCAAAAGCTTGCCGGGTGCGCATTCGTTGGGCCGTTTGCTCGAGCGCGCCTTTGCCGGTGCCCACCGCCGCCGCCGACTGCATCAGACGCCAGTACAAAAAATGGTCTCTGAAGAGCTTGCCGCCTTCGCCTTCAGCTCCAATGCGAAAGCTGTCGGGTACGAAGAGTTTGTTGAAAGAAACACCTCCAAAAGAATTGCCATACAAGCCGTGTGCGCTGAGCTTTTTGAACTGCAGCCCCGGGTAGTCTTTGGGCACGATGAAGGCGTTGAGCGCTGTTCCTTCTGGGCCGGGCTGCGCTGACTTGACGAAGAGAACAATGTGAGACGCTGTCTCGAAGCGAGCATTGAACATCTTCTCGCCGGTGAGTCGGTAGCCTCCGGGAACTTTCGTCGAGCGGCTCTGCATCGCCCGCATGTTCGAGCCCGCTTCTTTTTCGGTGATGGAGATGGCAACGTAAGCCTTGCCTTTCGCCACTTGCTCGACGATGGCCCGCGCTTCGGGACTGCCCGACGCCACCAACGGGCGTACGTGGCCTCCCCCAATCATGTCTCGCAGGTTCAGCGAGCGCTTGCCCATGTACTCAAAAATTTGAACGACGTCTGAAGCGGCTCTTCCTTGACCGCCGTGGCTGACAGGCAGGTCAATGCCGGGCAAGCCAAAAGCCGCCGATTGCTTTCGCCAAGCAATGGGTGAAATGGCGTCTGGCGAGCTGCCCAACTTGCTGGCCAAGTCATCGATGTGTTGGAAGTACGCGTCTAACGAAGGCTTCGCGGGCTGTTGGTGGGCTGGGGCTTTTCGTTGAACACTTGGGGCAGAACCGTTCACCCATGGAGCCTTCAAGGCCACTGAACGCGGGGCAGCACGGTTCGCTGCCGCTACAGGCCGGCGCACTGTCGACGCTTGCGAACGTGCTCGTTGAACAGACACCGCGCACTCCTGGGGGTAGAACTCAAAACCGCTAAGGAGTTATCGGGGCTTGTGGGCCGCGGTTGCTTCGAAAGAGCGCTTGAGCGCTTTGCCGCTTCTATTGGGCGCTCGGCAAAGGGCACACCGCGTCATCGAAAAAACCTGCGCGAGGAATACCCAACCCCTGGTTGAAGCGCGACCAGTAGTTCACCTGCGCAATGGTGGCGGCCAGTATCACAATTTCTTTTGGTGAAAACCGCTCCTGAAGCAGCTGTACCAACTCTTTCGAGAGCACCACGGGCGTACGGGTGAGCGCCACGGCATAGTGCGCGGCGGCGGCTTCGCGGGGGCCGAGCGATTCAAAAGCAGCAGCGTTGAGCGAAAAAAGAATTTTCAATTCACTGGGCTGTAACCCTACGCGCGCATAGGTGGCCGCGTTCATGTCTAAGCAAAACGGGCAGCCCGTCACCGCGCTCGAGGCGATACGGGCCACTGCAAGCACCCGCGCTTCCATGTCTTTCGGCGCTCCCGCGGCGCTCAGCTCAAAGACGCCGGCGCCAATGGCCCCTTTGGGGAACCAAGCCAGCAACAGGCCAGGCACGTTTTCTTTACCGGTGATGCGCTTGGCGAGCCAAAGAAAGGGCCGCAGAAAAAATGGAATCGGTGAGGGCGGTGGAACAATGGGCATTGCGCAGCAAGCTGCCTCAAAGTGGTGCCGCACGCACCTGAGATTTTACCGTCACGCGCGGCGAGAAATGCCCAGCCGGTGAAGCCGTTCGGCCACCCCAGAGAGCGCTTCTTCCACCACGGCATCTTCTTCATCTGCCGACAAGGCGCCCAAGCCAAGCGCAGCTGTGCGGTCGCGAATCGCACGTTCTCGGCGACGGGGGCCTGGAGGCAGGGCCGAGGTGCCAAACGTGCTGCGCAACATTTGCGCCAAGGCTTCACCGTATTCAGCCAGACCACGCCGTTGTCCGCGTGACAAAACCGGCAATAGTTCTTCAGCCAACTGCCACCCCAGTCTCACGTGCACCGCTTCGTCTTTCAGCGTTTCGTTGAGCACGAAGTGCGCCGCGGGGTGTTTTGTTCTCGAAAAACGCGCGCGTATCAGCGCCAGCGACACCGTTTCGCTGTAACAGCCATTGCTCAGCGCCCACACCGTCACCGGCACATCTGAAGGTGAAGCCAAACCCATGGGGTCATACGCAAAGCCCTCGGGCACGGTGTCGACGTAGCCGCCGTACAACTCGGCCAACTCACGCGAGAGCTGCGCATGCCGTACTTCATCTGACGCAACAGCGGTATATGCGCCGAGCACGTGCAGCCCCGCGCCTTCACGCGTCAGGGCCAGCACAATTTGAGACACCGCGGGCACCGCCGCGTATTCGCTCCATGCCCGGGTGGACCAAAAGCGCCGCGCCGCATCGGCATGGCGCTTCGGTACGTCAGGCAACACTTCACGAACAGAACGCCCCCGCCGCTTCTGACCAGCTCGCAACTGCGCCCACGTGTCAGAGCCTGGCGGAAGCTGAATTTTCATCGCTGGGTGCCAGGCGTTTTCTTGGCTTTGGCCCAAGTACTCTTGCTCTTGGCCGCGGCAGGAGCTGATTCCAACTCTGCCGTGGAGGCGTCGACGATGCCGAACTTCGCCAGCAGCCCGTCGACAATGGCCTTCACTTCTTCATCAGAAGAAGCCTCATGAGGAACTGGCTTAGGCATGATTGCGCCTAGTTCTACTGTGGAAGATCCGCGAAATATCGATGCTCAGATCACGGTAGGTGCTGGAAGTGGCGAGTATTGGACGCAGGCGGTCGGTGAGGTGATCGCGAACTCGTACCAAGAGTAAAGAAG
>JAIBBR010000119.1 GCA_019694575.1 Myxococcaceae bacterium
CTAGCGCTGGTGTCTGGCGCGTCGTTCAACGTCGAGGCGCGGCTGTTGCCTTCGCCCCGTGTGTGGGTGAAGAGCCTGGCGATGCTCCTGTCGCTCATTGCCCTGACGGTGACAGCATGGTGGGCCTCGAGTCGGGGCCGGGTGAGCCCGCTGCAACAGGCGGTGCTCGTCTTTGAGCCAGAATGCGGCGAAGGCGCGACGCTGCAAGCGACAGATACCGCGGCGAAACTCGAATTGCCTGCCCACGTGAGCTGCGCGCACCTGCGCGTGCCACTGCCTGAAGGAACGCGCGGTGCGGCTTTTTTCGTTGCTCGCCCACAGCCCTTGATGCGCTTTGAAGCGCCCCCTGACTCAGGCCTGCAATGGACAACGACGTTGACGGGTTCAGCGCCGACCCAAACCGCGCTGGGAACTGCAATGGCGCGCTGGCAAAAAATCGAACGGCCCGCGGCAAATGGTTCGGTCGACTTGTCGGTGCACTTCACCCGCGGTGACACCCGTCAGCCGCTCGCGGTGGAGCTGCTTTATCTGCAGACCCGGTAGCTTTTAGCGAAAGCCCTGCATCACTTGAGCGCGGTAGTACATGCTTGCGCCCGGCAGGGTGGGTAAGGCGCGCATCGCCGCCGCGCCTTCTTTGAGCCGCTCATGCCACGTGGGCCCGAGCGATTCATCGAGCCCGTCGAAAATGTCGGCGAATTCGTCGGTGAGGCCGCGAAAAGCCGTTAGGTCTTTTTCATTGCCTTCCATCACCGTGGGAAAATCGCGAACCTGGGCGAAGCCTGCGGCGGTGAAATAACCACGCAGCTTGGGGCCGATGAAAGGGTCACCTCCCGCGGCAATTTGCCCGCTGTTGAGCGCGTTCATCACCTCGTCGACGGCGGGCTGACGAGGCACCAGGCGTAGCGTCGCATTGTCGACTTCGGTGAAGTGGCAATACCCGCCTGGCTTGAGCACGCGGCGCACTTCTTGGAGCACCGCCACCGGGTTGGGAATGTGCTCCAAAAACCACGAGCAATGCACACGGTCGAAATGCGCGTCGCGAAAGGGCAAGTGCGTGGCGTCGGCACGCACGTAGTTGACGTCACCATGGTTGCGCCTGGCCGCGGCGAGCTGCGTGCGCGAAAGGTCGACTCCGAGCAATTCGATGTTCGGGTACGCGCGGCGCAGCTGGCCTGCCATCGCTCCGACACCGGTGGCGAGATCAAGCACCCGCATGTCAGGTGCGGCGTCAAAATGGCGAAACGCGTACGGCGCGGTCCACCGGGCTTGTTTTTCCAAGCGGGCGATTTCGCGGTCGTCGGTGGTGCCGTGAATGTATTGGCTCATGGCAGTTTCAGTGTCTCGGCAGTTGTTTTCGTGCGTTTCTTGCTGCTGACGCCGACGCTCCTTACAGTGCAGGCAGTGGCAGTGCGATCTCAAAAAATCGGGCTCAATTGGGCGATATTTTTGTCGTTCACCTTGGCGCTCACGCTTTTGGTGTTGGGCCTGTTCATTTTGGTGCCCCAGCAGGCCAACGCGGTGCTGAGCGACACCTTGGCCGACCGCGGTAAGGCCATCGTGGGCGAAATCAAACGCAAAATTGGCCTGCCCGCAGGCATCAGTGTCAACGCCTCAGACGACATTAACGACATTGTTCGGGGCGAACCCGAAATCAAGTGGGTGTGGGTGCTGGTCTGTGAGCCGCGACACTGTTTGACCAGCGACGTGGTGGCTTCGAAAAGTGGCATCGATCGCGAATCGCTCGGCAGGGTGCTCGTTGAATTCAACGAGCGTGGCGCGCCCAAGCGAATCAAGCTGTCGACGGGTGAAATGCTGGTCAGCGATTCGTTCAAACCGATCAGCGGGGGCCAGGCATACGTGCTGGTAGGGTTAGACCGCAAACGCATTGACGACGGCATCGCTTCGATGCGCGAAACGCTGGTGTGGGCGCTGATGGCGGGCATGGTGTTGTTCTTGGCGTTGGTCTTCGTGCTTTCACGCTTCTTGATTGTTCGGCCGATTGCGTCGATGCGCGGCATGGCGCTGCAGCTTGCCGAGGCCGACTTGTCGGGACAAGTGGCAAGCGCCGCCACCAGCGAGCTCGACTTGCTTTCACAGGCGCTCAACCACATTGGCCAGGGGTTGCGTGAAACGTTGGGTCGGGTGCGCGGCGTTTCAGAAAGCGTGGCCCAGGTGATTGATCAAATTTCTCGTTCGGCCGCCGTTACCAGCAGTGGTTCTGCCACCGTGCTGGTGCGGGTCGAAGAGACGTCGTCGTCAATGGTTGAAATGCTCGCGTCGCTCAAGGGCATCGCCGAGAACGTCGAGGTGCTCTACCAGAGCGCTGAAGAATCAAGCTCGTCGATCATGGAAATGGCCGCCACCAATGACGAGGTCGCCGAAAACGTGACCGCCATGGCTTCGTCGGTAGAAGAAACGGTGGGCGCGGTAGAACAAATGACCGCGCGCATCAAAGAAGTTGCCGAGAACTTGTTCAACCTGCACGCCTCGACCGAGCAAACATCGGTGGCGATGGGCGCGATGGACATTTCGATTTCGCAGGTTGAAACCAACGCCTATGAAACGGCGCGGTTGTCAGAGCAAGCTTCGAAAGACGCCGAAAGCGGCATGGAGCGCATTCAGCGAACGCTGCAAGGCATCAACAAAATCAAAGAATCGTCTGAGTTTGCTTCAGGTGTGATTGTGCAGCTGGGGCGGCGCATTCAAGAGATCGGTAACATCGTCGACGTGATTGACGACGTGGCCGAGCAGACCAACTTGCTGGCCCTCAACGCGGCGATCATCGCGGCGCAGGCGGGCGAGCAGGGCAAGGGCTTCGCGGTGGTGGCCGACGAAATTAAAGACTTGGCCGAACGCACCGCCACGTCGACGAAAGAAATCGCCGACTTGATTCGGTCAGTGCAGCAAGAATCGCGCAACGCGGTGTCGGCAATGAACCAAGGCGTGCGCAACGTCGACGACGGTGTGGCCTTGGGCCGTGAAGCCGAATCGGCCTTGCGCAAAATTCAAGATTCGGCGGCCAAGAGCACCCAGATGGTCAAGGCCATTGCCCACGCCACGGTGGAGCAGGCCAAGGGCAGCAAAGAAGTCACCGCGTCACTTCAGCGCATCGTCGAAACGGTGCAGCACATCAGCAAGGGTACGCAGGAGCAGTCGCGCAGCAGCGAGCAGATGATGAAGAGCGCCGACAAAATGAAGCTGCTCACGTCACATGCGCAGCGCAGCGTTCACGAGCAGGCGCACGGCTCAAAGCAGATCACCAAGTCGATCGAAAACATCAATGAGATGGTCACCCACTTAAACCGCGCGCAAAAAGAACAAACGCGTGGTAGCGAGCAGGTGCTCAAAGCCATTGAGACCATCAAAACGGTTTCTGATTCTCAAAACCGTTCGGTGAAACAGCTTGAAGAAGCGATTGAAACTTTGAGGCGCCAGGCCGATGTTCTTCGAGGTGAAGTGCGCAGGTTTCGCGTTTAGAAAATCTTCTCGATGAGTCAGCCGCGACCTCCCAAAATCGTTCTCGTTACGCCGAGTTACTACCGTGATTTCGAGCGGTGCAAGCTGCTGTGCGAAAGTGTCGAGCGCTTTGTCGACGCCAAGGTTGACCACTACGTGATGGTGGCCGAGCGCGATGAAAAGCTGTTCGCGCCCCTGCGTTCGAAACGTGTGCACGTGATGCGGCAAGAAGACGTGCTGCCTTGGTGGCTCTTTCAAATCGAACGCAACCCCAAGTGGTGGTTGTCGCTCAAGTCGCCTCCGTTGCGTGGCTGGCTGATTCAGCAGTTGGTGAAGCTGGCGGTTGACGGCATTGTCGACGCTGACGCTTACGTGTTCGTCGACTCGGGGTGCGTCTTCGTACGGCCGTTTGACCCTTCGTTTTACGTGCGCGACGGCAAGGTGCTGCTCTTTCGCGAGCAGGGGCCCCAGTTTCGCGTTGAGACCAACCGCAAATGGCACAAAATCGCCGCCGACGTGCTCGGCCTGCCGGTGCAAAAAGAATACGACACCTCGTACGTGGGCAGCTTGGTCAGCTTCTCGCGCCGAAACATCGTGAAGTTTCATGAACATATCGAGAAGCGCACCGGCCGCGGGTGGATGGAGTCGCTCGCCAGGAAGACGACTTTTAGCGAATACGTGTTGCATGGGGTGTTTTGCGAACAGGTGCTGAAAGACGACGCGCAGGTGTTTTTCGACGACAGCATTTTGGTTTTCTCGCATTGGGGCTTAGAGAAGCTCGATGAAGAAGACATGCGGGCGCTCAAGCGAGAGCTGTTGCCCGAGCACCATGTGGTGATGCTCAACGAGAAGTCGGGCACCCCCATCGACGTCATTCGCAAGGTGTTGGTGCACGAGGGGTAGGCCCAAGTTGATTGTCGGGGCCGGCGTAGACTACTTAGCCGCCCTATGAAAAATCACGTTGCCGCTGTCTTTGCTTCTGCGCTGGTTCTGGCCGCGCCCGCCTTCGCCCAAGACGACACCGAGGTCGAGCTGCAGCTGCCGCAAAAGACGGCGCCTGGGGCAGCGGGTGACGCAAGCGGCGCTCGCAAGGCGATTACGCCCGAAGCGCGCAAGGCGGCCATCAAGGCCGAAGAAGAGCGCAAGAAGGCCGAGGCGGCCGCCAAGAAGAAGGCCGAAGAAGAAGAGAAAGCACGCCTTGCCGCCGAAGCCGAAGCCAAGCGTCAGGCCGACGCTGAAGCCAAGGCCAAGGCCGACGCCGCCGAGAAGGAGCGCCAGGCCGCCGAGCGCCTGAAGAAAGCTGAAGACGAGAAGAAGCGGCTCGCGGAAGAAGCGGTAAAGCAGAAGGCTGAAGAAAAACGTTTGGCTGAAGAAAAGAAGAAGCTCGACGAAGCCGAGAAGAAGCGGCTGGCCGAAGAAGAGAAAAAGCAGGCGGCCGAGCAAAAGAAGCTGGCTGAAGAGAAGCGCCAGGCCGATGAGCTCGCCAAGCGGCAAGCCGCGGTGGCCGAGCGCGAAGCGGCGATCGCCCAACAGCGCGCTGAGCTCGAAGCGAAGAAGAAGGCGCTTGAAGAGGCCAAAGCCAAGCTCGAGGCCGACAAAGCCAGCCGCGCGGCCGATGCCAAGACTGCCGCTGAAGCCGCCCAACAAGAAGCGGCTGGTAACGCCGCCAAGGCCGCCGACGAGAAAAAGCTGAAGGCGATGGAAAAAGAGCTCGCCTTGCAAAAGGCCAAACAAGAGGCAGAAGAAAAGCGCATCGCCAAAGAAACCGAGGCCCGGCGCGTCGCCGAAGAAAAGCGCGCGGCCGCGCAGCAGGCGAAGGCCGATGCCGAGGCCAAGAAAGCCGCGGCCGAAGAAGCCAAACGTGCGGCCGCCGAAGAAAAGAGGCTCGCTGCCGAAGAGAAGAAGCGCAGCGAAGCCGTGGCGAAAATGTCGGCCGAAGCCAAGCGCCTCGACGCCGAAGCCAAGCGCGTCGAAGAAGAGGCCCGCAAGTTAGCAGGCGAGCCGGTTCGCAAGCCGCTCAAGCCAGGCGAAGTGCCGCCTGCACCTGCTCCGGCCCGGGTGGCCGAAGCCGCCAAGCCCGTTGCCACGTTGCGCCCGGCCACGACGCGTGATGAAGCGATGGCTGACCCTCGTTTCGTGAGCGGCGAGGTGACTGAAGTCGCCCAATTGAAAGTCGCGGAGCTGGCCTCGGGCTACCCGTATTACGGCATTGACTCAAACGGCTGTAGCACCACCGGCAAGACCTACGTGACGGGCACCTTGCTCAAAGCCTTCGACACCATGCCCGCGGGCACCCGGGTGGTGTTGCGCCTTGATCAACCCGGCCAGGCCAAAGCAGGAGCGCAGCTTGCGTTCAACGGGTTGAAGCGCGCCGGTAAGGGCAAAGACGGTACCTTTGTCTACTGTGGCAAGGGAGCCGCGACCCCGGTTCGCTAGGGTGTGTTGCCTTTCGAATGCTTGCCCTTCTTTCAGGGGGGCGCGATAACGGTAACCGGTGTTCAATATCGGCTCAGGTGAGATGTTGCTTATCGCGGTGGTGGCCCTGCTGGTACTGGGCCCCAAGAAGCTGCCCGAGCTGGCACGCGGTATCGGCAAATTTTTACGAGAGTTTCGCCGGCAAACCGACGACGTGCGCGGGGTGGTGGAACGCGAGTTCTACCGCATGGACCACGAAGAAGAACTGTCGCAGCCCAAGATTGCGCCAGTGAACGAAGCCGTGTCGCAAGGCAGCTTGAACGAAGCCAACCCCAACGCGGTACCTCCGGCGCCCGCGGGGTTGCCCGTTTCTAACGAGCCGGCCACGCTGTCGCAGGTCACCGCGGGTATGCCCCGGCCCACTGAGGCAGAGCCTTCTGCTCCGCCTTTGCCGCAGCCCCCCAAGCCCAACTAGCCCATGGCTGAACCTTCAGCGGCGACTGAAGCCGACGACTTCAAAATGAGCCTCTCGGAGCACCTGGGCGAGCTGCGTCAGCGGCTGCTCAAGTGCACCATTTCAGTGGTGGTGCTGGGCGGCGCCTCGCTCGTCTTCGCGAAAGCGATTTACGGGTTGTTGATGCGGCCGGTACTCAACGCGCTGCCGCCTGAAGCTTCGGCGCTCGTCTACACGTCGGCAATCGAAGAAATAAACGTGTACATGAAGGTGGGCCTGTATTCGGGCGTGTTTCTCACCACCCCGGTCATTCTTTGGCAGATCTGGGGCTTCGTCGCCCCCGGCCTCTACACCGAAGAGCGCAAGATGGCCTCGCCCTTCATTTTCTTTGGCACGGTGGCCTTCTTGGCGGGAGCTGCGTTCTGCTACTTCGGCGTGTTGCCCACCATGTTTCAGTTTTTGCTGCGCGAAGAAAGCGCGGTGGCCATCGAGGCGCGGCTCAACGTTGCCCGCTACCAAGAAGAAGACACCCTGCGCTTCTTGCGGCTGGGCGAATGGTCGCGTGCCGGGGTGTTGGCGAAAGAAGCCAACGAAGCTTTAGAGAAATCGGGAGAAGGGCAGACTGAACCCGAAGGCATGATGGGCTTGTCGCTCTTGCCCAAGCCCAAAGTCGAAGTGGTGGAGCGTCTTGAAGGGTTGGGGCGTTTGCTCGACGCGGTGGCGCAGGGGGCGGGTGAATCGGCGCGTTCGGTGCTGATAAAGGTGCTCGAAAAACGGCGCGAAGCCGCGCAGGCCCTGGCCAACGACGAGCTGGGTGTTTCGCTCAAAGCGCTCGACGAGGGCATGGTATTGCTCGCCAGCGCGGTGCCAGCCCAGACCGCCGACATCAACCAGGTGTGGCGGTTGGAGCGCAACCTCGGCGCCGGTAAAGCGACGTACGAAGCGAGTAACTGGACCCGGCCCATGCTCTCGATGAGCGAGCAGCTCACGTTGGTGCTGGTGTTGGAACTGGCCTTTGGCGTGATTTTCGAAATGCCATTGGTCATGGCCCTGCTCGCGCTGGTGGGGTTGGTAAAATCGAGCTTTCTTTTCAAGTACCAACGGCATGCCTTCGTGGTGTGTTTGATTTTGGCCGCGGTGATTACGCCCACTGGCGACGCGGTGAACCTCTCGCTGATGGCCGGCCCGATGCTGGCGTGTTACGAGCTGGGTGTGCTCTTGGTGTGGGTGCTCGAAAAGCGCCGCCAGAAGAAAGCCGAACAGCCTGACGACGCCACGCCGGCGTAACGCATACAAGACGCGTGTTTCGCTACGTTTTCTAAGAGCGCCCTCTTAATATTCACAGCCCTATGCTGAGCCTTGTTCTCGCAAGCCTGGCCGCCGCCGCACCGACCAACAACACGCTGCGCCTCAACGCCCCCACCGGCGAAGCGTTGATGCTGGTCGCCAGGCAAGCGCAGCTCAACCTCTTCGCCGGGCCGCTGACGGGCCACATCAAGGGTGATTTTCCGGTGCTGAGCAAAGAGGCACTGACCCGCGCCGTGCTCGAGCAGGTGAAAGAGCCGGTGGTGCGCCGCGAAGACTATATTTTCGCCGGCCGCGAACCGTCGTCGAAGGGTTTTCCCAAAGTGCCGGTAGGCCGGGCGCGCGTCTCGTCATTGTGGGAGCGCGAAATCACCGCTGGCGCGCTGGCGCGGGTGCTTTCACTGGCGCTCGATCGCCCCGTCGATGTCGCCGCGCCGTTCGATCGCGAGCCGCTGACCGTGGTGCTGACCAACACCACCGCTGAAGACGCGGTCGCGGCGATGGCGTTCTTTTTGAACCTCCAAGTCACCATCAACAACGACGGCTCGGTATCGCTCGGTGAGCCGGGCGCCAGCGTGACGAAAGAGTGCGCCGGGTTTTCACTGACCGAGTGGTCGCGCTTGGCGGGCTTGGCTCCCGGCGTCTACCCCTTGGGGTTGCTCACGACAGGGGGAGTGACGTGCCCCACTGAAACGGGCCGTCGCCTGCGTACGTCTGACGGCGAGCTGCTCAAGACGCTTGGCCCCGACGGCAGCGAAGCCATGCTCTACCGGTGGGAAAGCGGGCCCAAGACGGGCATGTACGTGCGGGTGGGGTTCAATGAGTACACCGAAATTCGTGCGTGCGATGACATCACCCGCGATTCAAAGTTGAAGCGGAGCAATGCCTCATTTGGCTTCGCGCTGTTGACGCAAGGCATCATCGAATGTGGTGTCACCCGCGCCACGCCAGCGGGCGAATTTCAGGTCATCGACATCGACGCCAAAGGCCCATACGTGATGAACCCCAACAAGGCCGCGAAGGCGGTGGTGCTGCAGGTGACCGCGCGCGGCGTGGGCCCGGCTGAAGCGCCCGTGGTGACCCAATAGACGTGGCGACCACCGCGACGAACGGGGCAAGGGTTGTCGCGGCGCCACGGCCCGACCTTTCGACCCGTGCCCGCTACGTGTTGGCGCTGATCAAACGTTTTCGCTTCACCGCAGTGGGAGGGTTGGTTCTCTTCGTGGTGATGCCCGCGGTGTACGTGGTGCTCTTTCCTCCTTTGCCGAACGAGCCGCTGTCATTCGGCAAAGCGCTGCACCACGTGTACTTCTTGCTCTTCGGGCAACCGTCGTTGCCCTACGTCGATCATTGGCTCATCGAAGTGTTGAACATCGTCATCCCTCCGGTGGGGTTGGCGCTGGTGGTCGATGGCGGCGTGCGCTTCGCTTACCTGTTCTTTGCCAAGCACCGGGCCGACAAGGAGTGGATCGAAGTGGTCGCCGAGAGTTACCGAAATCACGTGGTGGTGTGTGGCGCAGGTCGCGTGGGGTACCGCGTCTCGCAGCAATTGCTGGCGCTGGGGCATTCGGTGGTGGTGATTGAAAAGCGCGCCGACGCACCGTTTGCCATCATACTGCGTGACTTGAAAGTGCCGGTGCTCACCGACGACGTGCGAGCGCCACGCTGTCTAGAACGGGTGAACATCAAAGACGCGCAAGCCATCGTCTGTGGCACCGACGACGACCTGGCGAACATCAACATCGCCCTCGACGCCCGGCAAGCGAACCCGGCCGTACGCATCGTGATTCGGCTCTTCGATGACGACTTGGTCGAACGGGTGCGCGACAACTTTCAGGCCGAAGCGCATTCGACCTCGGCCTTGGCGGCGCAGACATTCGCGTTGGCGGCGTTAGACCCGCGCATCGTGCATTCGTTTCGGCTCGAAGGGCAGCTGATGGTGGTGTCGTGTTTTCAAGCCAACGCGGCGCTGAGCACCCTCAAAGTGTCTGACGTCAGAGATCGTTTCGGAGGCTTAACCCTCTCACTCAAACGCGGTGAGCAGAAAGCGATTTTGCACCCCACCGACGCGATCTCGATAGTGCAGGGCGACATGCTCACCGTGCAATGCAGCTACGACGATTACCGTGCTTTGCGAGAATTCACCCACGAAACCACGCCGCCGCGCTCGCTGCCCGAAGCGGCGGGCGAGCCCTAAAAATAGCCTCGCGCTGAGATTTGCGATTCAAGATGTGCTGACGGCGGCACCACAACGTGACAAGAGAACGGCTTTGTCTATGGCAAAAATCGCGGTTATTCCCGGAGACGGTGCAGGCATCGAAGTGGCGCAGGCGGGCCTTGCGGTGCTCACCCACTTGAACCACAGCCGTCAGCTTGGCCTCGCGTGGGAGGTGTTCGACTTCGGCGCTGAGCGGTACCTAAAGACCGGCGTGGCGCTGCCGCCCGGGCAGATCGACATTTTCCGCCGCGACTACGACGCTATTTTGTTCGGAGCTGTGGGTGACCCTCGGGTGAAAGACAACGCCCACGCCCGCGACATCTTGCTTGCGCTGCGCTTTCAGCTCGACTTGTACGTGAATTTTCGCCCCTGCCGGTTGCTTGATGACCGGCTTTCTCCGCTCAAAGGCAAGGGCAAAAAAGAGCTCGATTTCGTGGTGTTTCGCGAGAACACCGAAGGCCTCTACAACGGCATCGGCGGCAGCTTCAAAAAGGGCACTGCCGACGAAGTCACCATTGCCGAAGAAATCAGCACCCGTAAGGGCGTTGAACGCATCGTTCGGGCCGCGTTTGCCTGGGCCAAAGCCAACGGCAAGAAGCGGGTGGCGCTGGCAGACAAGTCAAACGCTATTCCCGCGCACGAATTGTGGACGCGCGTCTTCAAAGAGGTGGCGGCCGAGTACCCCGACATCGCCGCCAAGCACCATTACGTCGACGCACTGGCGATGCAGTTGGTGCTCACCCCCGAAGCGTTCGACGTCATCGTCACCACCAATTTGTTCGGCGACATTCTCACCGACATTGGCGCGGGCCTCACCGGAGGCCTGGGCGTCGCCGCTTCGGCCAACTTGAACCCCGATTCCACGCCGCTTTTCGAGCCGGTGCATGGCTCAGCCCCCGACATCGCCGGTAAAGGCATTGTCAACCCCACTGCGATGTTCATCACCACCGCGCTGATGCTGCGTGAGCTGGGCCATGCCGAGGCCGCAGCCGACTTGGAGCGCGCTGTTGAAGCGGCAGTGGCGGCCGGGCAGACGACGAAAGACCTGCAGGGCACGCTTTCTACCAGCCAGGTGACGCAGGCCGTGCTGGCCAAGCTGTGAAGGCCAGTGTGCGTTGTAACCGTCGAGCATCTTTACTTCTTTGGGGCGAGGGCACTAAGCAGTTGGTTTCGCGATGACGCTCCGCCTTCAATACCCGGACAAGTATCGCCTGTGGTCTGACCTGGTGAAGGCGCAGACCGATAGGGTTTTCATACCTACAGACACGCGGTTGGTGCTGGGCGACTTGGTGCCGGTTGAAGTTGTCGTCCACGACGTGCCGCTGGCCGTGCGCGCGCAAGTGGTGGGCATGCGCCGCGGAGGCCCTCGCTTCGTGGGTGGCGTGTACGTGCACTTCGATGCTGAAGAGGTCGACAAGTGCCGCCGTTTTCTCGGGTTGATGCACGAGCCGCCGCATGCGACGCGGGGCCGTCGCAGCCGTCGGGTGAATTGCGATTTGCCGTTGCGATTCACCAAACCCGAAATGGGCAGCGAAGCGCGCGCCCGAAACCTTTCTGAAACCGGGTTGCTTTTCGATGGGCCGGTGCTGCTGCGCGGCGGGCAATTCGTGATGTGCGAGCTCGGGCTCGAGCCCGATTCGCCGGTGTGTCTCAAGGCCGAGGTCATGCGTGACTCGCCCGATGGCCACACGGGGGGCCTGCGCTTCATCGATGTCGACGAGCAAACCGTCGAGCGGCTGCACGTGCAGCTGATTAGGCTCGAAGCCAATGCGCAGGCCACTCCGCCTTCGGTGTTGATTGCCGACGACGAGCCCGCGATTTTAGATTTCGTGAAGCGCTCGCTGACCCAGCATGGGTACGAAGTTTACACCGCGAAATCAGGCGTCGAAGCAATGGCCCTGATTCGCGAGGTGAAGCCCAAGCTGGTGGTGCTCGACATTTTGATGCCCGGCATGGACGGCGCAGACATTTGCAAGTCGATGCGCGCTGACGTCGAGCTGCTCGACATTCCCGTTATTTTTGCTTCGTCACTCGAGCCGCAGCGGCTGCACCAAGTGGCCGACGACTCAGGAGCGACCGATTATTTGGCCAAGCCTTTTCCCCTGACTGACTTGCTCAACCTGGTGGGCAACTACCTGCGGGCATAGGCGCAGCGTTAAGGTTTGGGCTTGGGGCCTAAGCCCGCTTTTCGGCGCGCTTCCATTAACTTGGCGATTTCCGCGGTCGACAGTGGCGCAATGCTGCCCAGCGGTGCGGCGAGCGAGAGAATCTTCGCGCAGTGCTCGACCAATTCCATACGCAGCAGCGCCTGGCTCAAGTCAGCGCCGCAGGTGAAAACACCGTTACCCTGGAGCAGCGCGGCGTCGAACCGGCCAAAGGCATCTTGTACTGCGTTCACCCCTGCCGGCTCTCGGGGCATGGCGCGGGGCAGGGTGGGAATGCGGTCTCCCAAAGAGACGACGATTTCAGGCATCGCCAGGGGGGCAAGCTCTTTGCCCACCAAGCCCCAGGCGGTTGCATGGGGAGGGTGCGCGTGAATCACCGCGTCAGCTTCGGGCCGGGCGCGGTAAATCGCGAGGTGCAATTCGAGCTCAGAGAACGGCTTGCGGCGGCCCTCGAGCACCGCGCCTTTGTCGTCGACCACCAGCAACATGCTCTCGTCGACGTCGTGCTTCGAGACGGCGGTAGGCGTGCACAAGAAGCGGTCGCCGTGCAAGCGCACCGACAGGTTGCCGTCGTGGTTGGCTACCCACCCGTTGTGGTGCAGCCTTCGTGAAAGTGCTGCAATCTCAGAACGAATTTTGGGCAACGCGGGTACGGGCATTAGCGGGTGCTCGTGAGCTCAACGTGATCGACGACCCCGACAATCAATGAACGAATGGGTAGCGACTTGTCGCCCAAAATCTGTCGCACGCCATTGCCTTCGCGCAGTACCAGCACCTGGTCGCCTTTGCCGGCAGAAGACGTGTGATCAACCGCGATGAAACTTTTGCCGGTTTCTTTGCCGGTTTCGTCGAGCGGCTGTACCACCAGAAGTTTGCGGCCTTTGAAGGCCGGGTGCTTTTCAGAAGCGACAACGGGGCCCAGCACGCGGCACAAGTTCATACGTCGACCTCGTCGACGATGCCGACAATCGCGCTGTCTACTGGTACGAACCAGGGGTCGCACGCCAGCGCCGCTTCACGGCTGCCCACCAAGTAAACCAGCGTCTTGGGAGCAGCAGAGACCGTGTCTACCGCTACTTCGGGAGGACCAGACGGTTGGCGGTGGTGATCGACCGGTTGCACCACGAGAAAGCGCGCGCCTTCGAGACCTTTGACCTTCTTGGTGCACACCACTGTGCCGATGACTTGCCCGAGGTACATGACGAGCGCCCCTTCTACTTGAATTGCGAAAAGGTGCACATGTCGAATGCGCGCGCACGAGGAAACGAAGCGGGCGCAATCGGCTGCTACAGCGCCACGCCGACAATCAGGGGCACTTCGACGTCGGTGGGGTCGCCCTCAAAGGGAGGGAAGCGCATGCGTTTGGCCGCGGCCTTCACGCACACGCCCCATTCAGACTGATCATACGCGACCGACGAAAAGGTCGACTGCGTCACCGTGCCCGAAGGGCCGACCGTGACCACCAATTTCACCCGGCCCACTTTCATATTCGGGTTTCTGCGCAGCGCCTGCTCGATGCAGTTGTTGAACGCCGGCAGCGATTGGGCAATTACTTTACCGGCGGCGTCGTCGCTCAAGCCGTCTCCGCTGGCCATCGCGCGCTTCTCGGTTTCGACGCGGTTAATCGGGCCTTTGTCTTTCTTCTCGAGCTGAACGTTCTCGCCAATGGTCGACTTGCCGTAGAGCTGCTGCAACTCAGCCTGGGTGAGGCCCGTGCCTCCCGTGCTGCCCGTCTTGCCGGTGGCGAGATCGGCCTGCTCAGGCCGTGCCGCTGCCGCCGCGGCGGCAATCGCCCGTGCCGCGTCGTTCTTGCGGCGCTCTTCGGCGGCGCGCCGTTTCGCTTCGGCGGCCAAACGCTTCTGCTCGGCTTCACCGGTGAGCATGTCTTTGAGCGAGCTCAAGCCTCCGGGCGAGAAAAAATCTTGCTGCACTTCGCGGCCGTCTTCGGTGGTGACGGTCACCTTTGGAATCACCTTCAACGACGAGAGCAAATAGGTGAAGCCCACGGGCAGGCCGATCATCGAAACGATGAACAAGGCGATCTTCCAAGGTGGGTTGCGCTTGTTGACGCCGGCTTGGTTGATGAAAAAGCGGGTTGCTTCGCCTGGAGGCGGCAGCTGCTTAGGGTCGATTTCGCCCATCGAAGCGAAGGGGTCGGCCTTGTCGCCGTCGGCGGTGGCGGCTGCTTCTGCCGAAGGCGATTCTTCTTCTGCGCCGCTGACCGGGTGCTCCGACGAGGGAGCCAGGCTGGGGTCGTTGAAGAGCGAATCAGACAGCTCGGCCAAAGCCTTGGGGTCAGCTGTAGGCTGGGCGGCGGGTTTGACGGTGGCGTCAGAGGCTGGGTCGACTTCGACCTCGACGGCGGGTTGTGAGCCGCTCTTGGCTTGAGCTGCGGCGGCCAGCGCCTTGCGCATCAGCTCGGGGTCGGCGGCGACCGTCTTGTCTTCTTTTTCGTCGAACGCTTCTTCGACCACCGGGTGCTTGAGCACCGGGCGAGGCGCCGACATGCGCGGCGCGGCCACTTTGGGTGAAGCGGGTAAAGGCGCGCTCGGCGACGGCACTTCGTTCGACAACGCGATGTCGCTTTTGATTGCCGCTGCTTTCTTCGCAGCTGACGACGGCGTGGTGACCGAACGGGTGGGCCCCGTGGCGGTCGCGCCTGCTGACACGCCAGCGAACACCGACGACACTTCAGGCACGTCGACCGCACGCTTCCAGTCGGCCATGCCTTGCTTCCACAAATAGGTGCGGGCCGAAACGTCGCCCGACTTCACTTTGGTCTCGAGCTGCTTCAGGTCAAGTGGGCCGATTTGGTTACCCTTGACCATGGCGAACCACACTGCGGCATGGTCAGCGACAGCCAACGCCGCTTGGTGTGAACCGGTGGTGGTGGCTTCAATCGCTACGCCGCTCGCCGCGGGAACGCCGGGCCCCTGAACCGAGATCAGGTTCTGGCACTGCTTGCAGCGAATTTTGACGGACTTTCCCCGAACCTTGTCGTCGGCGATGGCGTAGCGTTTATTGCACTTCTCGCAAATGACGTTCACGGTTAGCGGCCGGGTGCGAACACTAATCATCAAAAAGCGTATCGCGCCAGCGGTTGACTTGGAATGTGCGCTTCCTTAAAAGGCGCGCTCTTTCGACAAGGAAATGGGGAAAAGACGAAAATGGCCGCGAAAGAACTCGGAAACAAGTTTCTCTGCTTCAAATGCAACACCAAGTTCTACGACCTGAAGAAGCCTGACCCGATCTGTCCGAAGTGTGGCGCCGACCAGCGAGAGAGCCCGGCCAATCGCCCGTCTGAAGGCCGCCGCGGTCGTTTGGCGGCCGTGCCGAAGGCCGTGGTGGCCGTTGAGCCTGAAGAGCCGGCGGTTGAGGCTGACGAAGAAGCTGACGACTTTGATGACGAAGAAGAAGTCGCCACCGAAGAAGATACCTAGCGCGAGATGGAAGATCGCTGGTAGAAGCCGGCCAGCTGTCACCATTTGAATTCGCTCGTTGTTCGAATTGGAGGAGTACGTTTGCGGGAGAAACTTTTGGCACTGGCTGCGCTCCAGAAAGTCGATCTGGAGATTGCCGCGCTGAAGAAGTCGGCGCAGACGTACCCCCAACAGTTAGGCGAGTTGGAAAAGGAGCTCGGCGCAGCGCGCAGTGCGACAGATGCCGAGAAAGCCAAGCTGGCTGAGACAGAGCGTCAGAAGAGCACGCTCGAGCAGACGATTGTCGACGAGAAAGACAAAGTGAAGAAGTGGGAGGCGCGGCTCACTGAGCAGCGTTCAACCCGCGAATACTCGGCGCTGGCCCGTGAAATCGACATTGCCAAGAAGGGCAATTTGACGATGGCCGAAGAGCTGGTCGAGCTCGGCAAGTCGCTGAACCAGGTGCGCGAGACAACCAAGGTCAAAGAAACCGAGTTCATCGGCCGGCAGCAGTCGCTGAGCGAGAAGATGGGTGAGCTCAAGGCCAAGTTGCAAGAAGTTGAAGGCCAGGTGAAGGGGCTCGAGGTGAAGCGCGAAGAGGCGGCCAAGTCAGTCGATGCTCAGCTTTTGCGCCGCTACGACGTGGTGCGCAAAAAGCGCATGCCCGCTTTGGCGTCGTTGGTGCCGCCCGGTACGTGCTTGGGTTGCCGCTTGAATGTGCCTCCGCAGCTCTACAATACCTTGCGTACCAATTTGGGCTTTGACGTGTGCCCTTCGTGTCAGCGCATTATCTACGCCGCTGAAGCCCTCGAGGCCTCGGCACCTGCGAAGTAAGCTGTCGTCAAGCATGCGTTCCAGAGGAAACCCCAGCGATGGCGAGCTGCTGAAGTTCATCGCGAAGGAAGAGCCTTTGGCTGCGACGTTGAAGGCGTTTCCTTCGCTCACGCGCGAGCGCATTGGCAAGTTGCTTGATAAGTGCGCGAAGAATCTGTCGAGCAACGGTGAAGAGGCGAACGACGCGGGTGCCTTGGAGCGGGTGCGCGTTTATTCTGACGGAGCAGCACGGGGAAACCCCGGTTTGTCAGGCGCGGGCGCGGTGCTGGTAGAGCCGAACGGGCAGGTGGTTGATCGCATTGGCAAGTTCTTAGGCGTGCAGACGAATAATTACGCTGAGTACATGGGGCTGCTGCTCGGGTTGCGCCGTGCCCAGGCGTTGGGCGTGACTGAAGTTGAAGTGTTCGCCGACAGTGAGTTGATGATTCGGCAGTTGGGCGGGCGCTACCAGGTGAAGAGCCCTACGTT
>JAIBBR010000120.1 GCA_019694575.1 Myxococcaceae bacterium
AGCCGCGCAATAATGGCGTCGGCTCCGACATGCAGTTGCTCTCCGTCCCACAGCGCCGGAGCCTGCTGGCCTCCATGCGAAACAAACGCCGCATTGGCTTCAGGGTAATGCAGGTTGCGCCAAGTCACCTCTGGCCCGAGCTCGTGGTCCACAATGTAGCGGCGCACCCGCGCGCTCGATTCATCGGCGATGACGTGAAACAGCTCGAAAGCCGTAGCCACTTACTTCTGCGCAGCCGCGGCGATGCGGGCCTTCTCGCGCGCCACTGAAGTAACCGCCGCCTCGTACGCCAGGTCATTCGGCCCCGTCAGGGTGGCCAACGCTTCTTCAGCCGCCTCGAGCTTCTTGCGCGTCGCTGCCACGTCGATGCTCTCGGGCGTCTGCGCGCTGTCAGCCAGCACCCGCACCTGCTCGGGGCCCACTTCAACGAAACCGCCGCTGACAAAATATTTCTGCGTCGTGGCTCCGTCGCGCACGGTGAGCAACCCCGGCGCCATCACCGAAATGAGCGGCGTGTGGCCCGGCCGAACGCCGAATAAACCAAGCGCACCCGGAGCGATGATTTCATCGGCCTCTAACTGCACCAGGCGCTTTTCGGGAGTAACGATTTCAACGTTCAGCTTGGCCATCGTGCGCTTTCTTCGTGCTGACTTAAAAAATTACGCCGCCGCCAGCTTCTTGGCCTTTTCGACGGCTTCGTCGATGCCGCCCACCATGTAGAAAGCCTGCTCGGGCAAATCGTCATGCTTGCCGTCGCAGATTTCTTTGAAGCCGCGAATCGTCTCAGACAGCGTCACCGCGCGGCCCGGCGTACCGGTGAAGACTTCGGCCACGAAGAACGGCTGCGACAAGAAGCGCTGAATTTTGCGCGCGCGCGCCACGGACAACTTGTCTTCTTCCGACAGCTCGTCCATGCCGAGAATGGCGATGATGTCTTGCAATTCTTTGTAGCGCTGCAGCACGCCCTGCACCCGGCGAGCGACACCGTAATGTTCTTGGCCCAACACCTGGGGGTCCAAAATGCGCGAGGTGGAGTCGAGCGGATCGACAGCGGGGAAAATGGCGAGCTCGGCGATGGAGCGGTTGAGCACGATGGTGCCGTCCAAGTGGGCAAATGTCGTCGCCGGCGCCGGGTCGGTCAAGTCGTCGGCGGGCACGTACACGGCCTGCACCGAAGTGATGGAGCCCTTGTGCGTGGTGGTAATGCGCTCTTGCAGCGCGCCCATTTCAGTGGCCAGCGTGGGCTGGTAACCGACGGCCGAAGGAATGCGGCCCAACAGCGCCGACACTTCTGAACCAGCCTGGGTGAAACGGAAAATATTGTCGACGAAGAGGAGCACGTCGCGGCCTTCTTCATCGCGGAAATATTCAGAGACAGCCAAACCCGAGAGCGCAACGCGGGCGCGGGCGCCGGGCGGCTCATTCATTTGGCCATACACCAGCACGCACTGCGACTTGCCGTCGATGAGCTTGATGCGGCCGTTGGCGTCGAGTTTGGGGTGGCCCTTTTCGTCTTTCTCACACTGAATCACGCCGCCTTCGATGAACTCTTTGTAGAGGTCGTTGCCCTCGCGGGTGCGCTCGCCGACGCCGGCGAACACCGAGAAGCCGCCTTTGATGATGGCTGCGTTGCGAATCAGCTCCATCAAGAGAACTGTCTTACCGACGCCGGCACCACCGAAGAGGCCAATTTTACCGCCGCGGGTGAAGGGGCAGAGCAAGTCGATGACCTTGATGCCGGTCTCGAACATTTGCACTTGCACGTTCTGGTCGGTGAACTTGGGCACCGTGCGGTGAATGGCGTAGGTCTGGGTCGACTTCACCGGGCCGAGCTCGTCGACCGGGGCACCGACGACGTTCAAAATGCGGCCCAACGTGCCCGCGCCCACTGGCACCTGAATGGGAGCCCCTGTGTTTTTCACCGGCGTACCGCGTGCCAAGCCGTCGGTCGTGTCCATGGCGATGCAGCGGCAGGTATTTTCACCCAAGTGCTGCGCGACTTCGACGGTCAAGTTGTCTGGCTGGTTGCTGATGCCGGGGTTGGTTACCTTGAGAGCGGTGTACACCTCGGGCAGACCACCGGGAGGAAATTCCACGTCCACCACGGGTCCAAGCACCTGGGTAATGCGGCCAGTCGTCGAAACAGAAGCTGTCATTTGTGCGCGGCTCCTAGCAACCGAGGCCCCCTAAGGCAAGCGCTAGCGCGGGCTGATTTTCCCAGTCCTTTTTGCGCTCAAAACCCCAGCGTGGCGGCGAAAAAGGCGCGCCAGGTCAGAGCGAGGCGCCGTCTATGCTTAGCGTGACATCAAGACATCAAGCTGGTTATGTTTTGATGCATGCGTACCACTCTTACGATTGACGACGATGTTGCAGTGCTGCTCAAGCGCGCCATGGCTCACAGCAAACGTTCTTTGAAACAAGAGATTAACGCCGCATTGCGAGCCGGTCTCACGGCTCCGGACGCACAGCTGCGTCGCCGGAAAACTCGAACACGTAGCTACGACGCGGGCGAGTGTCTGGTGGGGTCGATTGACGATGTCTCGAACGTTCTCGCAGTGATTGAAGGCGAGTCATTCAAATGATGCTCATCGATGCAAATCTGCTGCTCGAGGCTCACGTCAAGGGGCCCCGCCACGCAGCAGCGCGCAAGTGGCTTGATGAACAACTCTGGGGAACCGTGAAGGTAGGAATTCCTTGGCAGTCCTTGTTAGCGTTCTTGCGTATCGTGACCAATTCTCGGGTTTATGCGCGACCCGAAACAATGACCGGTGCTTGGGCACAGGTTGAAGATTGGCTCGCATGTGGGCCAGTCTGGATTCCAGAACCTACCGAAGAGCACCCACGCATTTTGAAGAGCCTTTTGACGCGCGGTTCGGTAGTGGCAAACCTCGTCCCTGAGGCCCATTTAGCGGCGTTGGCGATTGGGCATGGGCTCACGCTGTATTCTCTCGACGCTGACTTCGCGCGGTTCCCAGAACTTCGGTGGAAAAATCCGCTGGTACATTGAACTGCCACAGCGCTTCTTCGAGCCGGTTCACTGCCATCGCCGCTGGCTCGCTACCCCTTCTGCGTCACCGTATTCGGCGCCTGGCCGCGTGTGCAGCCATTGCGTTCGAAAACAATAGCCGCTGGTGAAAATATGCCCAGGCACTGCGGCACCTTTGTGAAACGGTGCACATTAGGTGTGCATGGCTTCACTAACCTCACGGCTTGGCTGGGCGCGGCCAGCCCTGCTGTACTTAAGCCACCCAATCAGGCTCGACAAAACACCACTTCACGTCAGGCACTTCACGCTTCAATTCCACTTCTACCGTGTTGATGGCGGCCACCACTTGAGCGCCATCTAAGTTGGGCTTGAGCTTCAGCTTCATCGCCACCATCACCTGGCCGGGGCCTTGTTGAATGGTAATCAGCCGCAACATCGCTTCAATTTCCGGGTGACGTTCAACCGATGCGCGCACGGCTTTTTCAATCGCCGGGTCGGCCGATTCGCCGATGAGCAGCGACTGAATTTCAATCGCGAGAAAAATCGCCACCGCCACCAGCACAATGCCCACCAACAAGCTGCCTACCGCGTCGTAGCGGCCGTCACCCGTCACCGCCGCCGCGCCCAATGCCGCCAGCGCGCACGTCAAGCCCACCACGGCCGCGGCGTTCTCTCCGAAAATCACCACCAAGTCAGAATCTTTGGTGTCGCGCAGGTATTTGAAGAGCGGCGTGTCGCCGCGGCGCTTCTTCATTTCTTTCAAATTGCCAATCGTGGCCCAGCCTTCAATCAGCAATGAGAAAACGAGAATCGACACCGCGATGCCCAAGCGCTCCACCGGCTCAGGGTGCTGCAACTTGTGCACGCCCTCGTAGATAGAGAACATGCCGCCCAAGCTAAAGAGCAGCATCGCCACCAAGAACGACCAGAAATAAACCGAGCGCCCATAGCCCAGTGGGTGCTGATCATCAGCCGGCTTGTCGGCTTTTTTGATGCCCACGAGCAGCAGCAGTTGGTTCGCGCAATCGGCCGCTGAATGAATGGTCTCGGCCAGCATCGCGCCCGAGCCCGTCAGCACTGCAGCAATGCCCTTCGCCACCACGATGGCGCCGTTGGCCGCGAGCGATTGAAAAACGTGTGAAGTATCTCCCGCCATTTTGGGCGGCCTTATAGCAGCGCGCAGTCAAAGCGCTACAGCGCAGCGGGCGGGGCTACAAAAGCCCGGGCTTCATCTCGACAAACTCGGTCGGAAGAATTTCGGAGCCCCGCACGTAGTAGCGACTGCTGCCACGAGACGTCGGCGCGCAATTTGAACCAGACAGATAAAAAATGGGCCCCGTGTGTTCGGTTCCTGGCCCGAAATATTTCAGGTGCACGGTGTCAATGTTCTCCACGTAAATCGCAGAAGCATTCTTCTCGCCGGTAATCGGGTCGTCTTCAAGGTCGCTGGCGACAACAAGCGGCAAGCCCGTGCAGCTCGCATCACCGTAAACGTTGGAATAGCTGATCATTGGCAGGCAACGAATGACACCGCCCACTGATTTTTGGGCCCAACAGTCTTCGTTGCGCTGCGAATCAAAAAAGATGGCCGTCGGCAAGCCGTGCAGCGTCAGTACGGGAGACATCGAACCGTCGGCGCCTTTCACTACCCGGGCTTTCAATCGACTGCCGCTCACCAACGACTTGCGCATTTCATCTGCGCCGCCACCGGTGCCCGTGCCGTTGCCTCCACCTGTCCCCTCTGGGGGAGGCAGGGTTCCACACGAGGTGATCATCAGCAGGCCTGACAACAGAAACATTGTGCGCAGCAGCATGGGTGGGTTCCTTGGGTTGAAAAAGTTGAAGAAATGACGAAGGGAGTCGGGCGAGGTTGCGTCGAAGGCACGTCATCAACGACCAGCGCACGTTGATTGTCTGTAAACAGCTGAAACTCCATCGCATTGCGCCATTCGTCAAAAGCCCGATGGAAAACGGGCCCCTGCCTCAATGCAACCGTGCACACACCAGGCCGTCTTGGGGTCAAGCGTCTATCTGCTTCACCTCAAAGGGCCCGCCGTCATGAATCACTCAAAATTGAATCGCTTTTCCACGCTCTCAACCGCAGCGCTGATGTTCGCGAGCGCGTGCGTGATGCCCGCCGGTGAATTTTCGGGCAGCGAGACGAGCGAGCCCTCGCAGTCGTCGCGTCAGAAAGAAACCTGGAGCTCCCGCGACAACCCGTCGCTCTTCAGCACCAACTTGGAAATGAAGCTCGAAGCCCTGCCGATGAACGGTGAAGCAGAGAAAATTCCTTGGGCGGGCAGCTACTGGCCCACTTACGAAGACAGCATCAACCACGCGTGGGACGGCGCCGATTCTCCGTCGTTGAAATACGAGAAGGCCTTCGGCGGCAGCCAAGTCGAAGACAAAGTGTCGCGCATGCGTGGCATCGATTCGGCGGTGGGCCAGAAAGAGTGCAGCAGCAACACTGAGTGCACGAGTGAAACCGGTGAAGCATTGGAATGCGCCAAGCGCCGGGGCAAAGACAAAGGCCGTTGCATACCCACTTGGTGGGGCATTTGCCACGCGTGGACACCGGCGGCGATTCTGTTTCCCGAGCCGAAAAACAGCGTGGTGCGCAACGGGGTCACCTTTCAAGTGCCTGACCTGAAAGCGCTCGCTTCGCTGGTGCACGACGGCGCCACCACCCAATTCGTTTCACTGCGCTGCGACAAGAACAACGGCGCTCCCGACGGGGGAGGTTTGCGCCTCGACGAGTACGGCCGCCCCAGCAACGCCAACAGCGAGTGCCGCGACACCAACGCCGGCACCTACCACGTGCTGCTCGCGAACTACCTGGGCAAGATGAAGCAGTCGTTCGCCGAAGACCGTACCCTCAATTACGAAGTGTGGAACCAGCCGTTGCGCGGTTACCGCGTGCTCGAGAAGCGTGCCGTCACCGCCGCTCAAGCCAACCAGCTCATCGGCGTGCCCACCGTGTCAAACACCCCCACCACGCAGCGTTACACCGGTTCATTGGCAGCCGGAGCCTGGTTTCACGCGCCGGCGTTGACGGTGCGCCCCGGCCAAGTGTTGACGGTGAAGTTGTCGGGCCAAGGCGATGGCGACCTCTACGTGCGTTACGGCGCGCAGCCCACCAGCTCGCAGCACAACTGCCGGCCGTATGTCGACAGAGACTCCAACGAGCAGTGTCAGCTCACCGTGCCGCTGGGCCAGAGCAGCGTTTACATTTCAGTGTTCGGCCATGCGGCGGTGCAGAGCTACACAATAGACATAACCTTGAGCGCGCCGCAGAACGACGGCGGCTATGTCTTTAATAACCAGGCACGCCAATTCTATTATTTGCGCACAGAAGTGACGTACATCGGCGAATCAGACGCCTATGTCGGCTACATTGGCCCGCGCATCGACTCGTACACGCACGTTGACAACTACGAGTACGTGCTCGAGCTCGACGCGGCTGGCAAAATCATCGGCGGCGAGTGGGTGGGTCACAGCAAGCAAGAGCACCCCGACTTTTTGTGGCTGCCTACGGGGCCTGGAGCGCAGACGGTGGCCGAGGGCGCCATCAGCTACCAAACCGTGAAGTCGATGGTGATGGAGTCAGCCGGCCAAGGCACTGTCGACGCAGGTACCCACACCATGGGCGAAGTGGTGCGCACCGAGAATGCGACGGTGGCCGCCGGCGAGTGGAAGCAATTTGGCCCCTACCCCACGGGCCCGGGGAACTACAGCGTGACTTTGAGCGGCACGGGCGACGCTGACTTGCACACCCGCATGGGCGCGGCTCCCACCGAAGTGCTGTTCGACTGCCGGCCGTACGAAGACACCGCCCATGAAGTGTGCACCGGCCAAGGCCCAGGCGGTTTGTACGTCGGCGTGCAGGGTTACACGGCTTCGACTTTCTCGTTGCGCGTGGCGTACATCGGCACGACGGGCGCACCTGACGCGGGCCGCCCTGACGGAGGAGGCGACACGGTCGATGGCGGTTCGTTCAGCCATCTCAACGTTTCGGGCTCAGCCGCGGCGAATCAAATGAAAGTCTTTACCCTCGCTGTTCCCGCTGGGCGGCGCGTCGTGGTTCGCACCACCGGCACCGGCGACGTCGACTTATACGTGCGCTTCGGGAGCGCGCCGACTGATCAAACTTATGACGCCGCCAGCGAGGGCGACACCAGCGTCGAGCAGTTGACGTACACCGCGACGCAAAGCGGCACGCTCTACATCGGCGTGTTTGGTTATGTGGCCAATTCAACCTTCACGTTGACGACGGCAGACAACTAATGGCACACAACGTTGAGGGAACACGTTTGGTGTTGCTTCATGAATGCGCTGATCAAATGGAATTGGCGCTCATCAAGAGCCTGCTCGACGGTGAAGGCATTTCGTATGTCGCTCAAGGTGAGCACCACGCGTCATTGATTTCTGGGCAGCAGCTGATGATTGCGGTGAAGCCCCGGGTGTTGGTGGCAGAACGCGACGCCGAGCATGCCCATGCGCTGCTGTCTGCCGTGCCGCGGCCAGAGGCAGAAGCCACCCTCTCGGTCGCAGATGCCTTGTGTCCAGTGCACGAAAACCCCGCTATCGCCACGTGCGACCGGTGCGGAACATTTCTCTGCACAGCCTGCGCAGCCTTGGGAAATCCCCCCTTGTGTGAAGACTGCCTGGCCCACGAAGCACGCGGCGTTGAGCAAGGTGAAATTCGCCCTCCACGAAGCAACCTGGCGCCCGTTCTCATTTTGTCGGCCATCGTCGCGGCCGCGGTGCTGGTTGCCTACCTCGTGCCCGGCCGCTGACCGGTTTACTTGCGCAGAATATGTCATTTCACCGCGGCTGCGTCACGATGCCGACAAAAGCGGGCCCGCTGACCATCGTGGCCTCACCCAGTGGCGTCAGCTTTCCATCGCTCTGGTTGATGGCGAAGGCATGAATGTCTCCAGAATATTGGTTGGCGACGAATAGCAACGTACCACTGGGGTCGATGGTGAAATTTCGCGGCCAGTCTCCACCGGTGGGCACGTGCTCGACGAGCGTCATTTCTCCGGTGCTTGGGTTCAGCGCGAAGACGACGATGCTGTTGTGGCCACGGTTTGAGCCGTAGAGAAATTTACCATTCGGGTGCACGTGCACATCGGCGCAGTAGCTCGTGTCGGCGAAACCTGAAGGCAGGGTGTTGACGGTCTGCACTTCAGACAACGTGCCCACCACCGCGTCAAAGGCATAAGCGGTCATCGTGTTGTTTCGCTCGTTAATCAAATACGCAAACTTGCCATTGGGGTGAAAGTCCATGTGGCGCGGCCCGGCGTCGGTAACGGTGTCGATTTTCGCGGGCGTATTGGCCGTCAGCAGCCCGGCGTCGGCATCGAAGACATATTGCAAAACGCAATCGCCTCCCAACGTGGGTACAAAGACAAACTTATTCGCCGGGTCGACGACGATTTGATGCGCGTTGACGCCGGTGTCTTCACTGTCAGTGGCGGCGCCGAGCATTCCATCGGCGTGCACGGGCAACACCGCCACCGAGCCCGAACCGTTGTTCGCGGCCAATACCCACTTGCCGCTTCGGTCGACGACGACGTGTGAAGGGCCGGTGCCTTCTGTCGAAACCTCATTCAAAAAAGTAAGCCCACCGTCAGCAGGGTTGATGGCGTACGCCTTGACGAGGCCGGTGCTCCCCGAGCCAACCACATAGAGTTGCGTATGCGCCGGGTTGACGGCTGCGAACGTCGAGCCTCCGCCCGTGCTGACAGCGCCGAGCGGTGCCAGCGTTCCCCCGTCGAGCTCGAGCTCAAACGTCGACACTGAAGAACCAGTCGCCACGTAGACATAACGCGCCACACTGCCCGCATCATTGCCTGCATCGAACGGTAGACCGGCGTCGGCTCCCCCAGCGTCAGACATGCCCGCATCGGGGTGCCCTGCGTCAGGTGTTTCTTCAGCGGCGTCAGGGTTGTTTTGAGAAAACACTCCCGGCAAGCACGCGCTCGCGCTCACCGTCAAAACAACCATTAAATGAATTATCGTTCGAGACATAAATATGCAGAAAACACCGTAATCAGCTGATTAGCTCATCGAGCGACGCTTCGAATACACCGCCCTGCCCTTCTGATTCAGTCACTGTCACCTCCACCGCTTCAACCACGCCAGGCCTGAGCGCCGCACCCAACCGCTTCACGTACGCACGCGCAAACCCTTCGGCGAGCGTTTCAACCACCACGTTCGTCATCGGCAACAGCGTCACCTCATCAGCCGGAACCACATAGCGCTTCCCACAAAAGGTGAATTCAGTCTCTGTCGCGTCTTGCCGGGTGACTTTCAGCGACGGCGCTTGTGCGGGCAGCAGCAAACGCTGGTCCCACTCGCGGCATTGCTCCACCAGCGCCGACTTGAGCAGCGCGAAGTCGACCATGTTTTCTACCCGCGTGTCTTTCACCACCAGGCTCACCGACACCCGAAAGTTGTGCCCGTGAATGCGCTCTTTGCTGCCATCGGGAAAAAGCGACATGTGCGCCGACGAAAACTTGTGCACATCTTTGCCGACGAAAATGCGATGCCGTTTCACTGTTGTTTCCTCTCTTCGCGCCAGCGCGCCACCAAGTCTTTGGCCGCTGCTTCCCAATGGGGAAAAACAAAAGTAAAACCCGACTGCAAAAGCCGCGCAGGCGCTACCCGCCGGCTTTTTAAAATCAGCTCGGTGTCGGTATTCATCACCCGCGCGCCGACCTTCGCCATCCACTTGGTGGCCGGCAAACCTATGGGCATGCCGTACGCGGCGCGCAACACCCGCATGAACTCTTTCTGCGGCAGAGGGTTGGGCGACCCCAGGTTGAACTCACCCGCCAATTCTTCGTGGGCGATGAGCCACTTCACCGCTTCGGCAAAGTCTCGGTCATGAATCCACGAAACGTACTGCTCACCGTCACCCAACGCGCCGCCCAAGCCAAAGCGCGTCAAATTGGTCAGCACGTCGAACACCCCACCCGCTCCGGGGCTCATCACCAAGGTGGTACGCAACACCACCTTGCGCGTGCGCGGCGTATTCGCCTCACGCTGGGCCCGCTCCCACTCACGGGCGATGTCGACACTGCGCGCCCAGTACGCGGGCACTCCCGGCTCGGCACCACCAATGATGCCGGTGGCCTCGTCATTCGGAGCATCGTAACGGTGCGCATAAATCGTGGCGGCGCTCGCCTGCAACCACACCTTGGGAGGCTTTTTCGCCTGGGCAATGGCCTCACCCACCACCCGCGTAGAATCGACACGCGACGCCATCATCTCTTTCAAATTGGCGTCGGTCTGCCGGGCATTGACGGTGCGGCCGGCGAGGTTCACCACGGCATCGGCGCCGTCGAGCTCACGGGCCCACTCGCCGAGCGTCTTGCCGTCCCACGTGACGGTGCGTACCCACTTCGAACGGCTGCGGGCCACCACCACCACTTCATGCCCCTCGGCAAGAAATGCCTGTGTGAGCAAGGCACCTATTTGCCCGGTCCCCCCGGGGAGCACGATTTTCATCGCTATTCGATATGCACCACGGCGGGCCCAGACACCACGCCATTTAAAGTAAGCCACACCGTTTGTGACGGCGCGTCGACGGTGGCGAAATAGCCGGTGTCGGCGGCGAGCGCTTGCCCATCGACAGTCACTTTCGAAAGCTGCGCGGCGGTGAAACCATTGAAGCGCAGCAGCGGTTTTTCCAGCGCGCCGGCCTTGGCGTCGAGCGTCACGGTGGCGCGGTTGCTCGCGGTCTGCACGTCCCAGCTCGCAAAGGCCGGGTTGTAGCCCGCGAGAGAAAACACCGCCGTGTCACCGCGGCCCACGCCTGCCGGGCCACTCGTCACCACCGTGCCTTCGCTGGCGGTGAGGGTCGCGCCCAAAATACGCTCTAGGCCTTCGACCTGCTTCAGGGTGGTCTGCGCCGACTTGGGCCCCACCGTCATGAACACCGAATAGCTGACGCGCGGGTAACCCGAAAACGTCTTGCCAAACGCAGACACATTGGTTTGCCCGATGGCGCCGTACTGCGAGCCCCACGCCAAGCGGTGTGAGGCATTGGTAAAGGGCAATTCATATTGGTTGAGTTGAAACGGCCACAACCAGTCGAGCGGCATCAACTGGGCCGCCGCGCTGCAATTGGCACCCTTGTTGGCGCTGCTCTTACCCCAACAACTGGCTGCCAGTTGACCGCTGCCGTAGTCGCCTCCTGCCACGTGCTGCTCCCACGACTGCGATTGCACCGCCCCCATTTCGGCGTCGCTGCCCTGCGACCACATGCGCACGTACGGCACGCTGTTGGCTTGCGTGTATTCCCAGCTCGAAGCGACGGTGAGCGGCCCTGCGCCGGTGGTGGTGAAGCGGTACTTGTCGCCCCAGCCTATGCCTCCAATGGCGCCAGCGGTGCCTTCGAACGCCAGCTCTCCGTACGGCGCCCGGGTGTCGGCGTTCACCGCGTTGGGGCCGGCGGGCGTCGCGTCATAGGTAATGGCGTAAATCGGGTGGCTCACGCCGGTGCGAAACACCCACTGCACGGTGACGTCGACGGGGCCACCGGGGCTCATTTGTAATTTGAATTCGTGAATCGCGTGGTGCCGGCCCGACAGCACGGTGCGAAAAGTGCCCATGCGCGACTTCGAAAGCGCCGCGCTGTTGCCGTAGTGATTCACCACATAACCCCAGCCATTCCAACCATTGGCATTGGTGCCGCGAGCAGTAATGTCTGTGTTGCCGTTTTTCCACGTTAATTCACGCAGGTAGCCGCCCCGCGAGCCGCCAGGGTCGGTGGCGTTGTTGCGCACCAAGGCCGCCGTGCGCCGCTGGCATTGGTCGTCATTCCAACCATAGCGGTCAGTATGGTAGCCGCCTAAGTTGACGTCATTCTCGATGCCGATGGCTTGGCAGCCGGCCGCCCCTTGTACGAAATGAACCGAGGTGACCAAGCCAGCATCTGAGGGCATGGCGCCTCCATCGTCATTGGGCAGCATGGCACCGCCGCCACCCCCGCCGGCTCCACCTCCCGTACCCATCACGGAATTGCCGGCATCGACGCCCCCGTCGTAAATGGCGACGAGGGTTGCATCACAAGCAGCTGCACCCCAAAAGACGAGCAGACATGCCGCCAGCCTTCTGTTTCGAGAGAGGTTTTTCATGAACGACCTTGGGCGAGAGAAATGCGAGCGCCAACGACAGGCAGGTTGTGGCTAACCCGCGCGATTCTGCACACCCACTTCGGGCCCACGCAACTGACCCAAGTTGAAAAGCATGGGCGCAAAGCGCGCTGGCAAATGCGCCACCCGCAGCGTCACCGCCGAATGCGCGGGGGCCCATACGTGAAAAATTTCATCGAGAAATTCCTCGCCCAGCTCGGCGACTCCGGTGAAGTCGAGCGTCACTTCGCCCGCTTCAACCCCGTCGAGCAGCAGCCGCGCCGACAACCGGTACGACGAGCCCGCACTGGCGACCTCGAGCCGCTGGCGCAAGGGAGTGACTTTCGGCGCCACCGCCACTGACTGGTAGCGGCACGCCCGGGCCTTGCCTGTTGCCGTCAGCTGTCTCGCATCGAGCAACTTGCGCAGCTGCTTGTGGGCTGCCTGCCGCGAAATGCCAGCGACTTCAGCCAGTTGCGTGCTCGAGATTCCCTCGGGATATTCATTCAGCAGCTTCTGAAGCGCCTGGTTGACGATTTCACGCATGGGCGAAGTGTAGAGGCCACGCACAAGGCCGCAATTTTTCAGCGGGTAGAGAATCGACAACGGCCTTTCGTCAACTCAACGGGCAATCGTCAACCGCGACAGGGTGGTTGACCAGAAACGTCACCCATCAAACGAACAACAGACACAAAGACATTAAAATTTAAGGACTTATTGCATCAACAAACGGCTCCCGAATTCAAACAACTTTTGGCACACCCAAACCGATGACGCCTTTACGGCTTCACATTTTTTCTAAACCTCACCAAAGGAAAACCATGTCAGCGATTCCCTTCAAAGGTGTTCACCCAGCCAATACCCCGATAGCGGCGAAGGCGGCCAACGCCCACGGTGTCGCCGCGTTGGCCCATGGCAAAGTTGAGCCAGCGATGACGCCTGTGCTCAAGGTCGACAACTTTGGCATCGCCCACGCCGCCGCCGCGTCTATCGACCTGAAGCCTGCCGTTGTCGCCCATGACGGCTACGCGCACTTGCGAACCGCTAACCCGGCGCTCGATACCGTGCTCAAAGACAACGCCGGCGTGAAGGTACTGCTCGAGCGCTTTGCTGCCGCGAATGCCATTGTAAAGCCCGAAGTGGCGGGCACGGCGGGCGACAAGCTTCTGACCGTCGAAGACCCGGCTTTCAAGAGCACCAAGGTCAACTTTGAAATGTGGACGCACTCCAAAGAGAGCGGCGGCATGCCTGAGGAGCCTTTCAAAGACGTCATTTTCGTTTGGCAGAACGATGCCGCGGCCACGCTCGACTTCGGTCGCCAACGCGTCAACGGCAAGCTGATTGGCGTGTACCGCTTGGACCAACTGGCCTTCGAGAGCGAAGCAGCCGCCCTGGCCACCGCCAAAGACAAGGCGACGCAAAAAGCGCGTGAATTCGAGCCGGGGAAATGGGCGCTCATTTCCGACGACAAAACGTATCGCAACAGCCTCGAGTGGAGCGACATGGCCGTCAAAGCCGTGGGCAAGCAGGGTTCTCCATTTGAAATCAACTGGGCGATTCTCAATGTCGCCAGCGATGGCAGTATCAGGGGAGGCGGTTGGCCAGGCGGTTACTCAGGCCGCACCTTGCGTGGCACGTTCGGCCAAGACGCCAGCTTGAAGATGCCGGACCACTGAGCTCATTTTCAAAGCAGGGCGTCCTCGTTCGGCAAGTTGATCGACCGCGCGCTTCGAAAGTGGCCAGGTGTCAGACTTTACCTATTGTCGTTCGTCGGCTCCCCCCATACGGGTTAGACGTGGTCATGCGCTGCGACTGGTTGCCTTTCTCGATTGGCTTTGTTGCTTCGGCGCGAAGTTCGTTTCCGACAAGCTTGCTCACACCCAGGCCAACTTGACGTATTTCGACGCGGGCATGGGGATGTACCGCTTGTTCGTGGGCTTCACCCTGTTGCTGGGGCTGACGAGCGGAGCAGCGTTGTTCATTTTCGCAAGCTCGACTAACCCGAAGAAGTGGGGCGGCATTGCCATCGCCGCCGGGCTCGTCGCGCCCTTTTTTTAATGTGCATCGCGCTTCGTTGAGCGCCGCATAAACGCGAGCCCTTGATGTGTCTTTTCTTCGCCAGCCTCCAGGCTTTAATGAGAGCGCAGTGGCTTGGGGTGTCTCCCTTAAAGCTTCTTGGAAGCCACTTTGCTCTCATCGACGCATGCGGCTTGAGAGGCTCCGTTCGCCTATCGATGTGGCCCAAGTAGGCACTTCAAAAGAAGTGTGTGCCGTTTGGTGAAAAGTTTTCACCGTTTGGCACACACTATCGCCGCTCAACCGCGGTGGCCCCGACGCGCGAGAGTTGCGGGTTCGTTTTAAGAAGACCAGAGGCCAAGCAGCAACTCGGCACGGCACTGGCATTGCCGCCAGACAGACACCCATGCCGCTGACTTTTCCCTCACACGCCGCGGCTGTCTGGCCGCTTCACTGGCTCGCACCGCGCGTCTTGCCAGCCGCGGCGCTCATCGTCGGCTCATGCACGCCTGACTTCGCGTACCTCATCGGCTTCAGCGGGCTTTTCACCCACTCACTTGCAGGCACTGTTCTCTTCAGCCTTCCTTCTGGGCTGTTGGCCCTCACCTGGCTCGAGCTCTGTGCCCCCTTGCTGCGCCCAGCGATGCCCCGGCTCCTCGGCCGCCCACTGGCAGAACTCTTACGCAGCTGGTTTTTTCCCCGCTCGCCGCGGCAGTGGGCGCAAACAGCACTCGCGCTCTGGCTGGGAGCGCTCACCCATTTACTGTGGGACGGTTTCACCCACCGCACCCGCTGGCCGGCGCGTGTGCTCTACCCCGGGCAGACGGTGGAGCTGCCTTTGAACTGGGGAGAAATTCCGCTCGCCAACCTGCTCCAGCATGCTTCGACTGTGGTGGGCCTGGTACTGATGGCGCTGTGGCTGGTTCGCGCGCGGCCGGCGGTGACGGCCGAAATTGCCGACATCGACCGACGAGCCCAAGTCACCCTGCTGCTCGCAACCACTCTCGGCGCTGCGTTCAGCGTGCACTTCGACGAGCGCGCCACCGCCAATACCTGGGAGCTGTTCTGGGCCTGCGCAAGAGGCGCCTTGTTCGGCGTAACGGCATGGTGCGCGTTCAAAGCGATGCGGCGACCGGCGAACGAAAACCTTCAACCTTAAGTGCGCTTCGCCACGCGCGCCGCGTCTCATTCAGAACGACGAGTCTTGAAAATTGGGAGGTAATATCCCTATTTTCAAGATAGCTATATGAAACGAATTAGAGCGCTCAACGCGATTCGCGACCTTTTTCGCACCCACCCAGTGGTAACGCTGGTGGGTCCGCGTCAGTGCGGCAAGACCACCCTGGCGAAAGATCTGGCCAATAGCAGTGTTTTCAAGCGGGGGCCGGTGACGCGCTTTGACCTCGAAGACGCGCGGGTGCGCACCCAGTTACAGAACCCTTACCTAGAGCACCGAACAGGTTACCCGACCTACTGCGGCTGCCGATCCTCTCGCTGCGGCCTGCGGCCTCGTCAGTCCGCTCCTCGACGTGCCCAACGGCACGCCTCCTTAGGCTCCTTCCTCGGGCGCCCGCCTCGCTTCGGTCTTAAGCCCCTCGTGACGATCCGGTAACCTGTTCGGCGCTCTGGCGCTCGAGCCGCTCGAGGGTTTGATTGTCATCGATGAGGTGCAGCTCAGCCCCGAGCTGTTCCCGGTGCTGCGCGTGTTGGTTGATCAGCGGGTGAAGAACCGCCGCTTTTTGGTGTTGGGGAGCGCGTCGGGAAATCTGCTTCGGCAAAGCAGCGAGTCTTTGACCGGCCGCGCGGCGCTGTACGAGCTGACCCCCTTCTCGCACCACGAGGTGATTGGGCTCGAGCGGTTGTGGCTGCGTGGCGGTTTTCCTCGGGCGTGGCTGGCGCGCACCGAGGCTGATGCCTTCTCGTGGCTGCGGCAATACGTCACCACGTTTCTCGAGCGCGACCTCGCATCATTCGGCGTAAGGGTACCTTCGGTCACCTTGCGCCGTTTTTGGATGATGTTGGCCCACGTGCACGGCCAGGTCTTGAACTTCTCGGAGCTCGGCCGGGCCTTCGGAGCAGACCACAAGACAGTTGCCAGCTACATCGACCTGCTCACCGCGACATTCATGGTGCGGCAGCTTCAGCCTTGGTTCGCCAATGTTGCCAAGCGTCAAGTAAAGGCTCCCAAGCTCTATTTCCGCGACCCGGGGCTGTTGCACACGCTGCTGGGCATCGGCTCACGCACCGCGCTCGATGTACACCCCTTGGTCAGCGCCTCGTGGGAAGGCTTCGCGCTCGAGTCGGTCGTCCGCGAGCTGGGGCTGGGGCCCACCGAATGCTTCTTCTGGTCCACGCATGCGGGCGCCGAGCTAAACAGCTTCTCGGTGATTGTGGATCATTGAAAGCGGGCGACATGATTGGCGATGAGGCGAGGGGAGCGCTGAAAACGAGTAAAGGTGGCGCGCAGCGCGGAGTCGCGTTCGTCGGTCGTTC
>JAIBBR010000121.1 GCA_019694575.1 Myxococcaceae bacterium
CCGCCAACCAACAACCGCCAACCAACAACCGCCAACCAACAACCGCCAACCAACAACCGCCAACCAACAACCGCCAACCAACAACCGCCAACCAACAACTCACCCACCAACCGGCAACCCGAAACACATTGAGCCGAGCTTGAGGCGAGGTCGAGGCGGACGCGAGGCTCGCGCGGAGCGGCCGCCGTATGGCCGTGAGCACGAACCGCAGCGTCCAACGAAGAGATCGCCCAAGATCGGCTCAATCTACGGTTGGCACTTGACGGTGCCGTCTACGACGCTACAGCTCCTGCAGGTCTGCGTGGCTACCAACTTGCGGTCGCGGCATTGCAGCAGCGCCAGGCCGTCGGGGGCGCAGACGCCGGCGCGCTCATCGACTGATGTGGCGCAGGTGTCGCCCGCGACGTTGCCGTTCATGTCGCAGGTAATCGAGTCACCCGCCCGCTTGCATCCGTCGGTGCCGCGGCAGGGCAGCCCTACCCACACGCCTCCAAAGCATTGCAGCGCAGTGTTGCTGTCAGCGCAGACGAAACCGTCGGTGTTGCATTTTTCGCCCTCTTTGCTTCCACCACCACAAGCAGCGAAGAGACCCAAAGACGCAATCAAAGCAAATCGGCGCATAGTCGTTTAAACCCGTGAAAAGTAACCGGCCAAGAAGATGCGCGGCACTATCACGGCCCCGTGGGGTTGGGGTCAATTTTCGATCGTTTGAGGCTTCTCGATGGTTCGAAAGGCCTTGAGGAGCGCGGGGGGTTGTCTTGTCTGACGTATGGAAAACTTATGTCGCGACATCAGCATATAACCTTTACATATGTCAGACATTGGTTTGGCCTTCGTGCCCCGAGGACGTGACAGAGCAGAACACCGCGGTAACTGGGTGCAACTGAAGCGGCGAAGACGCGTCATACGCCCATGACTGCTTCTGCCAGTAATCTCAGCGTCATCGCCGAGCCGATACTCAAGCTGTTGGCGATCGTCGGCGGCACCGTTTTGCTCTGGGCTACCTTGGGCTTCGTGTTGGCACTTCCGCTGCTCTTCATCATCGCGCGCAAGGGTGTGCTCCAGCGCAAGCACACTTGGTGGAATCGGCTCACGTTCGTCGTCTACCCGTATTTGCTGCTCGTCTTCATGGCGTCGGCGGGTGCTTTCGGCGCGGTGCGGGCTTCGCACAACGAAGTCGACGCACGCATTGCCGACACGCTGGGGCCGCTGGTTCGCGCCAAGTTGCCGGCGATGAAGGAGTGGCTCACCACCCAGGTCGAATGGGACCCGAACAAAGAGTATTCGCTCGATGAAGCGGCGCAGAACGTGCTCTCCAAACTGTATTACGCGCCCAAAGACGACAGCTGGTGGGAACAGCAACGCGCCCGCGCGGTGAACTACGTCACGTTGAATACAGGCAAGTGGGTGATCACCGCAGGGTTGGGCGCCGCTATCGCATATGGCATGGGCCGGGCTGGAGATTCGCTGGGGCTGGACAAAGACACGGTGCGCTTTTCCATCGACGTGATTCGCGAGATGGACCTTTCGCGGCTCGACGACAACTTCTTTCAAATTTTAGAGCGCGCGCTGCATGACAAGGTGGCCGCCGTGTTCAAGGCGCTGAACATCAAGGTGGCGTTGATTTCTTTGGCGGCGCTGCTTCTGCCGGTGATCGAAATGCGGGTGTACTTCTCTTGGTACGAGCGCAAGGTGTTGGCTCCGTCTGCCGCACCACCCGTCGAAGCCAGCACCTGATTCAGCCCAGCGTTTCAGTGAAGAGCCGCTTCATGTTGCCACCGAGAATCTTCTCGATGCGCGCTTCCGTCAAACCGCGCCGAACCAGCGTTTCAGTCAGCTGGTACAGATCGCGCACGTCGCGCATGCCCTTGGGCAGCGGCACGAAGCCATCGAAGTCAGAGCCCAAGCTCACCGCGTCTTCTCCCATCACATTCACTGCGTGCTCGATGTGACGGGCCACGTGGTCCCATGTGTTACCGCCCACGTAAACAGTGGCGAAGATGATGCCCACCACCCCACCCTTGTCGGCGATTTTCTTTAAGGCCCAGTCGGGCAAATTGCGCCAACTTTTCTTGGCGCCGTTGACGCCTCCGTGCGAGCAGAACGGCCGAGCGGTGGGGTGCGCCAACACGTCTTCTAACGTGTGGTGTGACGCATGCGCGGTGTCGACCAACATGCCGCACGCTGCCATTTCGTCGAGCACTTGCTGGCCCAGCGGCGTCAACCCGCGGTCGCCCATGAACGGGTAGCTCGAGCCTCCCAGCTCGTTATTGGTGAGGTGGGTGAGCCCCAAGAAACGCACCCCTTGTTGATGCAGCGCTCTCACCCGTTCGACTTGGCCTTCAAGCGCATGGCCGCCTTCGATGCCCAGCACAGCCGACAAGCGACCGGCAGAGAGGTTCGATTCTAAGTCAGTGCGTGAGCCCGCCACCGCCGCGGCGCCGTTCGAGCGGCCACACAGCGCGTGCAGGTGATTGACCTGAAATTGGCAGCGGTTCCATTCGCCTTGGCGCGCCTCTTTTGGCCAGTTCTGTCGTCGCGCGAATGCGCTGAACATGTCGATGAGGGGAAAGCCGCGCGTCACCACCGTGAAGCATTGAATCTTTACGCCCGCTTCTTTGAGCCGCGGAAAATCGACATGCCCCTTGTCGCTTTTTTCATTGAGGTCGCGGTTCCACATCAACGAATCGGCATGGCCGTCGGCCACCGGGCACCGCGCATGGAGTTGATGAATGTCGATCACGAGACAACAGCCTAGCCCCTCATGTAGGGTGCCCGGCCACGATGACGACGACTTTGACGAGCTATTTGAGTGGCAAGTGGGTTGCGGGCCAAGGCAACAAGACGGCGCTTTACAACCCCGCGACCGAAGAAGTGGTGGCCGAGGCTTCGACCGGCGGGGTGGACTTCGCAGCGGCGGTTTCGTACGCGCGCACTGAAGGGGTGAAGTCACTGCACGGGCTGACGTTCGCTGGGCGGGCCGAAGTGCTCAAGCGCGCCGCCCAGGTGATCAATGATCACCGCGAAGACCTGATTAAACTGGGCATCATCAACGCCGGCAATACCCGCTCTGACGCCAAGTTCGACATCGACGGCGCCGCGGCCACGCTGAATTTTTACGCCGAATTGGCAGCCAAGCTTGGTGAGACGCGGGTGCTCGCCGACGGCGACGGCACGGCGCTGGGTCGCTCGGCGCGGCTTTATGGGCAACACGTGTGGACTCCGCGCGCGGGCGTGGCGGTGCATATCAACGCCTTCAATTTTCCCGCGTGGGGCATGGCCGAGAAGCTCGCCGTGGCCATCGCCGCGGGCATGCCGGTGATTACCAAGCCCGCCACCTCGACAGCGCTGATGGCGCACCGCATCGCCGAGCTGTGGGTCGAGGCCAAGGTGTTCCCCGCGGGAGCGTTCTCGTTCGTCTGCGGCAACGTGGGTGACTTGCTCAATCACCTCTCGGGGCAAGACGTGCTCGCCTTCACCGGGTCAGGCGACACCGCCGCCACGCTGCGCAAGACCGAGAGCTTGGTGCGTCACAACGTGCACGTGAACGTCGAAGCCGACAGCTTGAACTCAGCGCTGCTCGGGCCCGACGCGACTGAAGGCACCGAGACACTGAACATGTTTCTCACTGACGTAGCGAAAGAGATTTCGCAGAAGACGGGTCAAAAATGCACCGCCGTGCGCCGCATTTACGTACCTGCGGCGCAGCTCAACAGCATTCGCGACGCCTTGGTCGAACGGCTCAAAGAAGTGCGCGTCGGCAACCCGGCAGAAGACAAGGTGACGATGGGGCCTTTGGCCACCGCGAACCAACTGCGCGACATTCGCGCGGGCATCGATCGCTTGGCGAAAGTGGCTGAAGTGGCGCTGGGTGGCTCCAAGCCAGTCGAAGGGCATGCGAAGGGTTATTTCGTGACACCCACGCTCTTCGTGCACAGGCAACCCAAAGCTGACGCGAGCGACGTGGTGAATGCGCACGAAGTCTTCGGGCCCGTGGCGACCTTAATGCCCTATTCGAATAACGCTGAATTGGTGGCGCTGGTGAGCGCGGGAGGCGGAGGGCTCGTCTCGAGTGTGTATTCAGACGACAAAGCGTTCTTGGCTGAAGTGGTGGGAGGCATCGCGCCGTTTCATGGCCGCGTCACCATTAGCGGTGAGAAGGTCGCCGGGCAGACGATTTCACCGGGCATGGCGTTGCCGGGGTTGTTGCACGGCGGCCCGGGGCGCGCGGGGGGCGGCGAAGAGTTGGGCGGCGCACGGGGCATGTCGCTCTACATGCAGCGGGTGGCGTTGCAGGGGCCTCGCCCGTGGGTAGAACAGTTCGCCGGGGTGAAGCCCGCCAGCGCTCCGGCGGCGACCTAACGTGGCCATCGCAGTCACCGTGAACGGCGAGCCGCAGCACGTACCCGAGGGCACCTCGGTGGCGGCATTGCTGAAACAGATGAATGTGTCGGCAGAAGGCGTGGCCGTCGAGGTGAACGCAGAGGTGGTACGCAAGGCCCGGCACACTGAAGTGACGTTACACAATGGCGATCACATCGAGATCGTCACCTTCGTCGGAGGCGGTTGACAATGACAGCGCAAGACAAGCCGTTGGTGATTGCCGGCAAAACATTCTCTTCGCGCCTGATTGTCGGCACGGGGAAATACCCGTCGCACGCGGTGATGAAGCAGTGCCACGAAGCGTCGGGCACGCAAATGGTAACGGTGGCGGTGCGCCGGTTGGACTTGAAAGCCAAGGGCGAAGACGCGCTGCTCAACTGGGTGAACCGCGAGCACGTGACGCTTTTGCCGAACACCGCCGCTTGTTACACCGCCGACGACGCGGTGCGCACCTGTCACCTGGCTGAAGAGCTGGGCCTGTCGAAATGGGTGAAGCTCGAGGTGCTGGGCGACGAAAAGACGCTCTACCCCGACGTGGAAGAGACGCTGAAAGCCGCGCGCGTCTTGGTGAAAGAGGGCTTCACTGTATTGCCGTACACCAGCGACGACGTGATTACGGCCAAGAAGCTGGCCGACATCGGCTGCGCTGCGGTGATGCCGTTGGCCGCTCCCATTGGGTCTGGCTTGGGCATTCGCAACCCGCACAACCTGCGCTTGATTCTCGAAGCGGTGAAGGTGCCGGTGATTGTCGATGCAGGTGTGGGCACAGCGTCAGACGCGGCCGTGGCGATGGAGCTCGGCTGCGATGCCATTTTGATGAACACCGCGATTGCCGCGGCGAAAGAGCCGGTGCGCATGGCGCGCGCGATGAAGTGGGCTGTCGAAGCGGGCCGCGATGCGTTTTTGGCCGGGCGTATTCCGATGAAGGCGTATGCGTCAGCGTCGAGCCCGCTTGACGGGCTGGTCGGCCGTTAGCGCGTTGAAGCGTCTCGCTCCGACTTCATCAACGTCACGATGAGCAAGGTCGCGCCCAAAGCGATTTGCGCAAAGTTGAGGGCCGACGTCAGCACGTGAAATGCGCCAGTCAAGAACGTTCCCCAGCCCCATTGCTGTGAAATCAAACCCACGGCGATGTTGCCGAACCCAATCGTCAGCAGGCCAAAAGTCATCGGAGGCGAAGGAGTGGTTCCCTGGGAGCGGGTGGCAACCAAGCGCTTGAGCCCACGCATGGCGAGCAACATGCGCAGGGCGACGATGCCCAGCAACACCGCACCGGCGAAAAACGGTAGAAAACCCAATAGCAGGTAACCCCAACCAAGTTCCATGGTGCGTCAGTACCAGGTGAGCGGCTTCGGCTTCAAACGCGGCGTCTCGGTTCGGGCGATTGTCCGTGCCAAAAATGAACGCCGATGCCAATGAGGAGTCACTCCGATGCCTTCGCCTCACCCCACTGTGCTGCTGATTACCGATTGGACGCTGGCACCCGAGCTGCTGTGCGCGCGCTTGCAGGCAGCGCTTTTGGCGTGCAGCCCGAAAGAAGTCGCCGTTCAGCACCGTCACCCGGGAGCGACGGGACGCAATTTCTACGAAGAAGCGGTTTCCATCAAAGCCATTTGCGACATGTACCGGGCTCCGCTTTTCATCAACGGGCGGCTCGATGTTGCCATCGCCCTCGGGTGTCATTTGCACCTGAGCGCTTCGGCACAACCGGTGGCTGAGTACGCAGCGCATTTGCCTCCTGGAACGCTGATTTCCACCTCGGTGCATAACGTTGACGAAGCAGCCCGTGCCCGCGGCGCCGACTTTGCGCTGCTCTCGCCCATCTTCGCTCCGAAGTCGAAACCAACCGATACCCGCGCCACGCTGGGCATTGAGGGCTTCAACCGGCTTCGCACCGCCGTCACCGCGCACAGCTTCGCGCTGGGCGGCATCGACGAGCACAACGCGCACTTGCTCCCGCGCGATTGCAGCGTTGCCACAGTGAGCACCGTGCTTCACAGTGCTGCACCCGCTGACGCGCTGCGCAAATTGCTCGACGCTTTGCAGCGGTAGCGCGCTTGTGCAGCGAGATCGCTTTGTGCAGGATGCGCTCCGAATTCGCCGTTCAAGGGGGAAAGGCGACACATGCGTAAATCACTGGGAATACTCTTCACCTTGACGCTCGTCGCGTGCGGCAAGGGAACGCAGACAGTTGGCGATAAGCGGTTGACCGACGCCGGCGTCGCCGTGCCTGCCGACGCGGGTGATTTGCCCGACAGCGGGCAGATGATGACGCCGGTCGATGCGGGCCATGACGCGGGCTTGCCCGACGCGGGGCCCAACATGTGCCCTGACAGCGACGGAGACGGCGCCACTGTTTGCGACGGCGACTGCAACGACAGCGATTCTTCGGTGAAGCCCGGCGCCACTGAAGTGGTGAACGGCAAAGACGACGACTGTGATGGCACGGTCGACGCGTACATTCCCGGTGTCGACACCGACGGTGACGGCGACCCGTACCCGCAAGACTGCGACGACTTAGAGCCATTGGTGAGCCACAACTCGGTCGAAAACCCTGGCAACGGCATCGACGACGACTGCGACGGAATGATTGACGAAGCCGACAACTGCGACGCGCAAATCGCAGGTTCGTCAGCGATGGACTTCGCTCGTTCAATCGGGCTGTGTGAAGGCGTGACAGGTGCCAGCTTCAGCAACGGCGTGCCCAATTCGCGGCGCATCGTGAACAAGCTGGGCGACGCTTGGCTGCCGAAGCAAGGGGCGAACTTGGCGATGATCTCGAGCGGCGACGCGGTCGACAACTACATGAGCAGCGGCTACGTGGTGCAGCCGGGCAACCAGTTTTACAACGAGACTACCCACCCGCTGTATTCGAGCCCCAAATGCGGCGCCCCCAGCAGCGTGCCTACCGCCAAAGACATTTCTGAGTTGGACCTTTCAGTGAAGGTGCCGGCCAACGCGCACAGCTTTTCGTTTCAGTTCGCGTATTTCAGCGCCGAGTACCCCGAATACTTGTGCACCCAGTACAACGACCGCTTCATCGTGTTGTTGCAGTCGACGGCAATCAACCCAGGCTCAATGCCCGCGCAGCAATGCGTGAACGGCGCGTCACCTGCGACGTGCAACATTTCGTACGACAATGGCGGGCAGCCAATCACCGTGAACAATGCGCTCTTCACGGTGTGCGACACGTTCAACGGCATGAATACGCAGGGCGTGCAGGTGAAGAACACGTGCACCCAGTCAGCAGGGCTGCTCAACAAGACGGGGTACGATCGCGTGACGCAGGGCGAAAAAGCGGGTGGCGGCACGGGCTGGCTCACCACCACCGCACCTGTCACCCCGGGTGAGATCATTAATTTGCGCTTCATCGTTTTCGACGAAGGCGATTACAAGCTCGATTCTGCAGCGTTGATTGACAATTTTCAGTGGCATCTGACCGCAGTGAGCGAACCGTCGACGATGCCCGCTCCGTGAGGGTGCATGGCCCTTAAGCTTCGGCCGCTTGAGCTGGGTGAGCTGATCGATCGCGCTTTCACCCTGTGGCGCGCGCATTGGAAAACGCTTTTTCCTCTGGTGCTGGGGTTTCAGCTCGTCACGTATGCGATGACTAAGGCGCTTGCCATTTTCGCCAACGAGCGGTTTCCCTTGATGAACCAAGGTGGCGAAGCGATGACCGAAGCCTATCGCAACAATAGGGGCGAGGCGTGGCTGCAACTTGCCGGTCTGCTGGGGGCTTCTTCAATCACCATGCTGGTGCTGCTCTGGGTGAGCACTGTTTCCAGCACCGCCCAGTCTCACTGGCTGTACCCGACGGTGGTGGGCGGCCCGGCACTTTCGCTGCGTGAGGCGTTCGCCGCGGCGATGAAAAAGTTGGGCCGAATCTCGGCTGCGAGCCTCTGGGCGGCAGTGTGGACCGTCGCCTTCTCGGCCTTGTTGATGTTGCCGGGCGGGTTGATGCTGGGCCTTGGCATGTACCTTTTAAGAGCCACGCAAGAAGCGTTGGCGCCTGTCGGGGCCATCGTGCTGATTATCGCAACACTGGTGATGCTGGCGGGCATCGCGATCGCGCTGTTGTGGTCGCTGATACGGTTCTCGGTGATTTCACAGGTCTTGGCCCTCGAGAATTTGAGCGGCTGGGGCACCTTTCGGCGCTGCGGAGCGCTGACCAGCGGCCGCATCACGGCGGGGTTCTTCGGTTTCGTCAAAGTGCGACTGGCGGTGCTGGTGACACTGACCGGCGTGTTGCTGATTCTCATCAACCAGCTCGCCGGCGCTCCGGTGTGGGTGCTTTACGGTATTTACGGCAATGGGTTTGACCTGCAGAACCTGCGGCTCGAGCAAATTCCCCCCTATTTTTTGGTTCCGGCCGAGCTCCTTCAGCACACGGTGATGTCGGTGGTGCTCCCTGTCTATACGGCGACCCAACTGCTCTTCTACGTCGACGTGCGTGTGCGCCGTGAAGGGCTCGATCTGCAGCTGAAGCTCGATGAAACCAAGGCAGCGGCGTGATTTTCAGTCTGCTGCTGGCGCTCGCAGTCTCGGCCGACTGCGACAGTCCACTCACCCAAGGGCTCAATGAAGCCCAGCGCGGCACGGTGTGCGCCACGCTGACGCGGCCCGCTGCACCCGCCACGGTCGACCGTTCGGCTCTCGAAAACATTTACGCCCGCGAACGGTTTCAGACGGCGCGCGACCGCAACAGCGGGTTGATGGAGCGCTTCGGTCAACGCTTCTTCGAGTGGCTGGGCGGGCTCTTCGAAACCAGCGGCGCGGCGCGCTACGCCAACAGCACGCGCTTCATCGTGCTCTTTCTCGCGGCGCTCGCAGTCGTGGTGGGTGTGTTGCGCGGGTGGAACCAACGCCGTCAGCGCTCCACCACACTTCATCACGCGGAAGAGAAATCAAACCCGGCGCCGTTGCTGCTTGCTTCGCCGGCGACGCATATCGCGCGGGCCCGTTCATTGCTCGCCACCGACGCGCGCGCCGCATTGCGTGAAGGGCTCTTCGCGCTGCTCTCTCACCTCGAAAGTGAGCGCTGGGCCCGGCCTGACCGCGTCAAAACGAACCAAGAAGTCTCGCAGGAGCTCGCCACCCGCGGGGCCCCCGACGAATTGACCCACTCGGTAAGTGAGCTGATGCGCCGCTACGATGATCTTTTCTACTCTTTGGAGCCGGTACCCACCCAAGCAGCCACCGATTTCATCGCCCTCGTCGAAGCGCACTGCGGCCCCCACCGAAAGGCGGCGGCGTGAAAAAATGGCAGCTCTACGCACTGTACGCGGTGCTCCTCGTGGGAGCGTTGGCGTTGGGCCTCGCCGCGGGAGGCGCTCCACCCGAGCTCGCCATACCGTCGGTCGGTAACCCAACACCTCCTGGCATTGAAGTGCTGAAGACGTATCTCACTGAACGTGGCCACCACGTCGAGGTCGCGAAACAACTGCCCGAGGTGCTGCCGCCAAACGTAAGCACCTGGGTGATTGCCGCTCCGCAAGGTCACGCCTATTCAGAACAAGAGACGCAACGCTTGCTCGACTTCGCGGGCGCAGGCGGGCGTTTGCTTTACCTCGCTCCTCGCAGCGCCAGCGCGCAAGAGCCGCTCAACAAAGCATTGGGCGTAAAACAGAGCCATGACTGGTTGCCCCCGCCGGGGTTGGCAGACGTGGGCGATGCCGCGGGCGCCTCCGTCGAAATCGCAGTGCCTGTGGGCCCTCTCGCCGGGTTGACGTCGTTGCGGGTGAGCCAGCGGCCTCTTCTTTCGTTGACGGCCGACGACGCGGTGCCGCTCACCCGCCCGGCCGCGCTGTGGGTGCGTCGCGTCGGCGAAGGCGAAGTGTGGGTCGCCGCGGGCGCCGACTTGGCCGAAAACAAGCGGCTTGATCTCGCCGACAACGTGGCCTTTTGGGAGCAGCTGGCCCGCGAAGGGCTGCTCGTTTTCGACGAGAGCCACCAACTGGCGCGTGAGCATTCGAGCACTGGCCGCAACATCTATGCCTTTGGGGCTCAACTTTTTTTGGTCGGCCTGGCCTGGGCGTATGCGCGGGGTAAACGCATGGCCCCTGCCCGCTCGCGGCAACGCGATCACCACCGCTCGAGCACCGACTACATCGAATCGATGGCGCAGTTGCTAAAGCGGGCCCGCGTCGACTCTGGCTTGATGACCGAATTGAGCGACACCACCCGACGCGCGTTGACCGAAGCCCTGGGCACGCTGCCTCAACTGCCGGTGGCCGACTTGGCACGTGCTTTCGAGCAACGCACGGGCCAAGGTGCTGCACAGGTCAGCGCCTTTTTCGATTTCATCGAGGCGCACCGGCAGAGCGCCGATTCTGAAACCTACTGGGAAGCATCACGTCAAGCCGCCACCCTTGAGGCCTTCGCCCGGGGCCGCCGCCCGCAGAGCTGAACGAATCTTTTTCAGTCGTGGCCGAAGTGGGTTAACTCACCCTGTCACGGTGTCTAACACCCCCGCCTTCGAGCTCGATGACGTCAGCAAACGCTATGGGCCGCGGTGGGCGCTGGCCCGGCTGTCGTTCAGTTTGCCGCGCGGAGCGTCGCTGCTGCTCACCGGGCACAACGGCTCGGGCAAGTCGACGCTCTTGCGAATGCTCGCGACCGCGTCATTTCCCAGTGTGGGCAAGCTGACCATTCTCGGCCAAGACTGCCGAGCGGGGCGTGAAGCGTTGCGCCACCAAGTGGGCCTGCTCTCGCACGCCAGCTTTCACTACGAAGACTTATCGGCTGAACAAAACCTGACCTTGGTGGCTCAGTTGCTCGGCAAGCCGCTCTCAGCCGTGCCTTTGCTGCTCGAAAAAGTGGGGTTGAAGGCGCGCTCCGACAGCCCGGTGCGCCAATTCTCGGCGGGCATGCGCAAGCGGTTGGCGATTGCGCGCATCTTGCTCAAGGCCCCCGCGTTGGCGCTGTTCGACGAGCCATTCGGCGAGTTGGACCCTGTCGGCATCACCCAGATGGAAGGGTTGATTCGCGAGCTGAAGCAAACCGGCAGTACGGTGGTTTTGGCCACCCACCTCATCGAGCAAGGCATCGGCCTGACCGATCGCCGCCTGCATTTGGCAGAAGGCCGCGCCATCGAGGCGACTCCATGAGCGTGGGCATTTTCAAAGGCACTTGGCTGGTGCTGAAGAAAGACTTGCTGATCGAATGGCGCACCCGTGCGCGGCTGAATGCGTTGGTATTTTTTGCCTTCGCCACCTTGCTGCTCTTCACCTTTGCGCTCGGCCCCGACATGGAAGTGCTGACCAAAAACGCCGGCGGCTACCTGTGGTTGGCGCTGCTCTTCGCCAGCGTGTTGTGCCTGGGCGAATCATTCCGCGTTGAATCAGAAAACCAAGCGCTCGACGGTTTGCGGTTGCTGCCCACCGAGCCACGCGCCATTTTTTTGGGCAAAGCGCTGGGCAACACCATTCTGCTTTTCTCACTCGGGCTTTTGCTGATTCCCATCACCATCGCGGTGTACGACGTGAAAATGGTGGGCAGTTTGTGGCACCTGATTTTGGTGTTGCTGCTCGGTTGCCTGGCCATCAGCGCTCCTGGCACCGTTTACGCCGCCATTGCGTCGAATGCCCGCGCGCGCGACGTGCTTTTGCCGTTGCTGCTTTTTCCGGTGTTGATTCCCGCGTTACTCGCTTCGGTGAAAGCGTCGAAGGTCATCATCGAAGGCGACTTGATGAATAACTTGAACGACTGGCTCACCCTGCTCGCCGGCTTCAACACCATTTACTGGGCGCTGGGCTTCATTTTGTTTCCGCGCATCATCGAAGACGATTAACGCCCTTGCGCTAAAAAGTCGCGGGCGGCTTGCGCTTGTTTCGCCGCGCCGGGTCCGAGCGGTTCTAACATCGCCAGGGCCTTCTTGGCTGAAGCCACCGCCACCGCGGGACTGCGCTTGAGCGCACGCAACACCTTGGCGTACCCCAAATGAATTTGCCCTTCATCGAGCGGCTCACAAGCGGCCGATGCACAAATCGCGCGAGAAATCTCGAGGCGCGACAAAGCTTCTTGGGCACGGTTCAGCTTGAGCAGAACTTCGGCTTCGCCCAGGGTGCTGAGGGCGCGATCAGGCGCCCCGGTCTTTTCATACACCGCGGAAGCTTCGGCAAAATGCACCAATGCTTCAGGGTAGCGCCCTAATTTTTGTTCTGCTTCGGCCAAATTGCTCGCCGCGGTGCCGATACGAGGATGTGAGGGTCCCAACGTCTTTTGGTAGCCCGCCAGCACTTTTTCAAAGACGGGTAACGCCGCTTCGTACTGCTCGTTGATGCCGTAACCTGCGCCCAAGCCATTTAAGGCTTGAAACGCACTGGGGTGTTCTTCACCCAGCACAGACGAAAGCAGCTTGTACGCTTCTTCGAGCTTGGGCAGCGCTTCGCTCACGTTGCCACCGTGCAACTGCGCGCTCGCCAAGTTCAACAACGCGCGGAGCCGCAAGGGGTGTGTCGCCCCATATTGACTGCGCAAGAGCTGCTCGGCCTGCCCGAAATATGTCTGCGCTTCGTCGAGCTTGCCGCGGCGTACGGCGAGGCTGCCACGCACCGCCGCGAAGCGACTCGCCAAGTGCTCATCGCGTTGCAAGGCAGCCAACGCTTCGCCTTGCTCCACCCAGCGAAGCCCCTCGTCGGGACGGCTTCGCAAGTAGCCCACCAAATACGCAAGTTCTACCCAACTGGTGGCACCCAGCAAACCATCACCGGTGCGCTGTGCTTCGAGGCCCGCTTGAAAAAAAACCTTTTCAGCTTCGTCGAGTTGCCCCAGCTCTTCGAGCGCGCTCGCCCGTTCGAAAAGCATTGCCGCTTGGGCGGGAGCCGTCGACACGCCTCCATCAAGCGCACTTTCCGCCGACTCGCGCGCCACTGCGAACTTGCCGGCTTCAAACAACGCGCGTGTCTTCGCGACTTGGGCCTGATCAGCCACGCAGGCATCACAAGCTCCCGGTGTCGCTCCATAACGTTCGAGCACCGCCGGTTCAGTGCACGCCTGCGCACCGGGCAGTCGCTCGACAATGGGCCCCGCTTGATTCACCACCTCGGGGCCGCCCGCGCCCAGCACTTGGAGCGTGGCTTCTAATTCGGCCCAGCGCTCGTCGAGACAGCGCAGTTGTGCTTCGAAAACCCGGGCCGACTTACCGCCCGTCACCGCTTCACAGGCTTCAGCCCGGCGCGGCCGCCAGGCATCGGCGCGCGTGCGCACGGCTAAATCAACCAGTGAAAAGGCTTTGTCCGCGTACGAGAGCCCCGTGGCTGCGAACGTTTTCTTCACTTCAGCGCCGCGGCTTGGGTTCCACGTGGCCAACTGTCGTTCTTCGGCCAGCACACACGCGGGCTCACGAGAAATGCGTTGCGTCGCGACGACAGAAAGCAGCCCCAGGCCCAACAACACCGCACCGATACCCAGTGCCACGCTTACCCGCCAAGACATTGCTGAATCGAGCGCATTGAGCAGCGCGGTCATCGACGGGTAGCGCTGCTGTGCGTCGGCCAAGAGCCCCCGTAAAATGACCCGTCGCACCCGCTGCGGCACGTCACCCTTGAACGCTCGCGTTTTACCCGCGCGCAGGTTCTTCAAGAGCGCGTCGACGGTTTGCCCTTCGAACGGCGTGGCGCCGGTGAGCGCTTCGAAGAGCGTGGCGCAAAAACTGAACTGATCGGAAGCAAAGGTGGCAGCGGCCCCTTCTAATTGATCAGCCGCCATGTACGCGGGTGTTCCCATTACCGCGTCGGTGTGCGTCAACATCAACGTTTCTGCCCTATGGGGCGCAGGCGCCGCCGCATTCACCGCGGCCAAACCAAAGTCGGTCACTTGGGGGCGACCGTCGCCCCGCACCAACACGTTGTCTGGTTTGAAGTCACGGTGCACAACCCCCGCGTCATGCGCCGCGGCCAAGCCACGACCCGCTTCGGAATAAAGCGTCACCACTTCGCGCCATGCCCGTGGTTTGGCGGCAAGCCACTTGCGCGCCGACCCGGCCGCGACGAATTCCAACGCCATGAAGAGCTGACCTTCCCAGGTGCCGACGTCGAATACCGTCACCACGTTGGGGTGAGACAGGCGCCCCAAGGTCTGCGCTTCACGCGCGAGCCGCGCCCGATGCTCTTCGGTGCTTGAGCCAGGCCGCAGCAGCTTGAGCGCGATTTTGCGATCGAGCTGGGGATCATACGCCGAAAACACCTGGCCCATCGCCCCGGCCCCAATGCGTTCGATCACCAGGTAGCGGCCCACCGCCGTGCCCGCGGCCATGACCCCAGGCGGCTTCGGCGCGCGTACCGCGCTGGTGCGTAAATTCTGCGCCAGCAACCGGCGACACGAAGGGCACCCGTCTAAATGAGTCTCGGCGAGGACCAACGCTTCAGGCGAGAGCTGCCCCAAAGACAGCTCGAATAACGTGTTGTCGTCGAGGCAGCTCATGCCTTGGGCCCTTTACCGTGAAGCGGCGGGTGGCCGCACGTTGGGGCCCCACACGCATCGTCTGTTGTGAAAATTACGGCTGACCGCACTGATCAAAGAGCGAATTACAATAGCCCGTGCAGCACTGCGAAGCGTTGACGCACGATTGGCCGTCGGCCTTGCAGGTGGCTTGCGCGTCTTCGCACGTGAGATCGCCATCGACGCAGACCTTGGTCGAAGCGTTACCCAACGCGCAGCAGCCATGAAATGCCGGGCAGTCCGACAGCAAGCTGCAGGGTTTGCGGCACACCCCCGTCGAAGCGTACGAACCATCACCCGAGACCGAGAGGGCACAGAACAAGCCGCCGCCTGGGCACAGCGCCGCTGAAGGCGCGCACGGTTTACCCAGTTGAGGGTTTTCCATACCACCACCGGTTCCACCACCTGTGCCTCTGCCGCCGCCTGTCCCTCTGCCGCCCCCCGTGGCTGTTCCCCCTCCGGTACCCATCTGCGTGCCACCCCCGGTGCCCACCACCATGCCTCCGCCAGTACCGCTGACACCACCGCCTGTGCCCCCATCGCCCGCCGCACCAGGGCCGCAAGCCATCGACAACAGCAGCGTCAGCGTCACAATCGCTCGTCCCAACATGTGTACCTTCCTTCAAGAAACACGGTGCGAAAGTGCACCGTCATTTCCCGAGGACCCGACGAGCGCGCTGCAGGTCTCAAAAAAAGTGCAACGGGCTTTGTCGGCAGGGTCAGCGCTTGAGTAAGTGACGTTCGCGAATGCCTTCACCGCTCGACACCGAAGGTTTGGCGCTCGCCGCCGACTGCGTGCGCCAAGTGCCCAGCGCGTTGCGCGTGCTCGACGAGCAGCTCTTGCCCGACGTGCGGCGAACGCTGCTCAAGCGCGCTCCGGCGGTGTTGATTGATGACGTCATGCAGAAAACCCGAGTGCGGCTGTTGCTCGGCGACTCTCCCGCGCTCTCGCGCTACGCCGGCAAAGGCCCCCTGCTCGGTTTTTTACGAACGGTGGCATTGAACTTGCTCGCCCACCACGAAGCCGCTGAGAAACCGGTGGAATCTGAGGACGTACTGGCCACGCTCCCCGACACGGCAGAAATGGAGGCAGGCTTGCTGCGCGCCGATCAGCAGCAGCATTTTCGTGACGCATTTCGAGAAGCGGTCGCGAAATTGACGGCACGGCAACGTGCTTTGCTGCGGCTTTCACTGCTCGACGAATTGTCGATCGACGAAATTGCTCCGCTTTACGCGGTGAACCGCAGCTCTATCGCGCGGTGGCTGGCCGAGGCGCGAGAGACACTGGCCCAAACCACGCGTGCCGAATTGAAAACGCGGCTCAAGCTCGAAGGCGAAGCGCTCGAACACCTTTTGCGCTCAGTGCAGAACCGTTTCGACTTGAGCCTGGCGAGTGCACTCAAAGCCAGCGCCGCGCGGTGACGCTTGCATTTACAAACCTCGCTCGAGCAATTTGTTGAAAGTATCGAAACCCATCACTTCGATACCTTCCTTCGTCTTGAGCGTGG
>JAIBBR010000122.1 GCA_019694575.1 Myxococcaceae bacterium
CTAGGGCCCGCCTTCTGGTACCCAATTCTCGGCCGAGAGTGGAGCGTCGACGAACTGCGCGCCCTGCTCTTTTCGAAACCACGTCATTTGCCGTTTCGCGAAATGCCGCGTCTTCTGCGCGGTGTCGGCAATCGCTTCGGCTTCGCTCATTGCGCCATCAATCACCGCCAACGCCTGCACGTAGCCAACTGACCGCATCGGAGCGGTCTCTCGGTACCCACGCGCCACCAACGCCCGCGTCTCGTCGACCAGCCCCGCTTTGAACATCGCCGCCGTGCGCTCATTGATCGCCGCGTACATCGCCTCGCGCTTGGGGTTGAGCACCGTGAGCGTGAACGCGTGCCGTTTGCTGGCAAAGGCATGCCCGGCGCGGCGCAACGAAGCTGGCTCGCCGGTCAATGCATGAATTTCTAACGCGCGAATCACCCGCAGCCGATCTTGTGCATTGAGCGTGGCGGCGCTCTGCGGGTCGATCGTGGCCAACCGCGCATGGAGTGCCAAGTTGCCATCACGGTCGGCTTCTTCTTCAAGCTTGGCTCGCAAAGTCAGGTCGGCTGACGGGGCCTCCACCAACCCGTGGAGTAACGCCCGCAAATACAGCCCGGTACCTCCCACGACGATGACGCGCTTACCGCGGCTGCGAATGCCAGCGATGGCCTCGTCAGCGAGCCGTTGAAACTTGGCGCCCGAAAACGTCTCAGTGGGATCAACGATGGAGACGAGATGGTGCGGCACTTGCGCCAATTGCTCTGCCGTCGGCTTGGCCGTACCAATGTCGAAATAACGGTACACCGCCTGCGAGTCGGCGCTGATGATCTCAGCCCCCCAACGCTTGGCGAGATCAATCGCCAGCGCCGATTTTCCTGAAGCGGTAGGCCCGGCCAGTATCCACAAGGCCGGCGCGGCCGAGTTCATGGCGATGACTTGAGCGCTTTTTCGACTTCGGCGGCGAGCAGCTTGGTCGCCTCTTCGGTGTAACCGCGGTGGGTCATGCTCACCATGCCGTCACGGCGCACCATGAATACCGACGGCAACGCGACTTCGGTGCCCAACCAGCGCCGCGCCACCAAATTGAAGCGGTCTTTCAGCACCGGAAAAGTCACTTTGTTCTGCTCAATCAACCCGTCGACGATTTTCTGCCCTTCGGCTTCTTTGTCAATCGACACCATCACCACGCGAAGACCTTGGGGACCAAACTTTTCGTGCAACGTCTGCAGGTAGGGCATCTCTTTTTTGCAGGGCGCGCAGTACGACGCCATGAACGACAACAGCACCACTTTCGCATTCTTGTCGCTGGCGTCAGGGCCGACGTACTTGTCCAACCCCACCACCGTCGAGCCCACTGGCTTGGCGTTGTAAACCGGCAAGCGAAACATCGGCGCCGGCTTGTTCACCGCGGCCAACTCGTCTTGCGCCCACGCCCCGCTGCCCAAAGTCAGTGCCAGCCACAGCGCCGCGAACATTCGAGTCATGGTGTGCCCTTTTCAACGGGTACCGCGATAACGCTATTCATCCTAGCCCTTTGAGCACCCGCGCCAAGTCCTCCAGCTGAACCTCGCGGGCGGGCAATTCTTCGCGCATCGGCTTCAAGTTGCCTTTTTGCTCGGCAAGCTCTTTCTCTCCGAGCACCAACGCGTACATCGCCCTACTCTTGTCGGCGCGCTTCATTTGGCTCTTCACCGAGCCTGCGCGCGCGTCGAATTCGACCGCCAAGCCTTGGTGACGCAGCGAACGGGCCAGCCGCATCACCTCGTCGTGCGCCGCCGCGTCGACCGAGACCAAGAACAAATCAGGTCGGTGCTGCAGCGCGTCGCTGCGCCCGTTGAGGAGCAGCGCCAGGCGATCGAGCCCCATCGCAAAACCCACGGCGGGGGTCTTCGGGCCTCCCAACTCAGAGATCAAATTGTCGTAACGCCCGCCACCTCCCACCGCGCTCGCGGTACCGAGCACGGGGTCAGCCGCAATGAATTCGAACACCGTGCGCGTGTAATAGTCGAGGCCGCGCACCAACCGCGGGTTCAGCTCGTACGGCACGCCCAACATCGAAAGCTGCCGCGTCACTTCAGTGAAGTGGTTGCGCGAGGCATCGTCGAGCGAATCGAAAAGAATGGGCGCCTTGGCGATCAACGGTTTGAGCGCTTCTTCTTTGCTATCGAAGAGCCGCAGCGGGTTCTTCGACAACGTCTCTAAAGCGTCGGGCGACAGCTGCTCGCGGTGTGCTTCGAAATATTCTTTCACCCGGGCAGCGAACGCCGGCCGGCAAGTCTCGTCGCCCAGCGAATTCACCTGCAGCTTCACGTCTTTCAGCCCCAGCTCTTGCAGCCAGTGCATCACACATTCCATCACTTCGACGTCTTGCGCCGGCTCGGCCACGCCGTAAGCCTCGACGCCCAGTTGGTAAAATTGACGGTAGCGGCCCGTCTTCATGCGCTCGTAGCGGAACATCGGCCCCATGTAGAACCAACGCGTCACCGCTTCTTTCTGGTGCATCGCGTGTTCAATGTACGCGCGCGCCGCCGACGCGGTGCCTTCGGGACGCAAGGTGATTGACCGGCCCCCTTTGTCGTCGAAGGTGTACATCTCTTTGCCGACAATGTCGGTGCCTTCGCCCACGCTGCGAACGAAGAGCGCGGTGTCTTCGACGATCGGGGTGCGAATTTCATGAAAGCCGTACCGCAACAGTGTCTTACGGGCGGTGCGTTCAACGTGCTGCCACACGGCGATGTCTGGCGGCAGAAGGTCGTTCATGCCCTTCACCGCCGCGTATTTTTGACTCAAAGCCGAGCTCCGATGCGTTGACCGAGAAGAAGTTTGGTGCCAGACACCAGCGAGCTGTCCCATTTCACGCGACCCGGTTCGAAGAGCAAAATCACCGTGGAGCCCATTTCGAACATGCCCAATTCGCCGCCTTTTTCCACCGCGATCGGCCGCTCATAGGTGCGCGACTTTCTCGGGTTACCCGTGTGGGTGACGATGGCGTCGTAGCTCATGTGAATGCGCGAGACGCAGGTCGCCCCCACCGCCACCACCGCTACTTTGCCCCACGCGGTGTCGAGCCAGGTCACCAGCCGCTCGTTGATCGCGAAGAGCGCGTCTTTCAGACGCACCGACGCAGGGTTCACCGGCCAGAATTCTCCCGGCAAGTAGCGGTAACCGGTAATTTTGCCCTCGAGCGGAGAATGAATGCGGTGGTAGTCGCGTGGCGCCAGATACAGCGTGGCGTATTGGCCGCCCTCGAAGACTCGCGCATCGGCATGATCGCCGAGCAATTCTCCAACCGGAAAATAAACGCCCTTCGCCTGCACACATTGACCGTCGTGAATCTCGCCTACTTCAGACACCGTGCCGTCGACGGGGCTTGCCACCACGTTGGGGTCGGCATCGATGGTGCGGGCGCCCGGCTTCAACCGGCGGGTGAAGAACTGCGCGAAAGTCGGGTAATTCTCAATGCCCCCTTCGGCTTCGTCCATATTCACTTGGTACGAACGCACGAAAGCCCGCATCGCCATTTGGTGCACGCTGCTGGGCACCGGCACTCGGGTCAGACGACCTACTGTGGTCGACACCGCCGAACGAGGCAGCAGCCGCATCAACGTCATGAAGGTTTCGTCGCGCATTGGCTTTGGCTTCGTAGAGCGCTAGAGGTCTTCGATCAAGACGCCGCCGTCAGGCAACTGGGTGCGCTTTTTCATTTCTTTGCGCGACGCCATGCTCATTACCTTGTTGTCTTTCACCAGCACCATCGTCTCTTTCAAGTCGGGGTGACGCTCGCGGCAATTGGTAATGTCTTTCATCACGTAAGTGCCGACCTTTTCTTTGGTGTCGGCCATGCTGATTTGGGGGCCACTCGAAAAGCAGCCTCCGAACTGGCTTTCGAATTCACTGACCGTCATGCCCACTTTGGGTACTGCATTTTTGGGAGCAGCTTCGACGGGCGCTTCTACCGGTCTCGGCGTGGCCGTGGGCCGACTGTCAGAGTCGAACACCGCGGGCTTGTTGGCTTCGGCGGCGGCCTTTTCTCGCTTCTCGCGCTCGTCTTGAATCTCTTTGCGACGGGTGCTGATCTCTTGCAGCAGCGCGGCGGCGGCGGCGGTGTCGAGGCTGTTGGGCGGCACCTTGTTGAGCAACGCTTCGATTTGCCCCATGTCGAACGAGAAGTACGCGTCGTCGCCTTCACGCGCCACCAGCACGTCGTAGTCACCTTTGGCTTTCAAATACTCAATCGAAGGCTTGGGAGATTTTTTGCAGCCTGCCAAAGCCAAAGCGAACGCCATCAAGAAAAGAAGAATGGGTTTCATCGCTCTCGAAACTTACGCGAGTTCGCGCTCAAACACCCAAGAACAAACGTTTGCCGAAGTTGAGCGCCAAGTCAGCGTCGAAGATGCGCCGCGCCGACGCTTCAATGTCGTACTCGACGCGCAGGTATTCGACCGTGCGCGCTTCAGTGTCGTGAATCACGAAGCAGGCACGGTTGTCATAATCGCGCGGCTGGCCGACCGACCCTACCGAGATGATGTACTTGTAGCCGCGGCGAATACCGAACTTTTGCGCCACCACGTCGTTCACTTCGCCGTTGCCCATCGCGAAGGCTTTGCACAAATGGCTGTGGCCAATGAACGTCACCTCGGGCAGCTCCGCCGAGAACGGCATCACGTCGCGCGCCTGCTCGAGCGCAAAGATGTACTCGTACGCCTTGGGCTCAATTGGCGAGCCGTGGCAAAAGCCGATGTCACCGATGCGGTAGGTGAATGGCAAGCTGCGCAACCACCCCAAATTTTCTTCGGTGATCACGTTTGCCGACCAATCGAGAGCGTGGCGGGCGGCGTCGTAATAAAACGAGTAGTCCATTCGGCCGGCGACCGCGGCGTCATGGTTACCGAGCAGCGTGACTTCAGCGTGCTCGCGCACCAAATCGCAGCAAGGGTTGGGCGAGGCGCCGTAACCCACCACGTCACCCAACGACACGATGCGATCGACCTGCTGCTCTTCAATGACTTTGAAGACCTCGGTCAGTGCTTCAATGTTCGAGTGAATGTCTGAGATGATCGCGATGCGCAAGCTCTAGGCCCCTTTTCTGACCCCCGACCCTATAACAATCACCTACGGGCGATCAGTTTCCGTGCGCTTTTTCTGACTGTTGTTCAGACTCGATGATGCGCCGAATTCGTTCCAAACGGTGTCCGTCGATGACGTCGAACTTCAAACCCATGCCAGGAGGACCATTGGCCCCCTCGAGGCGAGCCCACACCACCACCGCGCGGGCCTCAATCGACTCTTCATTGCCGAAACGCAGCACGGCCTTCGAGCCGAGCGCCAGCGGAGTACTGGTACGGAGGAACATTCCACCCTCACTCAAGTTGCCGATGCGGGCATAGACGGTGACATTCTCGCCTTCACACCAGCAACGCAGGCGCGAGATGACTCGTCTGAACTTGCGGTTGTCGGGCGTCAAACCAAAATCTCCCAAAGCTGCGACCCCCTTGCTGATTCGCGAAGCGATCTGCGACTCAAGCCTAAAGAGTGCACCCACCGGTTTCAATGTGAGCCTTGTCCTCCCCTCGGTTGCACTTTCGCACAGAACCGTGGGCAGGTGGGTAAACAAGCCACCCTTTGCGCTACTGTACGTTTTCATGCGCAAAGCCAAAATTGTCTGCACGCTGGGCCCCTCGAGCGACTCCGCCAAGGTCATCGAAGAGATGATTCGGGCCGGTATGGACGTGGCGCGGCTCAACTTTTCACACGGTACCCACACGGAGCACCGGGCCCGCGCCCAGAAAGTGCGCGCCGCGGCCAAGCGCGTCGGTCGGCATGTCGCCATTCTGCAAGACGTGCAGGGCCCGAAGATTCGGCTCGGTAAATTCGAAGGCGGGCAACTGCGCGTGCATGATCGCGAGGTGGTCACCCTCACCACCCGGCCGGTGTTGGGTGGCCGGGGGTTGATTCCCACTCCGGTTCGCTGCCTGCCCCGTGACGTGAAGGCAGGAGACCCCGTGTTGCTCGACGACGGGCGGGTTCGGCTGCGGGTGCTCGCGGTGTCGGGCCCCGACGTGAAGGCGCGGGTCGAAGTCGGTGGGCTGCTCAAAGACATGAAGGGGCTCAACCTGCCGGGCGCGCTGGTGAGCGTGCCTACCTTGACCGTCAAAGACCGCGCTGACCTCAAATTTGGTCAGACGCTGGGAGTCGACTACGTGGCGCTTTCATTCGTGCGCCGGCCCGAAGACATTTTGGCGGCGCGTAAGCTCATGGTGCGCCACACGCCGATCATCGCCAAGATCGAAAAGCCGCAAGCCGTCGCGGCGCTCTCGGGCATCGCTGAAGTTTCTGACGGGGTCATGGTCGCGCGCGGCGATTTGGGAGTGGAAGTGCCGCTCGAGACGCTGCCCGGCATTCAGAAGACAATCGTCAAAACGGTCAACAAGATCGGCGGCCTGGTGATCGTCGCCACCGAAATGCTCGAGAGCATGGTGAATAACGTGCGGCCTACCCGCGCCGAGGTGTCTGACGTGGCCAACGCGATTCTTGACGGCGCCGACGCGGTGATGCTGTCGGGAGAAACCGCCGCCGGGCAGCACCCCGTCGAAGCAGTACGCACCATGGCGCGCATCGTCAGCGAGATCGAAAAACGCGCCGTTCCCCGCACCGCGGTATTCGAGCAGACCAAAGACGTGGCAACCGGTGTGGCCGCGGCGGCGGTAGCGGCGGCAGATCGCCTCAACGCCGGCTTGATCGTCGCGTACACCGAAAGCGGCTACACCGCGCGACTGATTTCTGAGCTGCGGCCCCACTGCCGGCTGCTGGCACTGACTCCCCATGAGACAGTGGTGAACCGGGTGGCGCTCTACTGGGGCGCCGAAGGCCACCGGGTGAAGCGGCTGTACAGCACCGACGCCATGGTGCAACTGGTGAAAAGGCTGTGTCGAGCACACAAGTTCACTCGCAAAGGCTCACCGATCGTGATCGTCGCCGGCGTGCCGCTGAACATGCCGGGCAACACCAACTTAATGAGCATTCACCGCTGCTGATCACTTGAAATCGTAGATTTTTTCAATTGCGACATTGCGGTAGCGATCAGCCTTGAGCGACCGCTGCGCAGCTTCTGAAATGAGCTCCACCGGTGCCTGATCGCCGTTCTTTTTTCGCCGCCGGCGCGCTTCTTTCACCAACAGCGGAGCGGCCTGCTTGGGGTGAAAGCAAGAAACACCCATGAAGTACCAAGAGCGCTCGAGGTGCACCAAACGCGCTTCAAGAACGTCGTTCTTGGCCAAGCCCGCGAAGTGGCGCCGTTCGGTCACCGAATACTCAGTGTCGGTGAAGAGGTTCAACACTTTGATCTTGCCCGGCTCGAGCTTCTTCACTTCGAAGAGTGCGTGTACGGTTTCAGTCAACGCGCGCAACGCCACCGAACGCTGGGGCGGCCCTTCGGCGATTTTCGCCAAATAGCAGGTACGGGCTGGCGTGAGCCCTGACGAAGGCATGGGCCGATCAAGCACGTAATGTTCCAAGAACGCTGCCATGCGCATTTCGAATTGCTTGTCGTCTTCGAAGACTTCGCCCGTCTTCGAAAAGAACTGGCGCTTGGCTTCGATTAAATCGGCCTTGGTGTTTTCGGGCGTAGCCCACACCACCAGCTCGTCGTAATAGGCTTGAAACCCTTTGTGCTCGACGGGCGCGTTCACGGGGCACTGCCCGCCATCAAGCCAACGAAACGCGCAAACAGGTATTGCGCGTCATGCGGCCCAGGCGACGCCTCGGGGTGATACTGCACGCTGAAAGCCTTGGCGTCGGGCACCGAGAGACCTTCAACCGTGCGATCGTTGAGATTGATATGGCTGACCACTGCTTTGCCCTTCACGCTCGCCTCATCAACTGCGAAGCCGTGATTTTGCGAGGTAATTTCTACTTTACGGGTTGAGAGCTCTTGCACCGGCTGGTTGGCGCCACGGTGGCCGAACTTCATCTTGTACGTGCGGCCACCCAACGCGAGCGCGAGAATTTGGTGACCCAAACAAATGCCGAACACCGGCACTTTGCCGAGCAGCGCGGCGACCGTCTTGTCGGCCCCCTTCACCGCCGCGGGGTCTCCCGGGCCGTTGGTCAGAAACACACCGTCGGGTTTATGCGCCAACACCTGCGCGGCTGTGCTGCCCGCGGGCACCACGGTGACCCGACAACCCGAATCGATCACATAGCGCAGCATCGCCCGCTTCAAGCCGTAGTCGATCGCCACCACATGGTGCCGGGCCGGAGCGGCAACGGCGTGTACCTCAGAGTCCAACACCCGCGGAGTGCCTTCAGACCAGGCATACGGCGCATTGGTCGAAATGCCCGACGCCAGGTCTTGCCCTTCCATCGAGCCGGCGTGGCGCGCTTTTTCAGTCAGCGCCGCGTCGCTTACGGCCTCGGTAGAAATGACGCCCATCTGCGAGCCGTGGGTACGCAAATGCCGCACCAACCGGCGGGTGTCGAGGCCCTCAATGCCGGCCACTTGGTGCTTGTTCAAATACCCTTCGAGGGGGCTCGACGAGCGCCAGTTAGAAGGAGCCGAATACGCTTTCACCACCAAGCCCACCGCGTGTGCCTTGGCCGATTCGTCGTCTTGCGGGGTGGTGCCCACGCTGCCGATGTGGGGGTAGGCCATGGTGACTATTTGCCCGACGTACGAGGGGTCGGTCAGAATTTCTTGGTAGCCGAACATCGACGTGTTGAAGACGACTTCGCCCACCACCTCGGAAGGCCCACCGAAACTTTTACCTTCGAAGGTGGTGCCGTCAGCCAGCACCAACCGCGCGCTTCTCATCGCGATTCCTTTCGGGCGCCCAACTGCATTTTGCCCGCTGAGATCACATAGCGCACTTGGGCCGTTTCGCGATCGACGATGGTGACATCGCCACGGGCACCGGGGGCCAGGTGGCCTCCGTCGATGCCGAGCACTCTGGCGGGCCCCCACGACAATACTGCCGCGACGATGGGCGGGCTCAGCCCCGTACCCAACAGCGCCCGCCACATACCGGGGTGTGAAGCATGTGCCGGAGCAGTCGCCTCAAAAGGCTCTTCATCGTCGAGCGCGTTGCGCACAAAATGATCGCTCGCCACGGCGTCGAGGGCGCCGCTGCGCAACCCTTCGAGCAGCGCGGCACGGTCAGTACGCGTTCGAAGCACCGGCTTCACCCGCGCCGCTCGGTTGTAACCCGCCGCGAGCTCGTCACTGAAGGCCACGTGCGCCACCGCGGCATCGGCGGTGACTTTCAGCCCGCGCGCCTTGGCTTCGGCGATCAGCATCACTGCCCGCGCACTGGTGAGGTGCGCAAAATGCAGGCGACCGCCCGTTTCTTCAAGGAGCAACAGATCTCGCGCGACGGCCACGGTCTCAGCCGAGGCTGGCGAACTGGCGAGCCCCAAGCGATCAGCGGTTGGTCCTTCACCCAGCGTCGCTTTGCCCGACAGGTTCACCTCTTCAGCATGGCTCATCGCCAACGTCTGTGCCTGCGCGCAAAATTGCAGCGCCCTGCGCATCAAACCGGCGTCGCTCACCGGGCGAAAGCCATTGGACAGGAGCGAATAGTCTTTCGGGCTGTCGCCCAGCTCTTGCCCGTCAAGGTGGGTGAGGTAACCCGCGCGTATCACCCGCACATCTTCTGAAGTCAGCGCCGCCGATTCAGGTGTGCACACCACCGTCGTGAAGCCACCCTGCATCGCCGCCGCCAAGTCACCCTTGCCCCGCACATGGCAGCGCAAATCGATAAAACCGGGCATCACCCAACAGCCCGTGGCATCGATGAGGTCAGCACCGTCTTCGCCGCTGACTTGCACTTTGCCATCGACAATCAACACGTCGCGCACACCGTCAACCTGGTGCGCGGCATCGAGCAGGTGCCCGCCTTTGATCAGCAGCCGGCTCACGCGCACGCCTCGAGAATCGCCTGGCGCATCACCAGACCGTTACGCACCTGCTCCAACACCAGGCTCCGCGGGCCGTCAGCCACTTCGCCGTCGAGTTCGAGGCCGCGGTTGATCGGCCCCGGGTGCATGACCAACGCTGTCTCTTTCAGTTTCGCGGCGCGGGCCTGCGTCATGCCCCACCGGCGGCGGTACTCTTCGGGTTTCGGCAACAGCCCCTGCGCCTGCCGCTCTTTTTGAATGCGCAGCATCATCACCGCATCGGCGCCTTCAATCGCTTGGTCCATGTCGCAGATCACCCGGGCACCACACGCCGCCAAACCCGCGGGCAACAGCGGAGGCGGCCCACACAACACCACTTCAGCCCCCAGCGCCGTCAAACAATGCAAGTTGGAGCGGGCCACGCGGCTGTGGCGAATGTCACCGACGATCGCAATGCGCTTGCCACTCAACGCGCCGAGGCGGTTATGCAGCGTAAAACCATCGAGCAAGCCTTGCGACGGGTGCTCGTGCTGACCGTCTCCGGCGTTGACGACGGCACATTGCACGTGCTCTGCCACAAACGCCGCCGCGCCCGACAGGGGGTGGCGAATCACCACCACTTTAGGGCCCATGGCGACAATGTTGCGCACCGTATCGAGCAGTGTTTCGCCCTTGGTGGTTGAAGACCCTTGCGCCGACCAGTTGAGCACCTGCGCGCCCAACGCCTGCGCGGCGAGCTCGAACGAAGCCCGCGTACGGGTCGAAGGCTCGAAAAAAAGGTTGGCCACCGTCTGCCCGGCCAGAGGCTTCGCGGTGGGCCCAGCTTGGCGCAGTCGCGCTGCCGCCGAGAACAACGCCTCGATCTCTTCCCGCCGCATGCCTTCAATCGCGAGCAGGTGCCGAAGCTTCATGGAGCCGCCCAGGCTCCTGACTTTTGCACGACGAACTTCACCTGCCGGTACTTCTCGAAGGGAATCATCTTCACTTCGCGCACGTATTCGACACGCACCGTGCTGGTTTGGGCTTCTTCATTGCGCTCAATGGTGATGTTGTCTTCGGTCAAACCGAGCCCACCCACTTTGACCTTCACGCCGTTCTCATCGGTCTCGTAGTGACTGGCGAATTTCACATCGTTGAGCTTGTTCAACAGCGGCGAGATCAGCGCGTCGGCAGGCACACGCGCCGATTCGTTGAAGGTGCCCGTCACCCACTCGCGAATATCGAGGTTTTCCAGATGCACCGGGCCCATGACGATCGCCCAATAAAAACCGCCCAAGAAGGCGAGTACAATCGCCAACCCCATTACGTTCACTTTGCCTGTAGGACGCACCGTAAGAACCGATTTGCTATCGCGCGGTAAGTGATGCGTCAAGAACTGTCAGTGCGTGCGCTACGGCTCCGGCGGCGGCGGCGGCTCATTGCCACACATGTCGACCGGTTTGAAGAAGCGATCGGTGCGAATGCCGGTGCCTTCGAAGAACGAGCTCAAGAAACCGCCGTGCGAGAGCGACAGCCAAATCACCATCGCTTTGCCCTTGATCGAACCGTAGCGAACGAAGGCCACGCCACCGCGCCCTCCGAGACCGAAGCGGCTGTCGAGGCTGTGCTCGCGGTTGTCGCCCATCACCATCACCGTGCCAGGAGGAACAACCGCCGGCTGCGGCCAATGATCACTGCCTTCTCCGTTGTTCAGCGCCCGGTGCACTTTGCCGTCGATCGTCTCTCGGCTCAGCACTGAGACGTCGGGGTACCAAGCCTTCGATCTCTCGACGTCGCGTGTCATGTAACGGTAGTCGGCGACCTCGACTTGCCGACCAAACGGTTGCCCGTTGATGAAAATGAGGTGGCCCTTCTGCTCTACGCGATCGCCGGGCAGGCCGATCACCCGCTTGACGTAGTCGACTTCGGGATTCGAATGCTCGTTCTTGAAGACAATGACGTCGCCGCGCTTCGGCTCGCGCACTTTGAGCGGCAGCGTGTAATGCGTGAAGGGTATTTGCACGCCGTAGATGAACTTGTTGACGAAGATCTGATCGCCAATTTCCAGCGTGGGAATCATCGACCCTGACGGAATTTTGAACGGCTCGAGCACCACGCCACGAATCAACAGCGCCACCAAAAGCGCCTTGCCGAAGCCTCCCGCCAGCTCAGCGGTGGTTCCCGTTTTCAATACCGTCTGATGCTTTTCGAGCAGCTCGTCCAACGCTTTGGTCGTCTCTGCCAACTTCTCGGGCTGGGTCGCAAAGGCCAAAGCCACCGCGTCGGCCGCCTTCCACAAGTCTTGCCGCACTTTGTCGGGCACGTTTTTGCCGCGCAGACACGCCGACAGCTCGTTCAGCAGCTCTTCGGCGGCATAGCGATCGCGCCGGGCAAACCGCAACGGGTGAAAGCCACGAAACTCAAGCACCAAACCAAAACCGAGCCCGAACAAAGCGCCTGTCAACCGGTAGTCGTCAGCCCACGAAACGGCAGCCGCCAACAACAGCTCGACTCCACGCGCCCCCAAGGGGCCGCCCCACTGCCCGAAATTCAGTGGACCGAGCCGAATGTTCCACCACGCTGCCGGGCCTCCGAAAAGCAACACCAAGCCAAACCAGCTCAGCACCGCGGCAAGGCCCAAAAGCTTCATCGGCATCTGCAGCCACAGGTAGCTGCACGTCGCCGACTCGACGATGATCATGTAAATGCCAACCGCGATCGCCAAGACGGTGAGCGGGGTCCACAAGCTCGTCCACATTTGCATGCGGTGCGCGTTCTTCCACGCGGGCAGCGCCTGGGCGGGAAGATGGTTTTCAAGCTCTTGCCAGAACGGCTTTTCGCGCGCGCCGCTGGAAGAATCTGGCTTCTTCGCCACTACTCCTCCGTTTTCAGCACAGCGAGGAACGCCTCTTGGGGAATCTCGACGGTGCCCACCTGCTTCATGCGGCGCTTACCCTCTTTCTGCTTTTCGAGGAGCTTGCGCTTACGTGAAATGTCGCCGCCGTAGCATTTGGCGAGCACGTTCTTGCGCATCGCCGAAACGGTTTCGCGCGAGATCACCTTCGAGCCGATCGCCGCCTGAATCGCGACCTCGAACATCTGCTTGGGAATCACTTCTTTCAGCTTCTGGCACACTTCGCGCCCCCGGTAATACGAGCGCTCTTTGTGCACGATGATCGACAGCGCGTCGACCGGCTCGCCGTTGATCAAAATGTCGAGCTTCACCAAGTCAGCGGTCGAATAACCCGCCAATTCATAGTCAAGCGATGCGTACCCACGGCTCAAGCTCTTCATCTTGTCGAAGAAGTCAAACACCACTTCGGCCAGCGGCATTTCATATGAAAGCTTCACCCGCGTGCCCGAGCTGCCCAAGTACTCGATGTCTTTCTGAGTGCCGCGTCGCTCTTGGCACAGCTTCAACATCGCGCCCAAATGCTCGTTGGGTACGTGAATGTGGCACAGCAGCATCGGCTCTTCGAGGTGCTCGATGTTCTGCGTGGGAGGCAGCTTGGCCGGGTTGTCGATCGTCAGCACTTCGCCGCCGCTGGTGAACACTTTGTAAACCACTGATGGCGCGGTGGTGATCAAGTTCAGGTTGTACTCGCGCTCGAGGCGCTCCTGCACGATTTCCATGTGGAGCAGGCCGAGGTAGCCGCAGCGGTAGCCAAACCCGAGCGCCGTGGAGCTCTCGGGCTCGTAGGTGAACGCCGAGTCGTTGAGCCGCAGCTTCGCGAGCGCGTCGCGCAGGTTTTCGTAGTCGGCGGCATCGACGGGAAACACGCCTGAGAACACCATCGGCTTCACTTCTTTGAAACCGGGGAACGGCGTGTCAGTCGGCCGGGTGTCGTCGGTGACGGTATCGCCCACCTTGGCGTCAACCAGCTCTTTGATGTTGGCGACCAGCACCCCCACTTCACCGGCAATCAGCTTTGGTACGGGCCGCGAGAACGGGTTGAACACGCCCAACTCTTGCACTTCGAAGGGCTTCTGGTTGCTCCACAGCCGAATCTTTTGCTTCAGCGCCAAGGTGCCTTCGAGCACGCGCACCAACATCACCACGCCGCGGTAATTGTCATACCAGCTGTCGAAAACGAGCGCCTTGAGCGGGTCAGTCGGTTCGCCCTTGGGAGGCGGCACACGCGAAACCACCGCTTCTAAAATTTCTTCGATGCCCACGCCCTCTTTCGCCGAGGCTGGCACCGCGCTCGAGCCGTCGATACCGATGACGTCTTCAATTTCAGCCCGGGTGCGCGCCACATCGGCCGAGGGCAGGTCGATCTTATTGATCACGGGAATGATCTCGAGGTTGTGCTCGAGCGCCATGTACACGTTGGCCAGGGTCTGCGCTTCGACGCCTTGCGTAGAATCGACCACCAACAAGCACCCTTCGCACGCAGCGAGCGAACGGCTGACTTCGTAGGCAAAGTCGACATGACCCGGGGTGTCGATCAGGTTCAGGACATACTGCTTGCCGTCCTTGGCGGTGTAATTCATGCGCACGCTCTGCGCTTTAATGGTGATGCCGCGCTCGCGCTCCAGCTCCATGTTGTCGAGAAACTGAGCCTGTTGTTCGCGCTTGGTCACCGTGCCGGTTTTGTCGAGCAGACGGTCGGCCAACGTCGACTTGCCGTGATCGATGTGGGCGATGATGCAGAAGTTTCGAATGTGCTCGTTCGCAGCTGGCATGGGCCGCGTGCGCGTAGCACGCTTTGGTCAGCCTTGTCCTCCCTATCACTTGTGTTACGCCCGGTGACGAGAAGGGAAGCCCAAGCCACGCGATGACGAGTGCTGCTCCGACGCCCCCGTTGCACCCCAGCGCGTTCAGCACACCCACTTTCACCGCGGCGTCGTTGTTCGCCCTGTGCTGGCTTGTCTACAGCCAGGCTCCCATGCGCATTCAGACCGATTCGATCTGGTCGATTCCCATTGCGATCAGCGTGCTGCGCGAAGGCAATGTCAACCTCGACGAATACCCCGAGGGCATTCGAAGCAACCCTCACGGGGTAGTGCTGCACAACGGCCACTGGTACGGTTTTTTTCCCTGGGGGCCAAGCTTCGCCGCGCTGCCCTATGTGTGGGCCCGTCATGCATGGTCTGTGGCGCACCAGCACGACGATTTCGTGTCGGCACGTTGGGTCGCCAATGCCGAAAACCCTGGGCTTGATCTCGGGTACTACGCACGCGCTGAAAACGGCATCGCCAGCTTCTATGTGGCCCTCGCCGTCGCCTTTTTCTATTTGACCTGTCGCCGTTCATTGCCGCAGTGGCAGGCGGTGACGCTGGCGCTGGTGCTGGCATTCGGCACCAGTCTCTTTTCTACCGCGAGCCGGGTGCTTTGGCAGCACGGGCCTTCGGTCGCCTGTCTGGCAGCAGTGATGTGGCTGGTGACAGCCGACAGGTGGACTTGGCAACGCGCAATAGCGTTGGGTCTGCTGCTCGGCAGCAGCTACATCATGCGGCCCACCAACGCGCTTTCAGTCGCGATCATCGGCGGTTGGGTGGTGTTGACGCAACGGCGCTGGGTTTTCGCAGTCATCGCGGGAGGCGTGGGGGTGCTCGGCCCGTGGTGCGCGTTGAATGGGTTCACCTGGAGAGAATGGTTGCCGCCGTACTACGCCACGCAGCGGCTGGGGCTCGATGCCGGGCGCGTGGCAGAAGCGCTCGCCGGTAATGTGGTGAGCCCTGGGCGCGGCCTGTTCATTTTCAGCCCGGTGGCGGTCTTCGCGCTATGGGCGCTCGTGAGTCAGGTGAAAGCGCGCGCGCTCAAGAGCTACGAGTGGGCATTCGCGTTGATTTTGCTGACGCATTGGGTGGCGGTGAGCACGTTTCCTCACTGGTGGGGCGGCCATTCTTTCGGCAACCGTTTCTTTACCGACGTCACTCCGTACTGGGCTTACTTTCTCATTCCCGCGGCGCGGTGGTTGGCCACTAACGCGACTGTGCCCATGCGGGTATTGGCAGTGGTGGCCGCGCTGTTCAGCGTCGTGGTGCATACACGGGGAGCCACTGCGGGTGAACCCTGGCGATGGAACGACACCGTTGACGCCACCCCTGCTCACATATGGGACTGGGGCGATCTGCAATTTCTACGATGATGCGATGACGGTGCCGGGATGACGGTGCCGGACTTTCCCATTTTCATGATCCTACACATCTTGAGGATGTCTGAATCGGGCAAAACCCCAAGAAATGGGTGAGGTTAAGCAAAAAGGTGCAATTGGAATGAGAATGTGAGCGAAGGCGAAGAATGCCTTCAAGAAAAACG
>JAIBBR010000123.1 GCA_019694575.1 Myxococcaceae bacterium
CTAACAACGCTGCGCTCTCGTCATCACCCCACTGCAAGTCGTCTAAAAAAATCGCCAGTGGGTAACGCTCGGCCACGCGGGCCAACATTTCACGCAGGGCGCGAAACGCGCGGCGGCGCAATTCTAACGCGTCGAGCGGCTCGACGCTGCGGCGGCGCGCTGGCACCTGCGCTTCTAACCGGCGCAACACGGGGAACAACCGGCACAGCGCGGTGAAGTCGCGCGGCAACAACGACGCCACGGTGGTGGCGGGCAAATTCGCCAGCCACGCCACCAATTCGTCAACCACCCCGTCAAAGGCTTTGAACGGCACGGTTTCTGTTTCACCGCACCGGCCTTCGAGCACCACCCAGCGCTGGTGGGCGTTGCACAAATCGTAAAAAAACTTTCGCGCCAGCACCGACTTGCCGATACCCGCCGCCCCGGTCAGCTCGACGAGGGCCGCTTGCTGTTGGTTGCGCACGTGTTCAGACGCTTGGGTCAGCGCCTGCAATTCACTGGCCCGGCCAAAGAGCTGGGCTTGGGGGTCGACCACCCCGCGCACCATCGGAGGCATCGACGGGCGAACCAACTTCTCGCGCAGCTGTTGCCCTCTGAGCCGCTCACCCGGCTGACGCGCCAACAGTTGCACACACAGCGCGTCTAAGTCTTTCGGTACGCCCTTCACGAGCATGCTGGGCGCCAAGGGAGGTAGCTCGCGCCGCGCCGCTGTCATTTCGCTGGCCCTCGCCTCGTAAGGCACTTCGCCCGTGAGCGCTTCGAAGAGCAACACACCGACCGAGTACCAGTCAGTCGCCTCGGTCACGTCGTCGCCGGCGCTCTGTTCAGGAGACATGTACGCGGGCGTGCCCACCACCCCGCCGCTGCTGCTGCGGTGAATGTCGAGGTCTTGACGGTCGCGCACCAGCCCGAAATCGAGAATCACCACCCGGTCGGTGGGGGTGACGAGCACATTCGACGGCTTCACGTCGCGGTGCAGCTTGCCGGCCGCGTGCAGCACACACAGGCCGTCGACCAATTGCCCCAGCGCATGGCGCAACCGGGCTATCGCCGCGTCGTCGAGCCGTGCTTCGCGCTGCCCCACGGGGGGCTGCATGAGCACGGTGGCCAACGTGTAAGCCTGCGGCGCCACCTCGAGCGTGCTGGGCTCATTTTTTTGTCTCACCCGTTGGTCGGCCGTGACGTCGATTTCGTTGGCCACCAGGCCGCGGCGGGGCGCCACGTTGACGCTGCCCATCACGTATTCGAGAAAGGTCGCGCCGTCGACGAGCTCCATGGTGAAGAACCACTGGTCGCCGTGCGAAAGCAGCTCGTAGAGCGTCACCAAGTTCGAATGCACCACGTTCTGCAGCGCGCGGAACTCGCGCTTGAAGCGCATCAACGGCTCGGGGCCCACGCGGCTGAGCAGCTTCACTGCCACGAAGGCATTTCGCTCGTTGTCGTAGGCCTGGTAGACGGTGCCCCAACTGCCGGCGCCAAGCACGCGCGTGGGCAGGTAGCGACGGGTGCCTTCGAAGGCTTCGGCTGAGGGCAATGTCTGCAACCAAGGCTCCTTCAAGCGAACGACGTCTATCTATTTTGCACGCACCGCCGGCGAGAGCGAGATGAATATCGGGTTGACTTCGCCCTTGGCCGCGCTACCCATCGCCTTCGCATGTCAGCCCCGTCGTCACCTTCGTTATCGACTCTTCTCGAGCGCGCGCCCTTTGAAACCGCCCGGGCCGTAGGCCTCACCGGCGCAGCGCGCGGCCATGTGTTGTCGCAACTGCACCGCGCCCAAGGCTGGCCGTTGTGGTGCATCACCGTTGACGAAGACGAAGCCGACGCGTTGGCGCAAGACTTGGCCTTTTTCTTGGGCGGCACCGGCACCCAGGCCGAACCCCACGTGCTGCGGCTGCCAACCGAAGACGCCCTGCCGTGGGACGAGCTGATTGCCGACAGCCATGTGGTGAGCGAGCGGCTGGGCACGCTGTTTCATTTGGGCCAGGGCACGCAAGTCAAAGCGGTGGTGCTCTCGGTGCGCGCGCTGTTACGCAAAGTGATGCCGCCGGGCGTGATGAACACCCTGTCAGAATGGGTGACGGTGGGCCAAGAGCACCCCCGCGACGGCTTGGCGCAAAAGCTTTTGCGCATGGGTTACCGCTCGTCGCCAATGGTTGAAGACCCGGGCAGCTATTCGATGCGCGGCGACATCATCGACGTTTTTCCCCCACTGCATGAACACCCGGTGCGGCTGGAGTTCTTCGGCGACTTCGTCGAATCGATGCGCGCCTTCGACTTAGACACCCAACGCACCTTGGACAGCGTGAAAGAGCTGTTCTTGGTGCCTGCCCGTGAGCTCTTTTTCAGCCCCACGACTCAGACTGAAGCCGAGAAATCGCTGCGCGCGCTGGCCGAGACCTCGCACATACCCACCACCAAAGTGCGCGAGCGAATTGAGCAAGTGCGCGAGGGCTTGCTGACGTCGGGCCTCGAAGGCTTGCTCCCTGGTTTTTACGCCGGCGGTTTGAGCAGCGTGCTCGATTACCTGCCGAGCTGGAGCGAGCAGCCGCTGATTTATTTTGATCAACCCGAAAGCATTCGCCGCGCCGCCGCCGAGCTCGAAACCGACATCGCCCGCAGCTACGACGAAGCAGTGGCGCGAGGCGAATTGTGCTTTGGGCCCGACGCGCACTACGTAAAGGCAAACGACGCGTTCGCGGCGCTGGCTTCGAAACGCCAACTCGAAGCGGGCGGGTTGACGCTCGATGTCCCAGGCTCGCTGCCTCCCGTCTCTTTCTCTTTCACCGAAACACAGAGCCTGCGTGAAGCGATTCGCAGCCATCACGGAGAAGAAGGCGCCCTTTCTCCGCTGGTCGACCGGCTCTCGAAATGGCGCGACGAAAAAATCGCGGTGGCCATCGCCTGCGGCACGTTGGGCCAGGCCGACCGCTTGAAGCGGCTGCTCAATGACCGCGCGGTGATTGTTCGCACCCACACTGAACCGTTGTCTGACCCCGGCAAACTCTACGAGCCGGCGATTTGGGCGCACTTGTTCGCCGGTGAAATCAGCAAAGGGTTCGTCGACGCCGCAGGTGGTTTCGCGCTGCTCACCGACGAAGACATTTTCGGAGTGCGCGCCCGCCGCCGTACCCGCCGCCGCCGGGCAGACAACGGTACCGCCGCGTCATTCAAAGATTTGAAAGAAGGCGACCTGGTCGTCCATTCTGATTTCGGCGTGGCGCGCTACCAAGGCCTCACCAAAATGCCGGTGCAAGGCATACCCGGCGACTTTTTGGTGCTGCAGTTCGCGGGGAAAGACAAAATTTACCTGCCGGTGAGCCGCATGCGGCTGGTCTCTAAATTTTCAGGAGGCGACCCCGGCAAAATCGCGCTCGACAAATTGGGTACCGGCACCTGGGAACGCACCCGCGCCCGTGTCAAAGAGAACCTGCTCAAAATGGCGGCTGAGCTGCTCAAGTTGTACGCCGCGCGCAGGGCTCACCCCGGCCACGCGTTCTCGCCCCCTGACCGCTACTTGCGGCAATTCGAAGCTGACTTCGCCTTCGACGAAACGCCTGACCAGCAAAAGGCCATCGACGACGTCATCGCCGACATGCAGAAACCACAACCGATGGACCGGCTGATTTGCGGCGACGTCGGCTACGGCAAAACCGAAGTGGCCATGCGCGCGGCCTTCAAGTGCGTCATTGACCGCAAGCAAGTGGCGATTTTGGTGCCCACCACCTTGCTCGCCCACCAGCATTACCAAAGCTTCGTGAAGCGCTTTGAAGGGTACCCCGTCACCATCGAAGTCGTCTCGTCGCTGCGCAAGCCAGCTGAAGCGCGCGAGGTGCTGAACAAGGCACGCGAAGGCCGGCTCGACATTCTCATCGGCACCCACAAGCTGCTCGGCAACGAAGTGGGCTTCAAAGATTTGGGGCTGCTGGTGGTCGACGAAGAGCAACGCTTTGGCGTGAAGCAGAAAGAGCAAATCAAGCGATTCAAATCGCAAGTCGACACGCTGACGCTTTCGGCCACGCCAATACCCCGCACGTTGAACATGGCCATGTCGGGGCTGCGCGACATGTCGCTCATCACCACCCCTCCGGCTGACCGGCGGTCGATTCGCACCTTCGTCAACAAGTTCGACCCGGGGCAAATCAAAGAAGCGGTGCTGCGTGAATTGCAGCGCAATGGGCAAGTGTTCTTCGTGCACAACCGGGTGAGCTCCATTCATTCGATGGAAAAGTTTTTGAAGGAGCTCTTGCCGAACGTGAACATCGGCGTGGCGCATGGGCAAATGGCCGAGGGCGCGCTCGAAAAAGTGATGCTCGATTTCGTCGAGAAGCGGTTGCAGGTGCTGCTGTGCACCAGCATCATCGAGAGCGGCATCGACATTTCGTCGGCGAACACGATGATTGTGAACCGGGCCGACGCGTTTGGCCTCTCGCAGCTCTACCAGTTGCGCGGTCGCGTGGGCCGCAGCCGTGAGCGGGCGTATGCGTACTTGCTGGTGCCGGCACGTCGAGCGGTGACCAAAGACGCCGAGCGGCGTCTAGAAGTGTTGCAGGCCTTTTCGGAGCTCGGTGCGGGCTTCACCATCGCCTCGCACGACTTAGAAATTCGCGGCGCGGGCAACCTGCTCGGAGGCGAGCAGTCGGGTTCTATCGAAGCAGTGGGGTTCGATTTGTACGCGCAGATGCTGGAAGAAGCGGTGGCTGAGATGCAGGGCGAGCCACCTCCGTCGCACATCGAGCCTGACGTGAATTTGCCGGTCGCCGCGTTGTTGCCTGACGACTACGTGCCCGACGTGCATCAGCGGCTGGTGCTTTATAAACGCTTCTCGCAAGCGGCCAGCAATGACGAGTTGCAAGATTTGCGCACCGAGCTCATCGACCGTTACGGCGAAGCGCCCGACGAGGTCGACCATTTGTCTCAATTGATGTCGCTGAAAATGGAGATGCGCGAATTGCGGCTGCGCTCACTCGACGTGGGCCCGGGGCGCATGGTGCTTACGCTCGGCACCGAAGCCAAACTCGACGGGGCGAAGCTCGCGCAATTGGTGCAGAAGTCAAAGGGCGTGTACCGGCTTACCCCTGAAATGAAGTTGATCGGCCGCATCGATGAAGAGGTGAAAGGCGTGGAGTTCATCGGCCTTGCCAAGCGCGTGCTGCGCGACGTGGAGTCTTGCGCGGTTTCATAGGCTGCGGCACCTTTGTGAAACGGTGCACATAAGGTGTGCATGGCTTCACTCACCTCATTGCTCACCTGGGTTGAGCCGAAGTATCCCGCTTTTGAGAAGAACTGGCGACAGTGTGAAAGGCCTTGAGGGGCGCAGGGGGTTCCTTTGTCAGACATCGGTTTTGCTCGCCCGTCGAGCGGAATTCTTAAAATCTCACGTCGATGCACGGTTTAAGAGACGCCTATGCCAGACACTGTCGCTCGCTTCGTCGCCTTCGCCGACGGCTCTTCGCTGCAGAACCCCGGCGGGCCAGGAGGCATCGGCTTCATCGTCTTTGACCGTCACCTCTCGGCCCTGCGCTTCGGCTCGCAACGTTTCACGAAAGACGGCGACTACGCGGTGACCAACAACCGCATGGAGCTGCGCGCGGTGCTTTCGGCGCTCGAGGGCTTGCCCGACGGCGCGACGGTCGATGTCCTTTCAGACTCCAAGTACGTGGTCGACGCCAACTCGAAATGGGTTCACGGTTGGCGCAAACGCGGCTGGAAGACCGTCGAAGGTTCACCGGTGCTCAACCGCGATTTGTTCGAAGCCATTGGCGCGCGGGCCCGGCCTCTGCGGCTGCGCTACCAATGGGTTCGCGGCCACAACGGCCACGCGCTCAACGAGCTGGTCGACGCTCTGGCGCACAGCGCCGCACGGGGGGTTGCCGGCCCAACGCGCGAAGACATTGTTCCATCGCTGTCGATGCTGCTCGTGCGCCGGTAGAACATGGCGAACCACAGGCCAGCGGCCTTTCTGCAAAGCCAGGGTATCTCTGCCCGGCGCGTGCTGCTGGCGCTTTGGGTCTGCTCGTTGGTTTTGAGCCTCGCTGTGCCGATGTTGACGCGCAGCCCCACGGCAGACCTGTCGGGGCTGCATACTGATCACCTTCGCCACGCCCACGCGGCCTGGGTGTTTCTGCACCGCGGCTTCGACGTCTACCGGCTGCCTTTCGGAGAAGCCGTCAAAGGCGTGCCCTTCGCTCACCCCTACCCCGCATGGGAACACGTGCCTTCGGCCAACCCAGTGGGAACTTTTCTGTTTTTTCTGCCCGCCGCCGCTATCGGTCAATGGGTGCCGATGAGCGACGCGACGTACGCGCGCTTGGGCATCTGTCTGCTGGTCATCGTCGCTCACCTGGCGCTGCTCGCCATGGGTCGCGCCTTGGGAAAACCGGGCTGGGCCGAGCTTTTGGTGCTCATCACCGCGTGGCTTTTGCTCCTGCGCGCCGCGCTGCAGGGTTTCTATGACCCGGCCTGGCTGGGCTGCACTGCCATGGCATTGGCGGCATTGCGCTCAAAACGGCCAGCCGCCGCTTTGCTCTGGGTGTGCGCGGCGGCGCTGCTCAACTACCGGGCCGTCGTCGCCGCTCCACTGGGAGCCCTGGCCGCGTGGGAGCTGTTTCAACAAGCGCGCGCGTCGCATCAACGCCCGCCGTGGCCGCTCTTTGCCGCTGCAGCGGTGGCCACGCTCACCGTCACCACGTTTGTTTGGGTGTTGCCCTACGCCTCGGCGTTCTCGCAAATGCCACCCTTGCTCTTCAGTCACGATGATGCCGGCATCGCCGTCGTCTTGGGCCTCAGCATCGCAGTCGCGGCATGGTGCGCGTACGGAGCTGACCGCCTGGTCGTCGCCACCGTGCTCGTCACCTGCGCGCTGGCGCTCATCGACCCACGCTATTGGTGGCACGGCTCGGTGCTGCTCGTCGCGCCCTTGGCCGTCGGAGCGTATCGCCCTGCAGCACGGCCCGCGCTCTGCTGGGTGGCGCTGGTCGCCTGGGTGTGGCTTGTACAAAAAACCGTGTGGGGCGGCATGCCCAACAGCCTCTTTCGAGAGCTGGCGTCAGCGCTGCAGAGCTGACTTTTTTAAACCCGCGCCAGAATTGAAGTGTGGCTTCATTGTAGCTACAATTGATTCATGCGCAAAGACAGTGTTTTCCGCGTTCGGATGGGTAAAGGCGAAATCGCGGCGCTCAAGCGAGTTGCCAAGGAGCGCGGCCAGCCCACGTCCGAATACGCGCGACGGCTTCTGGGGGAACAGGTGCGTCGCGATGAAGCAGCACGATTGGTGCGTGGTACGCTGCGCAAGGCGCGACCGAGCTCACTCTCTGACGAAGAAGCGTTGTCGCTCGCTGACGAAGCCAAGCATGAAAGCCGAAGGCGGTGACGCGCGCGGTTGTCGATGCCAACGTGGTTATCGCCGCGATGATGAACCCGGCCGGGCGGCTGGCCGAGCTCATCAACCAGGTGGGCATCGGCTACACGCTTGTTTGGTCACCTCCGATTGTTGCGGAGTGCCACCGAGTTGTCGATTACGCCAAGATCAAACCTCGCCTCCGCGTAGATGATGCGCATGGCTTCATCAATTTGCTCGCTGGCGCGGCACTGATCATCGAAAGCGAGCTGCCAGAAATCGAAGCGGTCAAAGACGACCCGTCAGACGATATATACGTGTCCACGGCACTGGTCGGCGCGGCGCGCTGGGTCGTCAGTGGGGACCGCCACCTATTGAGTCTGGGCCGATTCGCTGGAGTGCAGATCGTTCTTCCCGCCAAGTTCCTTGAGCAGATTCTGTAATAAGTGCCCCACGAGCATGGCGAGGGGCCCGATTGTCGCGGACGGCCACCGACTTGCCGACTACGCCAAGATCAAACCTCGCCTTTGCGTTGCCGATGCGAGGCCACGCTTTCGACACCGTGCTCGAGCCAGACGGAGAATTCGGGCGCGCGGCCGCGTGGCTGAAAGCGCCCTTGGCCGTCGGAGCGTATCGCCCTGCACCACGTGCTGACCTTTTTTAAACCCGCGACAGCTTGAGCTTGTTCTTCGCCGCTTTGGCCAGCTTGCCTTTGCCTTTGCTCGCCACTTGCTCGAGCAGCGCCGCGCCAATACCCTTCGCTTCGGGCTGCATCGCCTCGACGAAATGAAAACCCAGGTACAGCCGGCCTTCGTCACTCACGGCTTTGTCTTTCTCGAGCCGCTTCACGAGCGGAAAACCATTTTCGAGCAGCTTTTCCAATTCACCCACCGCGGGGTCTCGGCGCCGCGCTTGCGGGTGGGGGTCCATCGGGCTGCGCGACAACGCCTGCACCGCATAGCCATAACGGTCATCGGCGGTGGCCATCGACGAGCGCATCAACAACTGCACAATGGCGTCAGAGCGCGCTTCATCTTTCTTCACCAGCGCCTTGGCCTTCTCGCGCAGCACGTTCGCCCAACCTTGTGCATCGGCGTTACGCACCGGTTCCAGCTGCCGCCTGGCCACGGCGAATGACTTGCCCAACTGCGCAGCCCCCGCTTTCAGCAATGCAGCCACGTCTTTCTTCGAAAGCTTCGACGAGAGCGGGTTGAGCACTTCAGCCAACACCTGCGCGCCCACTTCTTCTTCAGCGTCTGAGAGCGCCTCGACGAGCAACGCTTCTCCACCCTTCAACGTGGCCAGCACCTTGGCCGCCGCCTCAGCGCGTAACCGCTCACCCCCGCGCGCCACCGGCAACAGCGTCTTCACCGCCAGCTTGCTCTCGCCCGCCAAAATGCCCAACCGCGCAATCGCCCACAACGCCACGTCGACGTCTTTGCTCGTGCACAGCTCGGCCAACTCTTCACTGAATTCGGGGCCCATTTTGAGCACCGTCAACGTGTCGCGCGCGGCCCGGGCGACCAACGCGTCGGGCTCTTCGAGCAGCTCCATTAGGCGGCGAATCGCTTTTTTCGACGCACCAGCGCTCAATGCAAAACGGAGCGCCGTAATCGCTTCGACCTTCACCGGCACCGTTTCACGCTTGCCTAAATACGACAGCAACGCATCTTGCGTTTCGGGCAGCTCCAAATAGCCGAGCACTTTCAACGCACCGCGCAGCGCCGGCTCGTCTTCGGCGGTCTTTTTCTTTTCTAAAAATTTCATCACCTGGGTGCGCATCACCCGGCGCTCTGACTCGCTGGCGCTCTTCGCTTCGTGCCGCACCGAGAGCGCCACTTTGTTCACCACGTCGAAAGGCTGGCCGCGCATGCCTTCGAGCGCCATTTCGAAGCTCTGCCGCCCACCTACCGCGGGCAGCAGTTGAGACAACACCGCCCGTACTTCAGGCGTAGCGCCGTCGAGCCGCGCCCGAATGTCGGGCAACACGTCAGGCCCCAACGAGGCAATCGCCTTGGCGGCAATCGGCTGCAAATGACGGCCTCGGCCGAGCGCGTCGAGCAGCACCGGCAACGCCTTGGTCGACCCAATCGCCCCCAACGCTTCAATGCCCGCTTCGGCGAAGGCTTCGACGTCGTCTTTCGCCATTGCCACCAGCCGCGACACCACCGCGGGGTCTTTCACCCGAAGCTCACCCAACACCACCGCCGCCGCAATGCGTTTGCGGGGCGAATCATCGTCGAGCAGGCCAGCAATCTGTTTGAGCACGTCCATGGTGCCCGACAAGCTACTTCGCCAGGCTCAAAGGCACATGCGCAAAAAAGAAGTGGCAAACGATGGTGGCCAGCACCACGCCCGCCACGTCGGCCGCCAAGCAGGGAATCAGCGTGTGCCGCATGCGCCGCACGCCCACCGCGCCGAAATAGACAGCGATGACGTAGAAGGTCGTCTCCATGCTGCCCTTCATCACCGACACCAGGTAACCGATGAATGAGTCAGCACCGTGAAAGTTGAGCGCCTCCAGCATGATGCCCGTCGAGCCACTGCCCGAAAACGGGCGAATCAGCGCCATCGGCAACGCCTCGGGAGGAAAGCCCAGTGGCTTCAACAGGGGCCCTAGGCCTGACACCAGCGCGTCCATCAGGCCGCTGTTTCGAAACATGCCCACCACCACGATGATTGCCACCAAGTAGGGAATCAGCGTGACGCACGTCGAAAAGCCCTCTTTCGCTCCTCCGATGAAGGTTTCGTACACCTTCACGTGTCGCGCGTACCCCGCGGTCACGATGGCCACCATGAGCAGAGGCAGCAGCCAGCTCGAAAAGACGCCTGTCGACACCTTGAAAAAGCTTTCGGTACCCAGCGCAGCACGCAGGTGTTCAGCCAACGCCAATGCCAGACATAAGAAAACCGCCACCACTGGCACCGCGCGCCACCCTGCGGCTGGCACTTCGGTGGCGGGTGACAACGGCGCTTCAACCACCGCGGCCAAAGGCGTTGGCGCCCCGTCGACTGGGTAGCGTTCAGGAGCGAACATGCTGAACGACTGCACCCATTTGCAAACTGCCACCGCCACCAACGCCGAGCCAAACGTCACCAAGGCCGAAGGCAACACGATGCCCGCGGGGTCGTGCGAGCCAACGCTGGCCCGCACCCCCACTGCGTCGAGCGCCAGCACCGCCACACCCGCGGTGTTGATAGAAAGAAAAAGCGCCATCGCATTGGTGGCCACTCCGGGCCGGGCGTTGAGCTTGTTCAGCTCGACCATCGCCTTGAGCCCAAAGGGTGTGGCCGCATTACCCAAGCCCAGCATGCTGGCCGACAGGTTCAAAATCATCGCCCCCATTGCAGGGTGCTCGGCCGGCACGTCTTTGAAGAGCCGCTTCATCACCGGTTTCATCACCCGGCTCAAAGTCAGCATGAAGCCTGTCTTTTCGAGAATCGCCAGCATGCCCAGCCAAAGCGTCATCTGCCCCACCAGCTGTATCGCCAGCTCGACCGCGCTCTGAGCAGACTTGAACGTGCCTTGCCCCAGCACGTCCATCTTTCCGGTGAAGGCAGCCACCACCACCGATGCCACCACCAAAAACAGAAAGACGACGTTCACCCGCCGCACTGTATGCGCGGGCTTTTGCCCCACAAGAAAACGCCGGCTTTACCTTTGGCGCTTTGTGTCTACGCCGCGAGCAGTTGCATGACCACTCCAGCGGGTAACAACTTGCTGCCATGCAGGCAATTGCCCGTGCGGCGAAAGACATCAGACGCGCTATTTCCCACTGGGGAAATAATTATCGCGCAGAGGAAGCAAACAACGATTGTGCAGTGGTGCCGGCCAAGTGCGCAGTGCAAGTAGACCTCCCGACTCGAGCGTCCGTATGTTTCACGATAACCAAAGTCGACGGAGAGAGACCGGTGAGTGCCACCATCGTTGTACGTCGTTCGCTTGATTCTCAAATCGTCGGAGCCGACGTCGATTTGACGCGCGGTCACAAAGCCTTTGTCGACGACAACCATGCCCCATAAGGTACTTCGTGTCGAAGTCGAGCCGAAGATTGATGGCTCGCCTACGAAACAGACATTTATCGCAGGCCGCCGCCCCCTCTACTCCGCGCTACCTCTCTCAATACCGCTTTTGTTTTTCTTCTTCGGGGCGGCAGGGTGTGACGCTGCAAGCCTGGCAGCCAGTCCTTCGAGAAGACTCGCGAGAGAAACCTCGAGGACCTGGGGAGACACACTTAAAGGATCGATGGAATGGAGTGTAGTGTACCCCGGGACCGGTTCATGCCATTCGTTCGTCGCCGCATTGAACGCTCGCACCTCCAACTCGTGCCTGACGGCGTCACGGGCCAGCACCAGCTCCGTATAAGACTTGCCACTCACCTTGAAACCTCCAGGCACGTTCGCGCGAGTAACCTGTGTCCCCACTCCCGCCGCGTTCAAAACGCCCCGATGCTTGTTGATTTCCGCGACCTGATTCAAAAACGTCTCGAAGTGTTTGCCGTTGAGCTCGGCGATGTTCTCTGCCTGCTTGACCTGCCGGATAGCCCGTCGCCCCGCCATGCCAATTTTCCCATGGGAACGAACAAGAGGCACGGTCATCGCGCGCCTCCGCGCTTGTGGCCCTTGCCGTTCCAGCCCGGGCCATGCTTGCCACCGGCCATGGCTTTTTCGAGGCGTTCAATCTCGTGCATCACTTTCGCGAATGCCTGATTAATGAGCGACGAACCGCTGCTTTCAGCATGCGGTGCTGCGGTCTTCTTGCGTCCCATGATTGCCTCCTAAAGAGCCTTACTGGCGATGGGAACACGAACACGACCCCCTGGCATGGTCAAGGTCATGGCGTTACACCGTCTTCCGGTCTGATATTTTTACAAAAACTGAACAAGCATTTATTTCAAACACTCCTCCTATCTGAACCCAATTTCATCTCGGCGCGCGAGCACAAGCTCAAGGGCGTCACCGTTGCACGCTGTGCATTTAGAAATGCCCTCTCACCTCGACACACCCGTACGCCTCACCCTGGCGCAGGCTTTTCCCGTCTGGCTGCGCATTGGGCTGCTTAGCTTTGGCGGGCCGGCGGGGCAAATCGCCGTCATGCACCGCGAGTTGGTCGAGCGGCGCCGGTGGATCTCTGACGAGCGGTTTCTGCATGCGCTCAACTTCTGCATGTTGCTGCCGGGGCCCGAAGCGCAGCAACTGGCCACGTACATCGGCTGGCTATTGCATCGAAGCGCGGGCGGGCTGGTCGCCGGAGGCCTCTTCGTCCTCCCCGGTGCCCTGGTGATGATGGCCTTGAGCATCATCTACGTCACCTACCGAAAGCTGGCGCTGGTGGAAGCGCTGTTCTTCGGCGTCAAGGCCGCCGTGCTCGCCATCGTCGTCGAAGCGGTCATTCGCGTCGGCAAGCGCGCGCTGAAGACTCCGGCCGCGGTAGGCATCGCGGCCACGGCTTTCATTTCTCTCTTCGCGTTGAACGTGCCCTTCCCCGCCGTCGTCCTGGGGAGCGCGCTGGCGGGGGTGTGGCTGTTGCGGCAATCGGCAAAGCCAGGCGCGAGCACCGGCCACCAAGGGGGAGCGTCATTGGTCGAACAACTGCTCGCCCAAGGGCAGCTGGGCCACATCGTGCCCAACAACGGCCGAGCGCTGATCACCGGACTTTTGGGCTGCGCACTGTGGGCGGTGCCGGTGCTGGCAGTTTGGGCGTGGCGTGGGACGGGCGACGTTCTTACCCAAGAGGGCGTTCTCTTCAGCGAAGCCGCGATGGTGACTTTCGGAGGCGCCTACGCCGTTCTTTCGTGGATCTCACACCAAGTCGTCGTCACCCATGCCTGGCTGTCGTCCGCGCAGATGATCGACGGCTTGGGCCTCGCCGAAACCACGCCGGGGCCGCTCATTTTGGTGTTGCAGTTCACCGGCTTCGTCGCCGCATATCAGCACGCCGCCGGCTTGCCTCCGCTGCTGGCCGGCGTATTGGGCGCGCTGATTACACTCTGGGTGACTTTCGTGCCGTGTTTCTTGTGGATCTTCACCTTCGCCCCGTACGTGGAGCGAGCGCGCGGCAGCCGGTACATCGCGCCCGCCCTGGCCGGCATTACCGCGGGCGTGGTGGGCATCATCTTGAACTTGTCTATCTACTTCGCGCTGCACGTGCTTTTTCGAGGAGTGGACCGGCAAAGCATCGGGCCACTTTCGCTGTGGGTGCCTTCTCTTGCAACCTTCGACTGGAAAGCGATCGCGGTTTCCGTGGTCGCCTTTGCGATGTTGCTGCGCTTCAAGCAAGGCCTGGCGCGCACGCTGATCGTCAGCGCGCTACTGGGCTTGTTGCTGCGCCTTTGGAGCTAGCTGACCTTCTTGAGCACCACGTAGCCCGCAGCGGGCAATGCGAGCCCCGCCCTGCCACTGAAGGTCGCGCCGCCATTGCCCACGTTGTCGCCGCCGTACTTCGCCGCGTCGGAATTGAAGACTTCCTTCCAATTACCGGGTGGCAAGTCGAGCAGATATCTGTTGAAAGCATTGTGGTTCAGGCTGCCAACCACCAGCATTTCTTCACCTCCGCCCAAACGGCTGAACGCCAGCACCGAATTGTCGTTGTGGGTGTAAACCCGCTTCACCGAGGCGTTGGCGACGGAGGTGTTCTTGCGTGAACTTGATGTTAATTCTCTTCAGGCTAGGGGTCGGGCTCGAGAGGTTGTGCGCAAACATTTCATCCGTGCCCGTCTTCGAAAAAGGGAGCCTGCTCAAGCCCCAGTGTCAAAGAGGGCCGGTAGCGTTGGGTAATGGCGTGCCCAGCCCTTCCCTCATGGCCCGAGCTCAGGGCAATCGTTTAGACGGCAACGACCCGGCTTTTGCCGAGCTGCGCAGCGATGGTCGCGTCGCTGGTGGCAAGCTTCAACCCACGGGTAATGGCATGCGCGGCGATCAATCGATCGAACACGTCATGGGTCCAGCTCTGCGCTCGCGCCTCTTCGAACCAAGCGAGAACGGGTGGCTCGTCGATCTCCCACGGTGCGCTATCGACCCAATCGGCAATCGTGACCGACTTGGCCAATTTCAGGCGCCCGACTTCCCACAGGTACTGCAGCTCAAGCACCGTCGCGGGCGATACAACCCATTCACCGGCAAATCGCTGCAACACCTTGGTTCGACGATCTTTGAGCTCGAGCCGAATTACCGCATTGGTATCGAGCAAGATCAATTGCGCCGGCCTTTTCGTGAACGAAAAACCAGCTGGCCACCCTTCCATTGCCAGGTCCAGTCGTCAGAGAGCAACACCGGGTCGGCCCACGCCAAGACCGCGCGCTGCCTCTTCTTCTTCGCAGTCGTCTCTCGCACCAGCCGAAACGAGGCGTCGCGCCGGCGAATGACGACGCGTTCACCCCGCTCGGCGGCATCGAGCAGCGCTGAGATTTCAGCCCGGGCGGTACCCACGGTGACACTTTTCATGTGTACATATGTACATGATTTTTAACCAGCATTCAAAATGGCAGAGGCGCTTTGTGTCTACGCCGTGAGCAGTTTTTGCAGGTCTTCGCGCGTCGCTTCGTGTCGGGTTGAACAGAACTGACACGACACCACTGCGCTGCCTTGCTCTTCAATCATCTTGCGAATTTCGTCTTTGCCCAGCGAAGCCAAGGCCTGCAGCACGCGCTCTTTCGAGCAGTTGCATGACCACTCCAGCGGGTAGCTCGCCAAGACTTCAAGGTCATGGCCTTCAACCACCGCACCCAACAGCCCCGCGGCGGTCAGCGGCTCATCGCCACCGAGCGTCTTTTGCAGCAAGGCCGCGAGCGTCTCACCCCGTCGCTTCAAACCCTCGACGTCTGCCCCCGGCAAGGCTTGGAGCAACACGCCCGCCACCTTTCCCAGCGGCTCATCTGCACGCGCAGACAAGGCAATCGCCAACCGCGTTGCCACCTGCTCTGAAGAGACAAAATAAGCATTCAAGTCAGTCGAAAGGTCCATCGCCGAAAGCTGAATCGACGAGCGGTAATACTCACCCTCACCAATGTCTTTCAGCACCGACAAATAGCCGCTGTTGCCCAGCGCGGGGCGCCATTGAAATGGCCCCGGCTCACCCGCCACTTCGAGCCAGGCATTCTTCACATAGCCGCGCACCTCGCCCGAGGCCGAGGCATCGACAAAGAGCCCGCGCAACGGGCCGTCACACTCGAGCTGCAAATTGACGCGGCTGTTGTCTTTCTGCAGCGCCGCCATCAACGCGCCTGCGCACAGGGCCTGGCCCAACAGCGCCGCCGACACCGGCTTCAGCTGATGCAACAGCCGGCCTTCTTGTGCCGCCACCGTCGCCACCACGGCCACCGCTCTCAAATTTTCTTGCGCCAGAAGCGCTCGCACCACACCGTCAGCCATATTTCACTGACAATACCCGTTCGCGCCGCACGTTACGTTTTCATTCCACATAAGCCGACCGCGTTGTGACAGTCACCGGCGTGGCACGTTAGACGGTAAGGGCCCGCCGCAAAATAAACGGTCCGAGATCTGCGCCGAGGCGCCCGGATGGCGAGGCGCGCGACCTAAGACTTACCAGTGGTAAGTCGCAGGGAGCGCAACGCGGACAGCCGGGATGGATCG
>JAIBBR010000010.1 GCA_019694575.1 Myxococcaceae bacterium
CGGGCGACCGCGATGGCGCTGGCTTTTCGGGGCACTTTCGGTGAATCTCAGCCCGTCACGCGGACCAGACCCCCGGGGTCAATGCTGGTGAGAATCGGGGGGTCAAAGATCGTGAGAACCGGCACGTCGGGCCCGGTGACCAGGGCGTCGGAGTCAGCTGTGTCTCGAGAGCAGACAGTTCAACTCAACGCCGCCCGCTGCCTTGCAACCGACACTTTTGGGAGCGGCACTCCACAAAAAGAACGTTTGATCTTTTTGTGACCATGGGCCTTCCAAGGGTACCCGGTGTCGGCCGTGGCGAAAAACGCGAGCAAAAATGTTCGAGCAAAGTGACACGAAGGCACGGCGATACGCACTTCAAGCCTGCTCGCCCTTTTGAGCCGCTTTGCTTAAAAGGTGCTCTTTGCTTTGAAGAGAAAGTGGGGCGTGCTGCGTGACATCGCGCCTTCGTGTTTTTTTGCTGTGGCGACTTCGCACCGAAAATCGCTGTCTCGCTTAAGGGGCGAGGTACCTTTTGGAAGGGCCCTTCACAAAACGTTTGGTTCGCACTTCGAAACTGAACCGTGAGGCGGCCCCACAGTCGCCTTAAGCAAAGTTCGAAACGTCAAGTGCCGCATGGAAACCACCTGATGTCGTCAGGCGCGTTGGCGCAGCAGTTGGTGCAGGCGTGTGCGCCCACGGTTCAGCGCGCTCTTCACGGTGCCTTCGGGTAGCCCGAGCATTCGCGCAATCTCGGGGTACGAGTAACCACGCAGCTCACGCAGTGTCAGAATTTGCTGGTGTTGCGCGGACAGTTGACGCAACGCATACATGAACTGCTCGTGCCGCTCGTCGTTCATCAACTGCTCGTCGGGAGTGGGTGATTCGCCGGGAGAAGTCTCCAACTTTCCGCGGCGCCGCTTCGAGCGCAGCGAGTTGATGCTCGAATTGACAAGAATGCGGTGCAGCCAGGTGGTGGTTGCCGCGCGCCCGTCGAAGTGCGCATGTTTCGAGTACAACCTTGAAAAGACGTCTTGCACCACGTCTTCGGCTTCATCGGCATCGCCCAAAATTTTACGGGCAATGGCGAGCGCGCGGCGGCGGTGTTGACGGTACAAATCGCTGATGGGAGGGAGAGTGGCGGCGTCCATTTGGCTTCAAACGGGCGGCCCTCAAGAACGATCTACGACGGCAAACGGTTATTCCGCCTCGTCTTTACCAGTCAGGCCCCACTCTTTGAGGCGCTTGAACAAAGTCGAGCGGCCAATCGCCAGCTCCTTGGCCAGCTTCTCGCGGTTGTTGTCGAGCTTGCGCAAGTAGTATTCGATCAGGCGCCGTTCAATCTGCGCCAGCATCGACTCTAACGTGGTGCCAGAGGGAAAATCGGGCACCGGTATCACCACGCCCGACAGGTCTCGGTCTTTCACCGTCAACGCCGCTTCAGCGTCGAAGAACAAATCGCTCGGCTCGATGTGCAGGCCTTTGCGCAACAACATGGCTCGGTGAATCACGTTGCGCAGCTCGCGAATGTTGCCCGGCCAGGTGTGCGATTCGAGCTTGGCGATGGTCATCGGGTGCAGCCGTACCTGTTGACCTTTGGGTGTGTACAGCCGCACGAAATGCTCGGTCAGCGCGAAAATGTCACCGCGCCGGTTACGCAAGGGAGGCAGCACCAGCGGAATGACGCACAAGCGGTAATAGAGGTCTTCGCGAAACGAGCCATCTTTGGCGCGGTGGAGCAGATCTCGATTGGTCGCGGCAACGATGCGCACGTCGACCACTTGCGGCTTCGAAGCGCCGACGCGTTTGATTTCTCCCGACTCGAGCGCGCGCAACAGCTTGGCTTGCAGGTCGAGTGGCAGCTCGCCAATTTCGTCTAAGAACAGGGTGCCGCCGTCAGCTTCTTCGAAAGCGCCCTTGCGTGCGTTGGTGGCACCGGTGAAGGCGCCCTTTTCGTGGCCGAAGAGCTCGCTCTCAATCAGCTCCTTGGAGATCGCCGCGCAATTGATGGGAATGAACGGCCGCTCGGCACGCGTAGAGCGGGCGTGAACCGCGCGGGCGACGAGCTCTTTGCCGGTGCCTGACTCGCCCATGATGGTGACCGCCGCCTGCGAAGGGGCGACGCGCTCAATCAGTTCGCTCAAGTGGCGCACCGCGGGGTCAGCGCCAATCATTCCGAAATAGGCGTTGTCGCGGCGGGTGCCGGCACCCACTGGTTCTAAAGTAAGCTCGGTTTCGCCGATGCGCAGTTGGGTGAAGAGCGGCACGTCGACTTGCTGCACCCGCGCGTTGCCCAGCCAGGTGCCGTTGGTCGAGCTCAAGTCGGCCACGTTGAACAACCCGTCTCGGCGAGTGACTTTCAAGTGGCGCGCCGAAAGAAACTTGTCATCGATGCTCAGATCGCACGTTTTGTCTTTGCCCACGGTGAAAGCTTCAGACTGCAGGCGGTGAATCGTTTCGCGACTGCCTTGCTTGATGCGCACTTGCGCCGGGGCGAGGCGGGCAGGCTCAGACACTTGGGCCACGGTGTTGCCGGCCGACTCCACTTGGGTAATCACCTCGTCGTCGGTTACGCTGCGGGCGCGGTACACCGCGTTCCACGGGCCAAAACCGATATCGACGCCGTCTTTCAGCTCGATGCTGGTTTCACGCTTACCGTCGACTTCGGTGCCCCGGCCCGACAGGTCCTCCAACACACAGGCGTTGGGGTGCACGGTGATCGCCGCTTGCTGGCGCGACACCGCCGGGTCAGGAATGGCGATGTCGCAGCTTTCTCCGCGGCCAATCACCACGCGTCGCGCGTCGAGGGTGAAGCGCAACACTTCTTCGCCATGTTTGAAGAAGACGAGCTCGGCCATGGCGCGCTGGCTAACACGGGGCGAATGCTGACACCACTCGCCTGAGGAGACGTCATTAGACATAGTGGGTATTTTTACGCTAAAAATACCCACGTGTATGAACGCTTATTGACGGCTGAATTGGCGGAGGGGACCAAAAGCGTGCTGCTTTTGGGGCCTAGACAGGTCGGCAAGTCCACCCTGTTGAAAAGTCTGCGCCCCCAAAGAACGCTCGACCTTTCTTCACCGGCGATCTTTCGCGACTACGTACGCGAGCCTGAACGCCTCGAGTACGAGTTGTTAGCGCTCCCGCCCGGTCGCCAAACTGTTCTCATTAATGAGGTGCAGCGAATTCCTGGTTTGTTGAACGGTGTTCAAGCGCTTCTCGATGAACACCGCGGCCGCTTTCGTTTCTTACTGTCTGGCTCGAGTGCGAGAAAGCTGCGTCACGGTCAAGCCAATCTTTTGCCAGGTCGAATCAACGCCTTTCGGCTTCACCCGCTGGTGGCCCATGAGCTCGGCTCAGACTTTTCATTGGAACGTGTTTTTGCACACGGTTCACTGCCCGGTATCTATGCAGAGCCTTCAGCCGCCCAGCGAAGCAAAGATCTGCGCAGTTATGTCGATATCTATTTGCGAGAAGAGATTCAGGCTGAAGCGCTGGTGCGAAACGTAGGTGCTTACGCGCGGTTACTCGACTGGGTAGCGGCGGCCTCGGGTCGCATCGTCAATGTTCAGAAGTTGGGGAGTGACGCCGGCATCGCGTTCGAAACGGCTCGGCGTTACATGGAAGTGTTGGTCGATACACTGGTGGCATTTCAGGTGCCGGCGTTCAAGCGATCAGACAAAGCGCGTCTGGTGGCTCACCCGAAAACTTTTTTGTTTGATCTCGGTGTTCGCAATGTCTTGCTGCAGAGGCCACTCGAAAACGCCTTGCCTGATGAAAGAGGGCTGCTCTTCGAGCACGTTATCGCCTACGAATTGTGGCGGCGAATCGATGCCTTTTGGAACACGGCGAAGCTATCGCATTACCGCACGCACGATGGTGTGGAAGTCGACTTCGTACTTGAGATCGGTCAGGAGCTTTGGGCGATCGAAGTCAAAGCCAGCCGCGACGTCGACAAATCAAATCTCAACCCGTTGCTTCATTTTGAAGAACGGTTTCCGAAATCTCGACGCCTCGTTGTCTACCTGGGAGCGCGGCCGCAAAAAATAGGTACCGTCGAAGTGCTGCCGTTCGAAAAGTTCGTGTCGTTGCTGCCACTCAAGGCGTAGCAAGGGCCGCTGCTTACGGAAAGCGCGGGCGGCCCAGGTTGCCGGTGAGCCGGCCCATGCGCCAGTTGGCGTCTTTGGGGTCGGGTGGAACCATCGCCAGGGCGCCGCCGATCATGCCCAGACGCTTCACGAATTCAGGGTCGGTTTTGAAGCGAATCTCGAGGTTGGGCTCTGAATATTCCATGCGTTTGGCCAGCTTCATTGTTCCGCTGATGGCGAGCTCGACGTCGGTGCTCTTGCCCTTGAACTCTTCAACCGTGCCGACGCCCTTGTCGAACTTCACTTTGCCCGTGACGTCGCCGAGCACGATTTTCGGCATGTCCATGGGGGTCGGCTCGGGGCCAAACATTGGCAGCGCGAGTGAAAGCGTGCCGCCATTCAACGCCATGGCCTTGGTGTCGACAGTCACCGTACCTGAGGCCTGGCTCAAGTCGGCGCCTGTGCCGTCGCCCGCCACGGGCATTTCGAGCGCGGCGGCCCCTGAAATGCGGCCGGCCAGTTGCAACCCGCTATAGCCCTTGATGCTGGGGCTCGAGAGATCGATATCGTCGAGCGCCACGTTCACGTTGGCGTTGCCGAGCACGTCTTTCTTTGCCGCGGGGCCGGCCAGCGCCATTTTCAAAAGCGCGAAGCCGTTCACCGTGAAGCCGAAGCTGCCGTCGAAAGCATCGCCTGACACTTTTACGCCCGGGGGCAGCAGCGTCGGCCGCACGCTGATGCTGTCAATTACCAACGGCTCAGGCGCAGCTTCTTGGCCCGGCGCGAGCTTCTTGGTGATCTTCAGCCCCTTGGCCTTCACCGAGAAAAACCCGGGGCCCACCGAGCTGAAGGTGAGGTACCAACCATTGTTGTCGGCTTCTTGCTTGAGCCGCTCACCGAACAGCTCGTAATTGAAGGTGAGCAAGAATGAAATAATCAGCGCGAGAACACTGAAGGCGGCGTAACCGGTGATGCGCTTCCACAGAGCGATGTTCTTCGTCGGCATGGCCTAGTTCTTCATTCGGTACGTCGAGATGGTCAGCCACGCCGAGAGCGTTTCAGACGTGGGTCGCGGCTCGATGCGCATGTATTTCACCTTCACCACGCCCGGGCCTGCCTCGAGCGCGGCCAAGAAGTCGGTCAGCCGGTTCAAGGCGATGTCGTTGAGTGTCACTTCGACCGCGCTTTCGACAATGGTGTCACCGTCGAGCGTGACATCGCCCTTGGGGTTGATCATCGGTATCGACAGCCCGGCGGCTTTTCCCTTGTCTTCGACAAAAGTGGCAAGGCGCACATTCGAGGCGCGCAAGCTGAGCTCTACCTGCTGCCGGGCGCTGTCGGCGTCGCGAAACGTAGCGGCCAATTCTTGTACCTGCTCGAGCTGCGCGGTCTTCTCTTTGATGTGCGAGCGAATGGTGTCGGCGCGGGCGCTGATCGAAAATGTGGTGATGAAGATGATGAACCCCAACACCGCGACGATGGCGCCACCCACCATGCGGCGTTCACGTTGGGTGAGCGTCGAAAAATAAGCCTGTGCATTGGCGATGGCTGAACGAAGTGATTCCATGGCTAGCTCCCCGCCTGCGCGACGGCGTCGGGGCATTGAACTTGAACGTCGAGCCCGAAGTTGATCTTGTTGCCGTCTTTGCTCTTTTCGATTTTGCCTACTTTAATTTCGGTGAAGCATTTGAACTTCTTCAACGCCGTCGTCAGATCGTCGATTTCTTTGCTCGAAGGCGCTTCACCGCGAATGCTGATGCGATCGAGATCAATCACGATGCGGTCGAGCACCACCTTCAAGTCGGGCGAAATGCGGCTGGTGGCTTCGGCGAGCAAATTCACCGCCGAACGTTTGGGCAAACCGGCAGCGGGGCTCTCTTTGCCTTTGAGCATGTTGAGCGCGACGCCGTAGTCTTTCACGCACTTGCCCAGCACCCGTTGCGTGGTTTCGCACAACACGGCGTCGAGCTGTTTCTCGCGCCGCTCGAGCACGCCGTTACGCACCACGCCGCTCACAATCAGCAGCACGAAAAGCACCGCGGCGAAAATGCCCAGCTGCGGCAGTTTCTCGCGCACGAAGTCGAGGTCACCTTTGAAGGCGAACTCGCCGCGCCGCAAATTGAAGCGCGGAGCCTTCGCGCCCGACGCCTGCCCACGCAGCGCCAACGAATAAGCCTGCGCCGCGGGAGCGCACGCCTCGCGGGGAATCGCGTCGTCGACGTCGGGAGGCAAGTCGAGCTTGAAGACGGGAATGTTCAGGTCGCGCTCCAGCTGCTCGGCGATGCCCGGCATCGTGGCCGTGCCGCCGCAGAGCAAAATGTGCTCGAGCGAGAGCCGTGAACGCGCGGTGTACGCCTTCAAGGTGGGGCGCAGCTCGCGCAAAATGGGGTGCAGCGCCCGCAGCATCGCCTGCGCGGCCCGTTCAGCGTCAGGCCCCACCACTTCGCGGCCCAGCGCGGCGTGCTTGTTTTTCCAGTCGGTGGCTTCGGCCAGCGACACCTTGAATTCGGCGGCCAACGCTTTGCTCAGCGACAGGCCTCCGCCGGCGATGGTGCGGGTGAACTCGATGTTGCCGTTGGGCCGACCAATCGCCAGGGTGGTGCGCTCGTGGCCAATGTCTAAGAAGGCAATTGGCGCGTTGGCTGTTTCAGGCAGCATTTTCGAAGGCAACGCAGCAATCAGGTTTTGGTAAGCGAGGCCGGGGTGGGTGACGATGCGTGGCTCGAGCTTCGCTTCTTTCAGTGCCGCGAGCAGCGTCTCTAATTCGGCCTTCTTCACCACGCCGACCAACAACTGGCTCGACTTTTCGTCGGCGCTGGCCACTTGGTAGTCGAATACCGCTTCAGAAATGTCGAACGGCAACTGGCCTTCGACTTCGAAGGGCAGCGTCGCGTCGATGCGCTTGGGGTCGGTGAAGGGCAGAGCAAACGTGTGGGTGGCAAAATGCAGGCCGGGTACCGAGACGATCACCTGATCAGCGTGCAGCGCTCCAGCGTTCAGCGCGGTGAGCGCGCTGGCCAACGTTTGCGCTTTGTCGCCCTCGAGCCGAGGCACTTCGACCCATTTGCGCAACGCCGAGCCGCGCAAGTTGGTTTCGAGCAACACCGCTTTGAGTGAATAGCTGCCTAAGTCGAGGCCCAAGATCCGAGCCATGGTCAGTCCTCCCGGTAATAAACCAAGCGCCCCAGACCGTCATCGAGCCGCACCACCGCGGTGAGCGTGCGGGTGACGTCGCCGGCTTCGCCGGTGGCCTTGATCATGAAAGTGGTGCTCTTGTCGTTGATGAAACCTTGCCCCGCCGCGTTGCTGGTAATGGTGGGGTTCACCGCCACGCCTGCCGCGGTGAGCGTCGTTACGAAGTCTCCCACCGACATGCCAATAATGGGAACAATGCGAGCGGCGCGAATTTTCTGAATCAGTGTGTCGATGAACACCGGGTCTTGCAGCCGCGCATCGGGCTTCGACGGGTCGGCGATGGCGCGAATTGCCAGCTCGAGCAGCACCGGGTCATCGGTGTTGATGTTCTGCTTTGAATTGATGTCGGGGTACACGGTGAACTTGTCTCTGAAGGCCGCCATGAAGCGGTCATTTACCCCGTGCACCATGTACAGCTCGTCGAGCGAGTCGAAGCGCGCGTTTTTGGGTTTGTAGCGCGGCTCGTAGCGATCGTACCGGTACGCTTCGTCAGAAAAGCCTTTCACGATGGGGTCGCCCTGGCCTGACAGGTTGAGCTGCGCGGCCACTTCGTCTTCGTCGACCCAGTCGCGAATGGCGCCGATGATTTCTTGCGGAGTGACCTTCACCTTGTTGCTGTCTTCTTTTTCGAAGAGAAACTCGTACTTTTTGTCAGCCAGGGTGACGAGCATTTTGCTTAGGGGAATGCGCACCTGCAGCGGCCCCAAGTCGAGCTGGTTCAAGTTGATCTTCTCTTCTTCGTCAGACAGCACTGCGTTGAAGCAGCCTTCGAAGCTGCCGAACGAACGTTGCTTCTGCTTGTCGGCCAACTCGGGGTTGTCGTCATCGAAAGAGAATTTTTTGCCGCTCTTGGGGCCGACCCCGCCCGTCGGCTCCTCGCTGGGAATCAACCCTTGCAGCATGTAACAGTCGATTTTCACCATGCGCCACAGCTGGAGCGACACGTTCTGGGCAGGTGACGCCGCGCCGTCTGGGCTGAGCAGCTTCATGATGTCGCCGATGCCGGGTATCTGCATGCCGTTGAGCTGCTTTTGAAACCGCAGCATCAAACGCGCGAGGCCGAGCGAGCTCTTGGCCATGTAATGTGCTCGCAACTCGTCACGTTGGTTGGTGGCGAGGCGCAACTCGACGATCGAGTTGTAGCGCATCTCTTGCGCCATCAACGCCAACAGCGCCAGGCCGATGAGCACCATCAACAAGGCCACGCCGTGTTCGCGCGAGACTTTCTTTCGCGGGGCGCTCATTCGTACCTCTGAAATTCAGTGTTGAGCGCGATGCGCGTTTGCGTGGTGTAGCGGGCTTCTTTGCCCGTCTCGTCGATAGCGGTAAGCACCACCCGCACCCGGGTAGGCAAAATGCTCTTCTTTTCTGCCCGGCGGGTGTCCCACTCGTCGTCCCACTGTTTGCGCTCTGAGTTCCAATATTGAAATTCGATCTTCTTCGCGTCTTCGAAGAGCACGTCTTCGGTGCCTCCGCGGTCCATGCGCTCTTCGATTTGCGGGCGTTCACGGCGAATCAGGTCGGTGCGGCCTTTGGCGTTCTTTTCGGTCGAAGAGCGCACGTAATATTCGACGACCATTTGGTCTGACTCTTTGGCGTCACCGTAAAGCCGTTGGTGGGCGAGTGAGGTGAACATCAACTTCTCGCGCGTGCCGATAAAATTGGTGGGGCGATCAAAAGCGTCGCGGTAGCGCTTGGCGTCGTAGCGCTCGCTGATGTACGCGGCCGAAATTTCGCGGGTCATGCGGCTCATTGCAGCGCGCAGCATGCGGTAGCGCTCTGAAGTGGCTTCGACTGTTTCTTTGGCACCCACCGCGCCGTTGAACGCAATAGCCATGGTGGCGCCAATGAAGGCGGTGATGGTGACCGCAATCACAATTTCAATCAGCGTAAAGCCGCCGGTGCGGCGAGGGCGAAAGCGGAGGCTATTCAAGACGGCCTCCCAACTTGGTGCGACGAATGGGGGGTTGAAAGCCGGGCAGGTTGCTTAACCCGCCCTTGCCGGTGAAGGTTGAGGGCAACCCACCTGGGAACGCCGAGCCCGCAGGGCCGCGTGAGGCTGCCCACTGCGATTGGGCCATGACTGGCATGCCGTCGGTCGGGTCGACCATGCCCGGCCCTCTCGGGTTGGGCACGGGCTTGGCGACAACCTGGCCGTTGTCGGTGCGCACCATGACTTCTCCGCCTTGCGTCGTCACGCCCGCCGCCGCGATCGCGCCGCCGTTGCGATCAGTGCCGGGGCCGAGCGACACCACATGGGTCACCACGTCGAGGCTCTCGGTGAGGTTGCCTTCTTTCCAGGTCACGGTGAGGTGCACTTCACGCACTGACTTGGTGAGCTGCTCAATCATTTGCGTCAACTGCGTCGACATCATCGCCGTCGCGGGCCCCGCCATCAGGGCCGCGAGCGGGTTGGCCGCGGCATTTCCGTTTGCCGTGGCGGCTGCTTGCCCGGCGCCGCCGCTCATCGCGCTCATCATTGCCGACAGTGGGTCTTTACCGTCGCCGCCCATGGGAATGTTGAACAGTGCCCCAATCGCCTGCTCGGGCTTCAAGTGGGTTGTCTTGGGCGCGATGATTTTCGAGCGCCATTTGAATGAAGACCACCCGTCGTCGGTAAAGTCGCCCGCGTCTTCTTCGTCGTCAGCGGCGAAGCCCTTGTCATAGAGCTGCTGCTCGATGTCGGTCATTTTTGATCGCGCCAGCAGGTTGGCGACGGTGAGCTTCTTGGCGTACACGTGCGAAGCCAGCGCAGTCGAGTTGACGTTGAAAATCGCCATCAGCGACAGCGCCAGCACGGTGAGCGCGACCACGCATTCGAGCAAGGTGAAGGCCCTGTCGGCGCGCCGTTTCATGACCGGGGCACCTCGACTTCTTCAGGCACCACGTTGATGCGGCCGGTGAGTGGCGACACCAAAATTGTCCACACGTTGCTGCCTTGACTGACTTCAATTTGCGCGCGCTCGGTGAAGCCTTGGGGAAAGAAATACAAGTACGCCGCGCCCTCTTTCACCGGCTCGTGCTGGTGACGCGTCCACACCGTGACCTTCACCGCGTCGTCGAATGACTTCTCAGAGACCTCGGAGTCAGAATACGCCGCGTACTTGGCGGCTGCTTCGACCCGGTCTTTTTCGCGCGCGAGCAACTCTTCGACCGACGGCGTACCCTCGGAAGATGTTCCTAAGAAGCGGGGGCGGCCAAACCCGTCGTCGTGTTTCTTGTCGTCGGCGTTGCGCGCTTCTTTGAGCTCGGCGTCGCGGTCTTTGCGAGCGGTGATGCCGCCTTCAGCGCATTCGGCCCGGTACTTCACTTGGCCGCCGCTGCCTTCTTCGCCCTTGCTCTTGGGCAAGTCGAACACCAACCGGCAGGTGCGGCCCTTGAGCGCGGCGCTGTCGTAGAGGGCGCGAATCACTCCGGCCAATTCAGAAGTCGCGGTCTTTGCTTTGGTGCCGGTAATGGCTCCGGCTGAAATCACCACCCCGCCGATAATCAACGACGTCACTGCGATGCCGATGACCAACTCAATCAGGGTGAAGCCTGACTGAGTTGAGGCAGACCGCGAATGTCGGCGCAGGGTGGGCATGACACGCTAATTTTTGGCCGCCGGGTTCTTGCTCGAAATGTCTTCGTCGAGGCCGCTGCCGCCCGGAGAACCGTCGTTGCCGTAGGTCATCACCACCGGCTTGCCGCCTTCGTTCAAGTAAACATAGTCATTGCCCCAAGGGTCTTTTTGCAGCTCCTTGATGCACTGTTTGTCGACGAGCTCCTTCAGACCGGTGCCGGTGTCGGGGTACTTGCCGTTGCGGGCCTTGCACAAGTCCAAACCTTGCATCAGCGCGCCAATGTCGAGCCGGGCTTTGTCTTGTTTGGCTTTGTCGAGCGTGGGAATGACCGCGACGACGATGGCGCCCATCAGCAGGCCCAAAATGGTGATCACCACCACGATTTCAATCAGTGTCATGCCGCGTTGGCGGCGGCGTTGGCTTCGGTGCAGCGACTTCATGAGAAAAACCTTTCTAGACATAAAAAATAACTCCTACACATACGAGACTGACCGCCATACCTAAGACAACAGCTGCGGCCACCCGTTGAATCCACACATCGCGAATCGCCACTGATTGATTGGTCATCACGTCACCGAATGGCTGAGTTCAACTGCATGATGGGCATCAGAATCGAGAAGGCGACGAAGGCAATCACGCCGCCCATGAGCACAATCATCAAAGGTTCGAGCAACGACGTCAGCGCGCCGACGCGCACGTTCACTTGTGACTCATAACTGTCGGCCACGTTCACCAGCATGTCTTCGAGCTGGCCCGAGCGTTCGCCGATCGCCACCATGTGGTACACCAGCGGGGGAAATTCGCCCGAGCGCTTGAGCGGCGTGGCGATGCTTTCACCTTCGCGAATGGCGTCGCGCGCTTTGTCGACCACGTCAGACAACACGCTGTTGGTGACGACGTTTTTCACGATGTCCATCGCGGTGAGCAAGGGCACACCGCTCTTGAGCAGCGTGGCCAGGGTGCGTGAAAAGCGTGCCACCGAGAGCATGCGCGAGAGCGGCCCGAAGACCGGTAGCTTGAGCACCATGCGGTCCCACTTGGGCTTGCCGGTTTCGCTGCGGGTCCACACCACCGAGCCGACGATGCCGCCAATCAGCACGGGGAAAATCACGAACCACCAATTCGAAAACAAGTTGGACATGAAAATCAGCATCTGGGTTGAAAGTGGCAACACGGCCTTCATGTCGATGAAGATCTTCGTCACCTTCGGCACCACCACTGTCATCAACAGCACCAACACGCCGCCGCCGATCACCATCATGATGACGGGGTACACCATGGTGCCGATGATCTTTTGCCGCAAGCGGGCTTGGCCTTCGGTGAATTCAGCCAGACGCAAGAGCACTGAGTCCAACGCGCCTGAATGCTCACCCGCGCGAATCATGTTCACGAAGAGGTGGCCGAACACTTTCTGGTGGTGGCCGAGCGCGTCAGCGAGCGAAGAGCCTTCATTCACCCGCTGCTTCACGTCAGAGAGCACGCGCTTCAACTGCTCCTTGTCGACTTGATCAACCAACGCGGTGAGCGACTCGACCAACGTCACACCGGCGGCGAGCAGGGTGGCGAGCTGCCGCGTCATGATCGCGATATCGTCGGTGGTGATTGAACCGCGCGTCAGCTTTCGCAAGTCGACGTTGGCGTTGAGCACGTCGGCTTTGCCGGGCGCCGCTTTGCCATTCTTCGGCCGCGCCGTGCCGGTTTGGCTCTCACCCAACACGTCGGTGAGAAACACGCCTTCTTTACGCAGCAGTGCACGCAAACCCTTCGGTGACTCGGCTTCTTTCAGCCCGCTGATCACCTTGCCTGCCTCGTTGAGGCCTTTGAATTCGTAGACCGCCATGGCGCGTTTACAAGTCTTCCTGCGTGACTGAGAGAACCTCGGCGATGGTCGTTTCACCCGCGGCCACCTTGCGCGCGCCGTCGTCGAGCAAAGTGAGCATGCCTTTTTCCATCGCCTTCTTCTTGATGGTGTTCGAATCGATGTTCTTGAGCACCAGCTGCCGCACGTCGTCGTCGACCAGCAGCAGCTCGTAAATGCCAGTGCGGCCCCGGTAGCCGTTCTGGTTGCACTGCACGCAGCCTTCAGCCTTGTAGACGGTGCTCCCGCCGAAGGCTTTGAAGCGCTCGCGGCTCATACCCAACTTCGCCAGCTCGTCGTCGGTGGGGGTATAGGGCACCCGGCAATCGCCGCACACCCGACGCACCAAACGTTGCGCCAAAATCGCGGTCAGCGAGCTGGCCACCAAGAAAGGCTCGATGCCCATTTCAACCAGGCGGGTCACCGCGCCGGCAGAGTCATTGGTGTGCACGGTCGAGAACACCAAGTGGCCGGTGAGCGACGCTTGAATGGCGATTTCGGCGGTCTCTTTGTCGCGAATTTCGCCGACCATGATGATGTCGGGGTCTTGGCGCAAAAATGAACGCAGCCCGCTGGCGAAGGTGAGCCCAATTTTGGGGCTGATCGCCATTTGCCCGATGCCTTTCAGCTGGTATTCGACCGGGTCTTCGACGGTCAGAATGTTGAGGTCGGGCGTGTTGATGCGTGAGAGCGCGCCGTAGAGCGTGGTGGTCTTGCCGCTACCGGTGGGGCCGGTGACCAGTACGATGCCGTGCGCGCGGCGAATGACTTGATCGACTTCAGTCAGAATCTCTTGGCTCATGCCGATTTCGGCCAAGTCGAGCAGGGTGGCGTTCTTGTCGAGCAAACGCATCACGATGCGCTCGCCATGCGTGGTGGGAATGGTCGAGACGCGAATGTCGATGTCGCGGCCGGCCAGCTTGATGCGAATACGGCCGTCTTGTGGCAAGCGTTTTTCGGCGATGTTCAGCTGCGCCATAATCTTCACGCGGCTGATGATTGAATTTTGATAGCGGCGGGGCGGTTTGATCACCTCTTGCAGCACGCCGTCGACGCGAAAGCGCACAATCAGCTCGCGCTCCATCGGCTCGATGTGAATATCGCTGGCGCGTTCTTTGGCGGCGCGAAAGAGCAGCGAGTTGACGAGGCGAATAATGGGCGCTTCGTCGCCGGTATCGAGCAGGTCTTGCGTCTCTTCGAGCTTTTGCTCTACCGCCTGAAGGTCATTGGCCTCCATTTCGTCGACCACTTGCTCGGCTTCGTTGAGCGCGCGATCGTAAGCGTTGTTGATGGCGTCGGTGATGGTGGCGGCGCGGGCGACGCGCAACGTGATGTCTTGGCCGAGCAGCATGCGCGCGTGATCAACCATCGACGTGTCGAGCGGGTCGGCCACCGCCACCGCGACGTAGTCACCGTCAGCCTTGAGCGGAATGAGCAGCGATTGCTTGGCAAAGTTGATCGGCACCCGCTTCACCAGCTCGGGGTCAATGTCGTCTGAAGTGATGTTGGCGATGGCCGGCAAATCAAGCTGCGCGGCAAGCGCTTTCACCAACTCGTCTTCGGTGATGGCCTTCAAGCCCACCAGCAGCTCACCCAAGCGGCCGCCTTTTTCAGACTGCTGCGCGAGGGCTTCGTTGAGCTTTTCTTCCGACAGCCCAGCGGTGTTCATCAGAATCATGCCCAGTGGCTTGCCAAAGAGAAACGCCGGCCCTTGCGCCACCACTTGGGTGCGCTCGGTAATCGGGTTGGCAGTCAGGGCCTGTTCGCGTTGGCTCAATTAAGCTCCGGTTCAGGCGTGGCCGGCGGAGCAGGCACCGGCGCCGGTGCGTCGGGCGCATTGCCGGGTACCGGCTCGCGCAAGTTGCCAGGTGGGGTTGCTCCCTCGGGTGAAGGGGCAGGCGAGGCCGGCGTCGGTGCCGGGTTGGTAGGCGCCGCGGTGCCACCGGGCAGAATCAACTTTTCACCGGGAGAACCGGGGCCGCCGTTCTCGAGCTTGTTCATTTCTTTGTTGAGCACCTGGGTCATTTTCGCGAGCGGGCCGGCCTTGCGAGAAAAGTCGATCGCCACGTCGTAAGTGCCGACTTGGCCGTAGAACTGCTCGACGAATTGCTGACGCTCTTTCAGCTTGCGCTCGAAGATGCGGCGAAAATCGCTGCTGTCTTTAATGATGTACGGCGTGAGAAACAGCAGCAGGTTGGTTTTCACCTTCTTGTGCGTCTGGCTGCGAAAGAGGTGCCCGAGCAGAGGAATGTCGCCCAGAATCGGCACCTTGTTCACGCTCTCGAGCGTGCGCTCTTGCATGATGCCGCCGATCACCACCGTCTCTTGGTCTTTGGCCACCACGGTGGTCTTCGCGCTGCGCTTCGACGTCGGGGGCCCGGCTGACGTGTTGTCGCCCGGAGCCACGTCTTCGACTTGCTCGTTGATCACCAAGCGTACGAAGTCGCTGTCGTTGATCTGCGGCTTCACCGAAAGCTTGAGCTCTACCGGCAACCGCTGGGGAATGCCGATGCCCCCCAAGGCGCCGAGTGCCCCCAAGCCGCCCAACCCGCCCAGACCACCGAGCAGTGAGTTGGCGCCGGTGGTGCCGGGCAACGCGCTGGCCAAGCCGCTCAAGCCGCCCAGGCCCGCCGTCGGCGCGGCCACGAAGGGTATCGTCTGACCGACCACGAACTCGGCTTCTTCGTTGTCGCTGGTCAAAATGTGCGGCGTCGAGAGCACGTTCACGTCAGAGCTGACTTGCAGCGCGTGCAACACCAAACCGAAAGCGGGAATTTGCACGCCGCCGAACGAGAGGTTGGGCACCATGGGGCCCTGCAGACCGGCGAGAAAACCGCCGAAGCTGGCAATGCTGGCCAGGTTGAGTGAAGGAGGCACCGATTGCCCGGTGTACTTGGTGCCAAACACCACCGGCAGCCGTTCGCCACCCGTGGGCGAAGGCAAGGTCGCTCCGGTGTGCAGGTTGACGCCCAGCTCGGTGTTGCGGTCTAAGTTTACTTCCATGATGACTGCTTCGATGAAGACTTGGCGGCGGGGAATGTCGAGCTTCTCAATGACCCGCACCATCGAGCGGTAGTCGTTCTGGCTGGCGATAATCACCAACGAGTTGGTCGTCTTGTCGGCCGACACTTTCACTTCGCCTTGAAACAATTCGGCGGCGGTGCTGGTGCGCGGTGCCCCAGCGGGAGGCGGCGGCGCGCCAGGTACTGCCTTGGGGCGGTTGGCGGTGCCTTGGGTGAGCGCGTTGAGCGTGTTTTGTAGCTCTTCGGCGTTGGCGTTTTCTAAGTAATAAACGTTGATGCGGCCGCCACCGTCGGCGATGGGCACGTCGATCTCACGAATCAACCCCATGATCCGCTCCAACGCGGCGGGGCTGGCCACGACGATCAACTTGTTGGTGCGCTCATCGGGTATCAGCTGAGACAAAGTGGCCGGGCCGCCCGAAGAACCGTCAGCGCCAGCGGCGGCACCGGGAGCGGCGGGCGGAGGCGGTGCACCCGGCGGTGCGGGCGCCGGCAACGGGGCGATCGACCCTGGGCGTTGGCCTGGGCGCGCACCTTTGTTCTCAAAGAGCTTTTGCACCTTGTCGGCGATTTCTTGCGCGGTGGCGTAGCGAATTTGCAGCACGCGCACCTCGTCGCTCGAAGAACGCGAGTCGAGTTGCTCGACGACTTTTTCTAACCGGTGAATGTTGGAGCCCAAGTCGTTGACGATGATGGTGTCAGGCTGAAAGGGAATGGTGTCGCCCGAGGGGCTGACGAGCTGCTGCAGCACGCCGCGCACTTGCTCAACTTCAGCGTACTTGAGCTTGAACATGCGGGTGACCATCTGCTCGTTCAGCGTGTAGGCCGCTTCGGGGTCGGTGATCAGCGGAATGGGAAACTGCTTCGCGCGCTGCTTGTCGACGATCTTGAGAAACTTGCCATGCGGGTAGAGCGACAGGCTGTTGGCGTCGAGCGCGGCCAAGAACGCGGCATAGAAACCTTCACCGTCGACTTCGGCACGGCCGTTTTCAGGCCCGACGATGGTGATTTTGCCGCGCACGTTCTCGGGCAAAATGAATGTCTTGCACGTGGCGTCTGACACCTGCTGCACCAATTTTTCGATGTCGACTTTTTCGAAATAGATGTTGTAGCGGGCCTTCTTGCGCACTTCTTCGCAGGTCGGTTTGGGCGCTTTGACCGTGCCGGGAGCGGGCGTGGCGGTCGGCGCGGGGGGCACTCCAGCAGGGGGCACGCCGGCGGGCACTGCGTCGGGCACAGCGCCCAGCACGCGGTTGGGCGGCGAGGGCACCACGCGTCGCTCGGGGCGGGGCGGTGGCGCGGGGGCTTGGGCCAGCACCGGCAGCGCGGTGAGGACGACGAGCGAGATGAATGAACGGTGCATAGGCATGTTTTTCTAGCGGGGAATAGAGACAGTCGATTTGACGGTAGAGCCGTTGCGCAGCACTTCGAATTCGAGGCGCGATGACTCTTTGAGCTTCGTGTAGAGCTCGAGTGCTTTTTCGGGGCTGTTCATGTCGTAGCCGTTGATGCGTTTGATCACGTCGCCGTTTTGAATGCCGAGCTTCGAGTAGATCGAATCGGGGCGAATCGAGAACAGCTTGAAGCCGTTGGCGACGCCGTTTTCGAACGACGGCACGATGCGGGCTTGCATGGCCACGTCGTTCAAGTTGGCGAGCGTCTTGTCGACCTCAGCGCGCGGCACCTCGTACTCGTTCTCGCCCGTCTTTTTGATCGTCGAGCCCAAGGCCACCGACGGCGGAGGGTTGTTGTTACCGGCCGGCGCAGAGGGTGCACTGGGAGGTGGCGTGTACACCGCGGCGGCCGCGCCATCACCCGCTGACCCGTCGATGAACTCTTTGTGGTTGTTGTTGTTGATAATCACCCGCTCGCGTTCGATTTCGAGAATGGTGGCGCCCATCACCAAATCGCCGACCATGTAGGTCGCCGTTTTTTGGGTGCTCACGTCTTGAATCGACGACATCGACCACTCGGGCAGCCCCGACAACAACGTGCCCAACAGCTTGAGCCGCAGACCGGTGCGCACCGGCTGCGCGTTGGGGTCGAGCACACCTTGTACCGGTTCGGTAATTTCGGGCTCTTTAGGCACCGGCAACCCAGTCACCGCGGCCACGCGCTCTAAGTTGAGCGCCGCCATTTGCTCCTGCTGCACGATGCGGGGAGCGACCTTATTTTTGGCCCCCGCCGGCGCCGGCATCACCAACGGCTCGAGAAAGCCGTTCACCATTCTGGCCACCAACAGCGCGACAAGAAAGATGAATATGAGGTGAACAACCCAGAAGTGTTTCTTAAATAGGAGTTCCACGGCAACGTGAGCCAAGAGCAAGCCAGGTGCCAGCAAGAAGCCTGAATTTACTTAAGAAATGCGCAGTTCTTCGCCGCCGCGATGGACAAAATGTCAGGCCCCGACTGTTGGCGATGACGGGCTGTCAGCGAACTGGGGTGGCGGACTTTCCGTGTTTCCCTTCGGCTATTGAGCGACCCCGGGCAGTCGAACTACGAGGACCTGCACCATGGCCGCCGATCGCGTCGACAAAAGCTGGGGTTCAAAAGGTTTGGGCGGGTACACCGTCGAAGCCATTCTGGGCACACTCAAACACTACGGAGTGAGCGTCACCGAGGCAGCATTCAAAGCCTCCGCCGAAAAAATGTACCCGCTCGACTTCGTGCGCCAGTGGGTGGTGGGTTGGAAGGGCACTGGTCAATTCGGGTCATTTCCACTCGCCGCGGCCGATGAGCTCTGGCACCGGTGGGTGGGCGAAAAACTCAACCCCGATCACCTTACCCACGAGCTGATGACATTGATGGCTCTGCTCACTGCGCAACCCCGCTCCGACACCGCCGAAGTCACCAAGGCCTTCGAGGTGCTCGAAGGGCACAAGGCCGAAATGCCGGGGCCGGGCGACTTGCGCGAGCAATTTGTCGCCGAAATGGTCTTTCGCATGGACGACGCGCTCTCTACGTTTAATCGCCTGGGCGAGACGCTGGCCGGGCAGGGGCGGGGTGAAGAGGCGTTGCGTTTCGTGGCCTTCGAAGAATTTCTCTTTCCCGTGCGCGAAGGCAGTGCCACGGCGCTGGTCAAGGCCGCGCTGGGCAAAAAAGAAGAGGCCATCGCTGACCTGATAAAAATTGCCGACGACGCGAAGCGCGACCCCCATGCGCGTTTATCGGCTGTCGACGCGCTGCTTCATTTCGAAGAAATTGCCAAAGCCAAGCCGGTCACTCTCGCGATGCTCGAATTGGCGCAAGAGGGCAAAGACCTCGAGCTGGCGGTCGAATTGGCTGAGCGGCTGCGTTTCATCGCCAATTCGTTGGGGCCCTCACCCGAACGCGCTGAGTTGTTGGCCCGGGTCATGGCGCTCATCGATCAACTCGAAGGGCCTACCATCGGTCGCCTCGAAGACCCTTAACCGAACTGCACCTTCGTCAAGGCTCGCTCTCGTCAGCGGCGAGCTTTCGGTAAATCGTGCGCGCGGCGATGCCGAGCAGCCGGGCCGCAAGCGTTTTGTCGCCCTTGGTGTGGCGCAGCGTTTCGGCAATCACCCGGCGTTCGACTTCTTCCATCGGCGTGCCAATGGGAATCACGATTTGGCTGGCAGTACCGAGCGGCCCTTTGCGCACTGACTCGGGTAAATCACCGGCCTCAATGGTTTGCCCCGTGCACAACACCACTGCACGCTCAATCGCGTGCTCGAGCTCGCGCACATTGCCTGGCCACGCGTAGTTCTCGAGCGTGCTGCGCGCGGCGTCAGAGAACCCGTGAATCGGTTTGCTGTTTTTCGCGGCGTAGCGGCGCAGAAAGTGTTCAGCCAACAACGGCACGTCTTCGCGGCGCGAAGCGAGTGAAGGTATGCGCACTTCGACCACGTTCAAGCGAAAGAACAAGTCTTCGCGAAAACGGCCCTCGGCCACTTCTTTCTGCAAATCTTTGTTGGTCGCCGCCACCAACCGCACGTCGACCTTCACCGTCTGTGTGCCGCCCAAACGCTCGAGCTCGCCCTCTTGCAGCACGCGCAGCAATTTCACCTGCGCCGAGGGGCTCATTTCGCCCACTTCGTCGAGAAACAGCGTGCCCCCGTCAGCGCGCTCGAAGCGGCCTTCGCGGCGCGCCACCGCTCCCGTGAAGGCGCCCTTCTCAACGCCAAACAACTCGGCTTCTAAAATGCTCTCGGGCAAGGCGGCGCAATTCACCGCCACGAAGGCACCCTTGGCGCGGGGCGAAGAGTCGTGAATCGAGCGGGCGGCGAGCTCTTTGCCCGTGCCCGATTCGCCCATGAGCAGCACGGTGGCGGTCGACGGTGCGGCTTGTTTCAACGTGTCGAGAAACGCCCGAAAGGCCGGAGCCTGCCCCACCATGGTGCGGGGCCCGAGCGCGGCGAGCTGCGCTTTCAGGTCGCGGTTTTCAGCCACCAGGGCCTGCTTTTCCATCGCCTTCTGCACGGCTTTCACCAGCGAATGGCGCTTCAGCGGCTTGGTGATGAAGTCATAGGCGCCGTCGCGCATTGCGCTCACCGCGGTTTCAACGGTGGCATAGGCGGTCATCAGCACCACTTCGACGTCGGGCCGCATGGCGCGCGCGGCTTTGAGCAATTCTTGCCCGTCGACCCCGGGCATCATCAAGTCGGTCACCATCACGCCCACTTCGGGGCGGCGAATCAACCCGAGCGCTTCTTGCCCGCTTGAAGCGGCAAGCGTGGGCAACCCTTCACGCTGAAACACGCGGCACACCGAGTCGAGGTTGGCGCTGTCGTCATCGACGACCAGAACGGTGACTGAGCTCACGGGTGGCTCTCAATTACACATATTGGTGCTGAAGTTACAGCTGCCCGAGCAGCACTGGGTGTTGCTGGCGCAGCTGTCTTGGGTGATGCGGCATTGGCAATAACCGCCGCTGCCCCGGTCGACGCATTGGTAGGGCAGGGGCCGGCATTGGCTGTTGATGGTACAGCCGACGTAGCAGCTGCCCACGTTGTCGCCCCACGCCGCGCTGTGCAGACAGAAACCACCCGAGCCACAATTGCTGCTGTCGGCCCGGCAAAAACCGGTGCAATAACCGCCTGGCCAGTCGGTGCCGGTGAGACAAAACCCCGACTCACATTCGCTCGAGCTCGCGCAGGGCATGCCGTAACGCAAAAGGCCGTGGTCTTTGCTCTCGCAATACTTGCTGTAAACATTGCACCCAATACCGGCGTCAGCGGTCTGGCATTCCGAGTCGGCTGAACAAAGTGGAATGCAGATGTTGTTGTCGTTGCCAGGGGTGGTGTCGAGGTCGAAGCACGCGTAGCCAGGGCGGCAGCGACCCGACGCGCCGTTACCTGTGCCGATGCAACCGGGCCGGCAAACGGTTGTGCCGCCGCCTTGGGTGCACACGCCGCCGTGACAGCCGGCGTTGGTGCCGACGGTGCACGGGGTTGAATTGCTGCAGGCACCGTTGGGGTAGCCGACCTGCGCTTCGGTCCAGCACTTGCCGCCAGCGCATTGATCGCCGGTTGCGCAGGGCAAACCGTCGTTGAGGCCAGTGCATTGTGGGCTGCCCAAACACTTCGGGTCAGCGCAGTCGATCGCTTGATCGCACGTGTTGTCGATGCCGTCGTTGCAGATTTCGGCGCCGGCGCGCACACAGTCAGGGTCGGCGCAGTCAGTTTTACCGTCTTGATCGTTGTCGAAGCCGTCGCCGCAGGCGGTCTCTTTTTTGACCCTGCCCGCGCAGGTGCAGCCCACGCCGCAGGTTTGGCCGTCACAGTCGGGGTCATCGCAGTCGGTGGCACCGTCGCCATCGTTGCTTTGGCCGTCGTTGCAGGCGGTTTCGCGCTTGGTGCCATTGCCACAGGTGCACCCATTGCCGCAGCCCATGCCGTCACAGTCGGCGTCGGCGCAGTCGATGAGCATGTCATGATCATTGTCTTGGCCGTCGCTGCAGCCGTTTTCGTGCTGCATGCCGCCCGAACAGAAGCAGCCCGGACCACACGCCGAGCCGCTGGTGCAGGGCACGCTCGTGCCACCACCCGTCGCGTTTCCTCCGCCCGAGCCGCCTTGCCCGCCACCGGTGCTGCCACCATTGCCGCCGCCAGAGCTGGTGCCTCCACCCGCGCCGCCGCCCAGGCCCGCGTCATCGCCGGGCACGCTGCACTGAGGTGTTCCGAAGCACTTGGGGTCGGCGCAGTCGGTTTTGCCGTCGCCGTTGTCGTCTTTGTTGTTGTTGCAGATTTCAGGGCCCGGCAGTGGGCCCGGTGTGGCGGGCGAACATGCTGTCCAACACGCGACGAGGAGCGCCAGCGAGCAGCCGAAACTAACCCGCATATGTCACCGGTCTCACGACTGCGACTGACGGTCTGTGGCACCTTCGCGGCGTGCTCGCTCGGCGCACCGACAAGTGCGCCTTCGCTGTGCGCCACCACGAATCTGCCGACAGCCTGTCAGTCTCGCTACGAGAGACCGGTGACATATGCGGGCTAACTTCACTGCGATGCATGCGCTTGACTCCGCTGACGGCCCTTGGGGTGCGTGGCGGCACCTTAACAAGGGTCTTTCGTGCTGCAAAAAGGCGACGGTGCGTGGCTACCCAGTGGCGCTACCTATTCGTCACTGCTCTCGGCCGGTACGCCGCCCATTTTGGCCACGTCTTCTTTGTTCACCTGGGTGGGGTCGATTTTTTTCACCGCGGCGTGCAACTTGTCGATCGTCTCGTCGAAATCGAAATGGCCGTCTTTTTTGAAGCGCAAAAAATTCACCCGCGCCACCACGTAATTTTTCAAGTACGGGCTCACCAACCCGCGGGCCTTGAGCGAGTCGACCATGGCGACCACCGAGTCGTCGAAGGCGAGCAGTTTGTCGGCACGTTCTTCGCGAATCTTGAGGCCCTTTTCGATGTCTTCGTTCAAGAACGATTCTAACCGCTTCACCACGGGCGCGTAGGCTCCGGCTGAATAGCGGGGCCGCTTTTCGTAGGCCGCTCCGAAGGTGGCGAAGTGCGGTTCTTCGAACATCGGCGCGAAGTCGCTCTCTTTGCCGCCGCCCGCGCCCACCAAGCCGCGGTACATGCGAATCACCTCGAGTGAGCGTTCTTTCAAGTTGTGCGCCTTCTCGGTGTTGAGCGCGAGAATTTGGTACGCCACGTCGGCCTCGGGCACCACCAATGCCACGATGCTCTTCATGCCCAAAAGGCGCATGGCGCCCAGCCGGTGGTTGCCGTTTGGAGTCCAGTACATGCTGTCTTTGTGCACCGCGATCAGCGGGTCTAAAAAACGGCCCACGCGCTCCATCGCGTTGGCGAGCTTCTTCACGTGCGTTTCGCTGCGATCGCGTTGGTAAGGCGTCGGTTCGACTTTGTCGATGGGCAGCGCCGCCAGCACCACTGCGTGACCGCCCAACGGTTCGCGGTACATGCCCAAGGTGTGGCCGCCGTCAGCGGCGATTTGCTTCGCCAGCGCTTCGGCTTCGGGGGTGGCTCCGTTCATCACCTCGGCCACGCCCAAGCCCTTCGAGGCGGCTTCGACCTTTTTGCGCCGGGGAGCGCGGGGTTTCTTTCCACTCGCTGCGGTTGCTTTGCCGTGGCTTCCCATGTCGTCTTTTACTCTCCACTGATGGTCAGCTCCGCGAAGCGAATCGTCGGAGCGCCGGTTGAACCGCGAAACGTCAAGTCGCTGCCAATGGCGTCGATGTTTTTGAGCATCTCGAGCATGTGGCCAGCCACGGTGACTTCTTGTACCGGTTGTGAAAGCTCGCCATTTTCGACCCACAAACCGTTGGCGCCCCGCGAGTACTCACCGGTCACCATGTTCGCGCCATGGCCCAACATCGCCGTCACATAAAACCCGTTCTTTACTTCACGAATAATCTCTTCGGGCGGCTGCGTGCCCGGCTCGAGATACAAATTGTGCGTGCCGATGTGCGGCATCGAGCGGTACCCGCGCGACGCATTGCCGGTGGTCTGCGTCTTCGCTTTGCGCGCGGTGAAGGTGTCGTAAAGAAACGCCTTCAGCGTGCCCTCTTCAATCAAGGGGGTGCGCCGGGTGGGCACGCCTTCTCCGTCGAAGGGCGCGGTGCCAAGGCCTTTTTCGAGCCGGCCGTCGTCGACCACGGTCACCGTACGGGGCGCAATGGTCTTGCCCAAGAGCGGCGCGAAGAATGACGATTTCTTGAAGACCGCATCGCCATTGGCCGCGCCGGCGATGCTGCCGACAAAAGACGCCGCCATCATCGGGTCGAAAATCACCGGCACTTTTTGCGACTTCACTTTTTTCGCGCCCAGCATGCGCACCGCGCGGCGCGCCGCTTCTTGGCCAATGGCCTGGGGCGAATCGAGATCTTTCAAGAAGCGCTTGTAGTCGACCCAGTAGCTCGTCTGCAGTTGATCGCCTTGTGACGCCACTGGCACCGCGTACAAGAATGCGTACGTGCCTTCGTAGCTGCCTGAAGCGCCTTCGCTCGAAGCCAAATGCACCTCGCCCACGCTTTCGCCCGCGCCCACGCTGTCGAACGTGCGCACCCGCGAATCGAACGCCTTGCCCGCCTTTTCCATCTCGAGCGCAGCCCGAATTTTCCATTCGGGAGAAAGGTTCGCCACCTCGTGATCGTAGAGGGCGCCGACGATCGTATCGCCCTTCAACGCCGCGCGGGTCGGCAAACCATTGAGCGGGTTCGGCGCCGCCGCTTGCGCCAGTTGCAGCGCGCGGTCGACGAACGTGTCCATGCCGGTGGGGTCAAAGTCAGAGGTGTAAATGAACCCGAGCCGCTGTTGGGCCACCACTCTCAAGCCGACACCTTTCGAAGTGGCTTGGGTCAAATCTTCAATCTCTCCGTCGCGCACGCGCACTGAAGACTCGCGCCCGATTTCGACGAAGGCTTCTGCTTGAGCGGCGCCCCGTTTTTTGGCCCGGGCTACCAACTTTTTGGCCAACGCTTCGTATGCAGTGGTCATGGTTTGAAAATGTTCTCCCTTTAGCCGACGCGGGTGCCGCCGACGGTCATGTTGTCGATACGTACGGTCGGCAAGCCCACCCCGACGGGAACGCTCTGCCCATCTTTGCCACACGTGCCCAAACCCGGGTCTGGCTTCGGGTCATTGCCCACGTGGCTCACGTTCTTCAACGCTTCAGGGCCTACGCCAATGAGCGTCGCGCCTTTGAGCGGGCGGCGAAGCTTACCCTTTTCAATTTCGTAGGCCTCGCTGACCTCGAAGACGAAGTTGCCGTTGGTGATGTCGACTTGGCCGCCTCCGAAATGGGCGCAATAAATGCCTTTGTCGACGCCGCGAATGATCTCTTCATTCGTCTCTTCGCCGGGCGCCAAATAGGTGTTGGTCATGCGGGGCAGCGGCATGTGCTTGAACGATTCACGCCGCCCACTGCCGGTGGGGGCTTGCCCCATCAACCGCGCGTTGAGCTTGTCGTACATGTACCCTTTGAGCACGCCGCGTTCGATCAACACTTTGAACTGCGGCGCGTTGCCTTCGTCGTCGACATTGAGCGACCCGCGGGCGTTGGCCATGGTGCCGTCGTCGATGACGGTGACTTTGTCAGACGCGACTTTCTGCCCGAGCTTGCCCGCGAAGAGCGAAGTGCCCTTGCGAATGAAGTCGGCCTCGAGCCCGTGACCGACCGCTTCGTGCAGCAAAATGCCGCTCCACCCTGGCGCCAACACCACCGTCTGTGGGCCGGCTTTGGCGTCGACCGCGCCCAATGTGGCCACCGCCTGCCGCGCCGCTTCGCGCGCCACTTGCTCGGGGGTGAAGGTGTCGAAGTGTGAGAACGGCACGCGTCCTCCGCCGCCGTAAAAGCCGGTGCGCCGCTCGCCTTTTTTACCTTCTGCCACCACGTGCGTCGAAAGCCGCGCCAAGTCTTGAATGTCGCTCGCCAGGTGGCCTTCGGTGTTGCACACCCAAACGTTTTTCGTTTGGTCGGCATAAGTGGCGATGACCTGTTTCACCCGCTTGTCGAAGGTGTGCGCCGCTCGGTTGGCTTGCACCACCAGCGCCACTTTGTCGCTCACGTCGACACCCGAGAGCGCCTGCTCGACGCGGTAAAACGTGGGTTGCGGGCGGCGGCTGACGTTGAAAGCAATCTCAGCGCCGCTGCCTTTGGCGATCAACGCCGCGGTCTGGGCGGCGCGCCGCAGCGCTGCTTCATCTAAATCGTCTGAATAGGCGTAACCGACCTTCGCACCCGAAATGACGCGAATGCCCACGCCTTGCGAGAGACCGCCTTGCGCGCTTTTGACTTTGTTTTCTTCCAAAGTGACCGCGGTGCTCACCGTGCGTTCGACGTAAACCTCAGCGAAGTCGCCGCCCTTGGCCATCGCGGTGGCGAGCAGCTTTTCCATCAGGGGTATGGCAACTAAAGGCGCAGACGGCTTTTGAGAGGCGGGGGCTGATTTGACCATGCCGGTAAAGTAACCACGAAATGGGCTTATTCCTTTCAAGTTCTTTCGTTGCCCATCGCCGGGAACCACACAGTACCCTCTCGGGCGTCTTAACCCTGCTAGACTTTTTCTAGCTCCCGCATGCCTCCTCCTGACGACAAGAAAGGCCGTTCTAACCCCCTCGTTCAGCGGGGCGGCGCCTCGCAGTCGGGCAGTGACCCCGAGCGCAAAGCCGAGACGGTGGTGGGGCCGAAGAACCCGTTGGTGCAAAGGGGCGGCGGCAGTACAAGCGCAGACCCCGAACGTTCGCGCGAGACCGAAGTGGGCGTGTCGAACCCGCTCACCGTTCCTCCGCCCAAACGCCGGCCCCGGCCGATTGACGACGGTGGCAGCGGCGGGGCTGAAAATTCAGAGTCAACGCCTTCGCCTGAAAAGAGCGTCTCGCAGAAGTCGCAGACCGGTAAAAGCAAGCGTTCGGTGGTGTCGTGGGTGGCGCCCCCGGGTGAGCTGTCGGCACGGCACCGTAAGCCCGAGCCTTCGGGGTACCGCACGGGCCACGAGTATGAGCCGATTGAAGAGCTGCAGCGTGAGCACGCCGAACTTGAAAACGAGGCGCCCAATGACACCCATGAAGAAGATGACCCCGTGGTGCCGCGTGGGCCGCTCGAAGGTGACGGGTTAGACGCGCTCGACCCCGACCTGCCGGTTGACGAAGACGACGAAGAGGTAGACCAGGCGACTCCCGGCACCAGCGCCGGCCCGCCGATGACAGGCGAGACCGAAGACGACGGCAATGCCACCACCGCCGGCCGCCCGCTGAAGCTGGAAATCATTGCCGGCCCCGACAAGGGCGAAACGCGCCGTTTCAAAGGCGTGCGCATGGTGATTGGCCGCACCAGCGGCATTGAAGTGCAGTTGACCGATCAGTCGGTTTCTCGCCGGCACGTCGAGCTGGTGGTGAGCGACACCGGCGTGCTGCTGCGCGACTTGCAAAGCGGCAACGGCACCAAAGTGAACGGCGAGAAAGTGGCCGAGCGGCTCTTGGTGCACGGCGACGTAATTACCATTGGCAAGACACAGCTGCGGTTGGTCGACGAGGTAGCGGCCTTCGAAAAGCTGCGCGCTGAAACCGAAGCCAAAGAACAAGAAGAGCAAGCCAAGTCTGAAGCCGCGGCGCAGGCCAAAGCCGAAGAAGAAGCGGTGGCCGGCGCGAACGCAGACGATGGCGCGGCGTCAGGCGAGGCAGTCGCTGGTGAAGACGGTGGTGAAGAAAAGCACGAAGAAGACGACGACGAGCCCGCCGGCCTGTGGGACCGCTTCAAAGCGTTGGAGCCCAAGAAGCAGAAGATTGTCGGGGGCGCGGCGATCGCGGTGGTGTTGCTGTTGGTGGGTGGCCTGGTGTTTCGCCCGGGGCCCCGCAAACCGGTCGATACGGGAAAGACCGAAGCCGCGGCGCTGATGCAGAAGGCGCGCGAGGCGATGACAGCCGGCAAATTCGATGAAGCCGTGGGAATGGTGGGGCAGGCCGAAAAGCTGTCACCGGGTATCGATCAGCAAAAGCTCGGCAAACAAGCGGCCGATGAGCTGAAGAATCAGAAAGCGTTAGACACGATTTCAGCCCTCATCGACACCGGCAAGCTCGAAGAGGCCCGGCAAGCGCTCGCTGCGTTGGCTCCAGGCACTGCTGCCGCCGAGGTGCGCCGTCAAGCGCTGGAAAAACGTCTCAAAGCATCGAGCGCGAATGCCGCCGGTGAGCTGATTGAACGGTTGATCGCCGCCGGTGAATTAGAAAAAGCCGAAGCCGCGCTGCAAGAGCTGCCGGCTGGCCCTGAGAAAGCGGCGCTGGCGGCGCAAGTCGAAGAAGGCCGGCGTTCGCTGGCCGAAGCGTTAGAAAGCGAGCAGCAACAAGTGCGCAGCGCGGCGGCCAACGCCGATCAAGAGCGAACCCGCGAGCAGGTGGTAGAACGTGCGTCGGCGTTTTCTATCGTGCAGCGAAAGTTTCTCGCCAATGACTGGGTGCGCGCCGCGGCGGAATGTGACCGGGTGATTGAGTCGTTCCCCGGTAATGAGTCAGTGCGTAAAAAAGCCAAGGCGCTGCAATCGCAAATTCCTACTTTCGGCCGGTTGTACGACGAGGGGTTGCGCAAGTTCACCGCGGGCAATTTGGTGCAGGCCGCTCCGATTTTGAAAGAAGCGCGCAAGGTGTACCTGCAAATGGGGTTGGAGTCGTCGTTGGGCCGAGATTTGGAAGAGAAGCTCACCCAAGCCGCCATCACCGCGGGGAAAGATGCGCTGCTGCGCGACGACTTGGCGCAAGCGATGGTTTATTTTCGCGAGGCGCTTTCAGTGGAGCCGAAAAATGCCCGGGCCCAAGCCGGGGTCGACGAAGTGGCGTCACACGCCGAAGACTTGTACCGCGACGGTTATGGGCTGAAGGGCATGAATGCACGCGAGGCGGCCGCCAAGTTCAGGTTGGTCATGCAGATCACGCCCAAGAATTCTGAGCTGTACAAAAGAGCCCAAAACCAATTGGCGGGGTTGAACAGCCGCACCCAGGAAGCCTCGCCATGAGTGGCGGTTTGCGCGAGCTGGGAGTGGACCTCATTGCCGACGGCCAGTGGGAACGCGGCTTGGCGGTGTTTGCCGAGTCAGTGCGCCGCACGCCGAATGATCACCGCGCTCGCATGCTCGCCGCGCGTTGCTACGAAAAATTGGGAGAGACCGAGCGCGCCGTGACGGTGCTCCACGCGTGCGCTGAGGGGCTGTTGCGACGCGACTATTTGCTTTCGGCGCTGGCGGCGTCGAAGTTGGCGCTGGCGTTGTCTCCCCATGAGCGTCGGCTCAACGACACGTTAGATCGCGTGTACCAACGCGCTGCACGTACCGCCGCCGGCCGGGCAGCGGTGCCGCCTCCGTTGCCTCCCGAGCCTCTCTTTGACGGAAAAGTGGTTGAAGACTTGATGGCGATGTCGGGGTCTGAGCTTTCGGACAAGGCAATTGAAGTGCTCGCCGTGCCAGAGTTGTCGGCTGGCGCTGACCCGTCGACCCGCCCGCCCTTGCCGCTTTTTTCTTCAGCTCGATCGCGATGCCTTCGCCGACTTGGTGAAGTTAATGGGCTACCGCACGTTCGAAGACGGCGAGCCACGCGCAAAACCGCGACTGCGTTCATTGATCGCACCCAGTTTCTCGAGTTGCTCAAGTCGTACCCCACCATTCGCAGCTACTTAGAAGGCTTGTCAGAGCGGCGCTTGAAGATGATCGGCGAGGCGCTGCGCCCGGCTGAAATTCTCGATGCTGATGAGCTGGTCATGGAGCCCTCTTCACGATGAACAGGCGCGTCGTCGGTATTGCTCTGGCCGTGGCGGTTGCGGTGCTGACTGTGGTGCTGTGGCCGAAGAAGAAGCTCGAGCCTGAAGATCAGGTGCGTGCGCTGGTGGCCGAGATGGTTGCGGCGACTGAAAAGCGCGATTTGGCGGCGATGCTCGAGCCGGTCGATGAAAATTTCAAAGGGCCCGGTGGCATCGGTAAGTCAGAGCTCAAGGCGATTTTCTTTTCGCAGGTGATGCGCGGCAATGCGGTGGGGGTATTCAACCCCGAGCTCGAAGTGACGATGACCAGCGATGATCACGCCGAAGTGCGCGGCCGTTTTCTCTTTGTGGGCGGCAAGGTGCCCGGCCAGCCGGTTGATCCTTCGTCGGCGCTCGCCGCGTGGGATATTACCGCTGAAGTGATTCGTGCTGGCTCAGAGTGGAAGTTCGTTCGCGCGTCGTACAAGAACGCGGCACAGTGAGAGCTGCTGATTTTCGAGTCAGTGAACTTCGCATTCGTGCGAGAACGCGAGGCGGTGAACGAATCACCCAAAACCATTACTGAATAATCGGCTTGGCTTCTTTCACCCACGCCTGCGACATCGCCTTTTGCCCGGCCGCGGCGAGCCGCTTCTCGACATCGGTGAGCATCGCGTTCAACTGTTCGCGCGGCACCTGGGTTTGCTTCATTTTGGTGAGGGCGAAGGCGTAGTTCTGGCAACCCGCCGCGTATTCCTTCTTCGCGAACTGGGTGTCGCCCATCGCCACATAAGCCTCAGCCAAGGCGCCCGTGCCGTCGGCAGGAGTAATGGGGGCCAGCTCCTTCATGGCGCTGTCGAAGTCTTTTTTGGCGATGAACACCGAGCTGCGCGCGTACTGAGCACGAATCACGTTCACGTTCTTCGCCGCCACGGCCTTGTCGTACGCAGCCATTGCGTCGTCGAGCTTGTTGGCGCTGCGCAGCACGTCGCCCTTCGCCAGCCAGTAACGGTCGTCGCGGTCTAACGCGCCCACCACGGTGCCGTCAGGAGCGGTGTTCTTGATGTTTTGATAAAAGTTCTCGTACTTGGCGAGCAACGCCAACGCTGCTTCTGACTGACCAGCGCCCTGCAACAGCAGCGCGCCATCGAAGAAGAAAACCGGAGCGGTGCCTGCCTTGGCAACCAACTGATCAAACGCCGCGCTCGCTTGGGGGTCTTTTTTGTAAGCCAGGGCGCGGGCCTTGGCGAACAACGCCCACGTGTCGTCAGGGTTCGACTGCAACGCCAAGTCGGCTTGTTTGAGCGCATCGTCATAGCGGGCTTCGACGTTCGCTGACTCAGCCAAAATCGCCAGCGCGCGGGCCTTCAACCCTGGCGTCATTTCGGCCTCATTGGCGAGTAACTTGGTGACCACCTCAGCGCTCTCCTTGCCTCCCATGCGTCGGTAAGTTCGCGCCGCGGCCATGCCCAACTGCGACCGAACGTGCTCCGGGTTGGCGGTGATGCCCTTGGCATAGGTATCGAACGCCTGAACCCAGCTGCCTTCTTCGAGCAACAGGTCACCCAGAGCACACGCGTACAGCGGGTCTCTCCACGCCTTTTCCATCGCCGAATTGAGCGCTGGCTTGGCGAGCGCGGTGTTGCCTTGCGCCTTGAGCGCCATGCCCTGCGCGTAAAAGAGCTTGGGGCTGGTGGCTCCTTTTTTTCGCTGCTCCTCGATGTAGTTTTCTGCCTCTTTGGCCTTGCCTTCAGCCGTCAGTATCAACGCTTGTGAAGCGTGGCGATCTTCTCCGCGCGCATCGGCCTTGGTGGCCCGCGCCAAAAAGTCTTTCGCCTTGGCGTCGGCTCCAGGCACTTTGTGAACCAACCATTGTTCGGTGTACACGCCGGTGGCCAGCGACAACGCCTCGGGCGAGTCAGCCTTTACCTGAAGCACTTCGTCGAGCTGCTTCAACGCTTGCTGCAGATCAGACGGGTTGTCTTTGGTGACAATCGTTCGAACGGCCTTCATGCGTTCAGAGACGTCTTTTTTCGTCTTGTCGTTCTTCCAATAGAAGAAAACCCCACCGGCCAAAATGACCGCCACCAGCGCGATTTGGCCCATTGCCGAGCCAAAGCTTTCGCGCTTCTTCCACTCGCCACCTTGAGAATTGTTCACGTCTTCAGCCGCAGCCATCAGAAAGCCTCTCGCTCGTCGGGGTCGGAAAAGCCCGGGGGGTATACCGAGAGGCATTTCAGGGTGTCAACGAGCTGTTACAGGCGCTTCTCTAGCTCGAATACGGCGGGCGCGCGTGGTCACGCCAATGCTTCACCGACGGCCGCTCCCACTGAGCTTCGGCGAACGCCTTCAGCTTGGGTGGCAGCGATGTTCCATTTAAGTTGAGCCGTTGAATCATCACCGCCAAGTCGGTGTCTGCCAGGCACCATTGATCGAACAAAGTCAGTCGGTTCTCATCAATCAGCGAATCGGCGCCACGTAAAAAACGGTCCATATGGGCGGCGGCTTCGGGCGACAGCGGCTGCTTCACCGGCTGCTGAAAGAACAGGCTCGAAGTGGGGCGCTCTTTGCGCAGTGGCATGAAGTCAGAACGCATCCACGCCATGACTTCGCGGCAGGTCGCGCGCTGGGTGAGCTTCTTGGGCAACAACGACTCGAACTCAGGAGGAGGAAAGAGCTCTTCTAAGTACTCGGCAATTGCCGACGATTCGGCGAGCTGAAACGTGTCGGCCTCGAGCATGGGAATGCGGCGGGTGCGTGAAGGGTAGGCCGGCGTGAAATGCTCTTTCTTCTGCAAATTCACTTCGCGTACTTCGAAGTCGACGCCTTTCTCGGTGAGGGCGACGAAGGCCGACATCGCCCACGGGCTGTCCCACAACGTGTCCACGTACAGCGTGAGCCGGTGCTTGGTCATACCCATAAGTGCCCCTTTGCTGCGACGCGGCGCTTCAGCCGCGTTGGCTGCGTTAGATGCCTGAGGTGATCTTCCAGTTGTGCTTGTCGACTTTTTTGAAGCTCATCTGTTTGATCTCTCCCTCGCTCTGCGCTTTTTGCGTCAGGTTAGGGAGCTTGAAGGTGGCGGTATACGTATATGTGGCGTGGGCCACTTGGGCCTCTTCGTCGAATTCGATTTTGCGCACCGACACTTCAAGACGAATGTCTTCAAGCTTGGCCAGGCGCTCGGGCAGCTTGGTCGTCAAATCTGAATAGTTGAGGTCGTCTTCGGGGTTGGCGCTGCCGCCGTCGTCGCGAAAGGTGTCGTGCGCGAGAGAGACCAGGGTGTGGGCGTCGCGCTTCTCGACTGCTTGGCGGTACGTTTCCATCACCGCCAGAATGGCGCGGGTGTCGTCGGTGTCATCGATTTCAGTGCCGGGGATCTTGCGGTGCGCGCAGCTGCTGGCGAGCGCCACAGCCGCCACCACGGTCAAAATTCGCTTCATGAAGACCTCTTGGGTGAGCAATTCGAATGCGCCAACAGCACCGGCGCACGCGGTATTCCTTTTTACTTGGCCCGCACCACTTCGGCGATGAAGCGGTTTAACACCGGCACTTCGTTGTCCAAAATCTTCATGCCCTCGCTCTTGATCACGCCTTCTGCAGCGATCGCCAGGGGCTTGAGCAAGAACGGCAACTTCACGGTGATTTCACCGTCCATCGTGCGCTCGGTCTGCCCGCCCACGTCTTTCAACCGAAGCACGCCGGTGTTGATCAGCAGCTTGCTGATTTTGTCAGACGTCGGCGTGTTGGTGAAGCTGAGCTCTTTCTTGGTGCGATCGTAAGTCGACGTTTCGATGAACGCGAACCATTCGGGCGGCACCTGCTTGGGCCCAATGTTCGGAATCACCGGCTTGGGGCGATAGCGCGCTTTGCGCGTCACCTTGGTGCCGTCGTCTTTTTTCTCGAGCACCTTGGCCTCGAGCAGCACTCCGTGGTGTTGCAACAAAAACTCGGTGTAGCGATCGTCGAGAATCGCGGCTTCAACTTCGGCCACCGAACCCTCAATGCGCTGGCGGGCTTCGAATTTCATGGAGCGGCCTTTAGCACGCCCCCGTAGACGCGCTGCTCGAAATTGCACCGGGCCGCCCACTCGGTGGCCCGGGCGGTCAGAGCCAGGGCCGCGCTGTCCCACGGAGGGGTGGCCGCCCACGCCTGCACCTGCCCGCAATCGCCCGCCAAGAACGAGGCTTCGAGCGAAAGCCGGTACGTCTCGCGGCGAATGCTCAAGGGCACTGTCTGATCAGCCAGCGTGCCAGCCAAGTATTCGCGAGCGCGCAGCGGCTCTTGCGCTTGAAACAGCCGACGGCCGATCAAATAACCCAACAGGGGGTGCTGCGGCGCTCTCTGCCAGGCATCACGCAAGAAGAAGAGCTTCACTTCATCGTTGCCGGGCGTGAAATAGCGCCACATGTCTTCGCGCACGGTTTCATTCTCTAGCGCGGCCTTCTTCACTCGGGCGGTGCGGTCTAAGGTGGGCGAGACCTTCAGCGCGACAATTTCATCGAGCAACGTCTTCGCGTCGTCAAGCTTGCCGCTCTTCACCGCCAAGTCGGCGCGGGCCATCAACGCGTCGGCCGCGCTGGCAGGAAAAGGCTTCATCGCCGCCGCCAAGCGGGTCAGCACTTGATCTGCCTCGCCGGGTTGCTCCAACCGTTGCAGCGCTGAGGCTTCGCCCATGCGAAACGACGGCTCGTCAGGCTGCAGCTCGGCGCAGCGACGGTATTTTTCGAGCGCTTGGGCCGGGTCGCTGTCGACCAGTTGCGCCGCGGTTTGCGACAGGTTGGCCACTTCGCGCGCGCAAGCCCGGGCAAAAATACTGGCGCGGCGAAAACGCGCATATGCCAGCTGTTTACCTTCTTCATCGAGCGGCACGGTGTCGAGAAACGCCGACCATTCTTGCCCCAGCGCATCGAGGCTCTGGCCATAGACACCCTGAAAATCGCCTTGTCTGTACAGCGCGCGCAGCTTTTCTGAGCCATGTTGGTCTTGCAGCCAGCGAATGAACGAGCCTGCCGCGGTGTACGCGCGTGAAGGACTCGTTGCGTAGAAGCCCGCGGGCTTCATCAGCGCGGCAGCGTCAGGCAACAGCTCGAGTTGCTTTAAGCCTTTCGCCCATTGGTGCAGCGTCAAGTCATCGACGGGGTTGTCGACGGCCACCGCCAAGCCTTCAATCACTCCCGCGTGGGGAAAGAGACCGCCCAGCGTCGCCGTCACGCCGAAGGGTTTCGCTCCAAAGGGCGCGGCGAGCGCGTGCACCAGCTCGTGCTTCAACACCTCATGAGGAAAGGGCGCGTCGTTGATGTGCACTTCACGCCGCCAGGGCTTGGCGAACTGCGTGCGCGAGGCGCCCACCAACCGGTTTTTCTCGTCGCCGTTGCGGTACCAGTAAACGCTGACTTTGCCGGGCGCGGTGGTGCCCAGAAATTCTGCCAGTTGCTGGTAGCGAAATTCCATATCGCGCGTCATGCGCTCGAGCTCGAGGCGTTTTTTGCCCCGCGGGTAATAGAGCGTGAAGTGCTCAGTTTCTTCTTGGCCGCCGAGCGCTTCTTGCACCGAAGCGTCAGTGGCGCCGAACCCTAAAGTGGTTCGATAGCTGTCGAGCGCCGCCCAGCCGATAGAGGTCAACGACAACAACAACGCCGCGTTCAATGAAGGAGGCCGCCAGGTGAGCACCGCCAACCGTGACTCGAAAAGCGCCGAAGTCAGCGTGAGCAATAACACGGTGCCGAGCGCGGTTTGCAACCGAAACCAGCCCAGCGCCGAGGTCACCTTCAATGTTTCGTCATAAAGCGGCCCCGGCACGTAACCGTACAGGCTGCTGAAGGCGAACACCTGCGGCCCGAAAAGAATTGGCCATGCCGCGTACAGCAGCGCTCCGACGATGAGCGCGAAGTACGCCAGCACCAGAGCGCGCCGCTTTGGCACCGCGAAGCCGAGCAACGTGCCCCATGCCCCGGCGAAGGCGGCGGTGGGCAAGGTGAGCAGTGGAAAAAACGCCATCGTGGCGAAGGGGTCGCACTGGCTGGTGGTGAGTGCGCTCACCGTGGCCAACAGAAAACAAGGTAGCAGCGCCGCCACGCTCAAGCTGACACTGGCGCCAAACGCGCGCAGCACCGACGCGTGCTGGGCCAGCCCCGAACGCACCATCACCCGTTCAGTGCGCGCGGCGGTGATGGCGATAATCGGGGTGAGCAACCCCAACGCGAGGGTCAATAGTTCGCCCAGCTCGTAGCCCGGCAACTGCGCGAGCGGCAGCCGTGTGCCGACCAGACCCACCGTGCACACACCCAAGAGGGGCAGCAGGGCCCACCGGTTCTTCAGCAGCTCTCTTGCTCGATTCAGAACCCCAAGCACGCCGTCTGCCTCTATACTCTTCGGCCGCATGCCTGAACAGAAACCCGGTGGTCCAGACGGCCGTCAGTCACCGCGAGCTCCGATTGAGCTCAAGGTCGACTACAAGAAGATGAATTCGTTCTTCGCCGACTACACCAAGAACATCTCTAAGGGCGGTACCTTCATCAAGACCGCCAAACCGTTGCCAATGGGCACCCGGTTTCTTTTCAAGCTCACCGTGCCCGCCCGCAGCGAGCCCTTCGAATTGTTGGGTGAAGTGGTGTGGGCGCAGACCGACGGAGACGGGCCCGGCATGGGCATTCGCTTCATCTATTCGACCGACACCCAGCGCTCTGAATTTGAAAGCGTGGTCGAAGACTTGATGTCGAAGAGCTTGGGGGCCGACTTGACTGATCGGCTGCTCAACAAAGGCCCGAAGAGCTAATGCGCGCTTCGGCATTGGCGCTGTCGTGCGCGCTCAGCGCGGTGTCATGCCGTTTTGCCCATGCTGACAAGCCGGTGGTGCCCCCCGCGCCGTCTGATGCGGGAGCCGCGCATGCCGCGACACCTGCTGTCACCGACGTCACGGCGCAAGATTATGTGGCTTTGCCGATGCCCACCGGGCGTGTGCGGCTGCAGACTGCCGACGGCCGCTTTCAGTGGGTTGAAGTCGAGGTCGCCGCCTCTCGCGCCATGCGCACCCGCGGCATGATGTGGCGCGTGGCGCTGGCTGACGGCAAAGGCATGCTCTTTCTCTTCAAGCAACAAGAACCACTGTCTTTTTGGATGCGCAACACCCTCATTCCACTCGACATGGTGTTCATCGACGCTGATCTGAAGATCGCCGGCATTGTCGAAAACGCTGAGCCGCGCACGTTGACCAGCCGCTCTCCCGGCAAGCCGTCGCAGTTTGTTTTGGAGCTGCCGGGTGGCTACACGCGCAAGCTGCACATCAAGCCCGGCACCCAGGTGGAATTTGAAGGCGTGGGACTGATACCGGTCGAACCTTAGTCATCAACTGTGAGCACGAAAACGCGTGCACCGGCCCGTTGAAAGGCTTCACGTTCCAAGTTGTTGCGTCGAATGTTCTGGTCGCGAGTGAGAACGATCCATCCGAGCGCTCCTACCACCGGGAGCCAATCGACGTCTTGGCAGTCCTGAGCAAAGTGGTCGTCATGCAACTCCACGGTTCGGTCTTGTTTACGCAAAGCATCAGCGACGAACCCTCGGCCCAGGTTTCGATCGATGAAAAAGACGAGTTTTTTAAGCGGCCGATTTCGGGAACTCGTAGCGAACCGCCTCTTCGATTTCGGCGCGCGAGCATCTGTAGTCTTCCGCGAGGTCGTCAGATGACTCGCCCGCCTTGTAGCGATCAACGATCACTGCGGTGGTCACATTTTTCCCTGCAATGCATGGGCGACCAAACTGAACGCGAGGGTCGATAACGACAAATTTTGGGTCGTGGGCGTCGGCTCGTTCTCTCGCAAACGGAAACAGGCGAATGGGAACGCCTTGAGGACTGCGTTCAACCCGCTCGAGATACGCCGCGAGAACGTCTTTTAGAACAATTTGTCCTTCCGCTGATGCACTCACCAGGCTGCCGTATTTTTCGACGAACAAATTTTTGTTATCGGTAAACATCTGCTCGTTAGCCAACGGATGTTTGGTGCCAAATTCTTTGGCTAGAAATCTGATGGCGCTGCGAACTTTGTCGAGCCGAATATGATGCCGTCGCCGCACCGCGCTCAAAACGTGAATTTCGATAAGGTTTTGAAAAGACAGCCAACCACGAAGAGGTTCCGCCGGCGGGATGACGGGCTCAAACGCCTTCTGACCCGACCGCGTGGGGTAGGTTCGCCCAAACGTCCATGACCGAATGGTCGCCCGAGGAAGCCGTAAATAGTGCGCGACATCGGCAATGGAGTACGCGGGATACTCCAAGGGCGAAACGCCACCGTAGATGTCTATTTTTTGCGAGTGCGCCATTGATGCCAGGGTACCACGTGGTTCGGGTGCTTCAAGCACCGCCAACTTTTCGTGGACGCTCAGGACTTCCGTTCGCGAATGTTCACTGCGACGATTTTGCACCCCTCACCCAAACGCCCCACTTGAGCTGGTAGAGGCCTTTCGTGCGCCCGACGAAGCCCGCCGCGTTACCGGCAAGCGACCTGGGGCACATCGCTTGCACCCCACTCGCAGTAACAGGCGCGGGTTGAACCCCATTGAACACATTGACCATCGGCCGCACTTTGCCCGGCGCACCTGCTCCATTGGGGGCGCGCTTCGACGGCCAGGGCACCAACTTCGCGCTTTATTCAGAGCACGCCAAGCGGGTTGAGCTGTGCCTTTTTTCTGACGACGGCCGTGAGCAACGCGTGCCAGTTACTCAGCGCACCGAGCTCATTTGGCATGTGTATTTAGACGGCGTGGGCCCAGGGCAGCGTTACGGCTACCGCGTCGATGGCCCGTGGGCGCCTGCTGAAGGGCTGCGGTTCAATGCGCACAACGTCTTGCTTGACCCTTACGCGCGGGCGATCGCCGGCCCCGTCAACTGGAAACGCGGCGCCTTTTCGTACGACATTCACAGCGAAGAAAAAGATCTCAAGGCGGTGACGGTTGATCAGCTCGGCGCACCGCTCGGGTTGGTGACCGACGATCGTTTCGACTGGGGCGACGACAAGCCGCTCAACCTTCCCATGCAAAACAGCGTCATCTACGAGACGCATGTCAAAGGGCTGACCACGCTGCACCCGCAGGTTGACGGCGCGCTACGGGGCTCGTACCTGGGCGTCGCGGCCGACCCAGTGGTGCGCCACCTGAAAGACTTGGGAGTCACCGCTGTCGAGCTCTTGCCGGTGCATGCGTTCGTCGATGATCTTTTTCTGCTCGACAAGGGCCTCTCGAATTACTGGGGCTACAACAGCATCGGCTTCTTTGCGCCCGACCCGCGCTATCGCTGCGGCCCGGGGCTGGGAGAAGAAGTTCGCCAGTTCAAGACGATGGTGAAGGCGCTGCACGCCGCTGGCATCGAGGTGATTCTCGATGTCGTCTACAACCACACCGCCGAGGGCAACCACCTGGGGCCGACGTTGAGCCTCAAGGGCATTGATAACCCGAGCTACTACCGCATGGTGCCGGGCAATCGGCGCTACTACTTCGACTACACGGGCACCGGTAACTCGCTGAACGTCAGCCAACCGCAGACGCTGCGGTTGATTATGGACTCGCTGCGCTACTGGGTCGAAGAGATGCACGTCGACGGCTTTCGCTTCGACTTGGCGTCGGCGCTCGCGCGCAGCCTGCACGAAGTCGACATGCTTTCAGCGTTCTTCGTCACCATCAACCAAGACCCGGTGATTGCGCGCGCCAAGTTGATCGCCGAGCCGTGGGACTTGGGCGAGGGTGGTTACCGCGTCGGCCAGTTTCCCGCGCGGTGGTCGGAGTGGAACGGCAAGTACCGCGACGCCATTCGCTCGTTCTGGCGCGGCGACGGCGGCATCGCTTGTGAATTGGGTTACCGCCTCACCGGCAGCTCTGACTTGTACCAGTCTGACGGCCGCAAGCCTTATGCGAGCGTGAACCTGATTACCGCGCACGACGGTTTCACTCTCAACGACTTGGTTTCGTACGACGGCAAGCACAACGCGGCGAACCAAGAGAACAACCACGATGGTACCGACCACAACCTCTCGTGGAATTGCGGTGTCGAGGGCCCTACCGATGACCCCGGGGTGCTCGCCCTGCGCACGCGACAAATGAAGAATTTCTTGGCGACGCTGTTTTTGTCGCAAGGCACTCCGATGTTGTGTGGAGGCGATGAGTTTGGGCGCACGCAGCAGGGCAACAACAACGCGTACTGTCAAGACAATGCACTCAGTTGGTACGACTGGAGCTTCAGTGCTCGTCAGCAAGAGCTGCTGGCTTTCACCCAGAAGTTGGCGCGGCTGCGGCGTGAACACCCCACGTTTCGTCGCGCGCATTTCTTTCGTGGGCGCCTGCTGCGTGGCTTGGGGGTGAATGACATCGTCTGGTTTCGCCGCGACGGCAAGGCGATGAATGACGAAGATTGGAAGAACCCGGGCACGCAGAGTTTGGGCATGTACTTGTCAGGCGCGGGCGTGGGTGAAGTCGACGAAAGCGGGCGGCCGGTGCTCGACGACGACTTCGCGGTGATTGTCAATGGCAGCGCAGAAGATAGGGCCTTCGTTTTGCCAGCGCTCACGCCCCGCGGTGCGGCGCAGCCGTGGGAGCTGGTGCTCGACACTTTTGACGACAGCCGTCACGACATGCTGCCGGCCGGTTCTGAAGTGAATGTTTCTTTGCGCTCGATGCGCGTGTACCGCCGCAAAGCGGCATTGGCCACCACGGCGCGCGCTGCGGCTCCGTCTTCGACGTACCGGGTGCAGTTGAACAGTGGCTTCTCCTTCACCCATGCACGAGAGCAAGTGAGCTACCTCGATGCGCTCGGCGTGGGCGCCTTGTACACGTCTCCGATTCTGCACGCGGTGCATGGCAGCCAACACGGGTACGACGTGGTGTCGCACGCGCGGCTCAACCCCGAGCTCGGCAATGACGAGCAGTACACCGCGCTTGCTGCCGAGTTGAAAGGGCGGGGCATGGGCAACATTGTCGACTTTGTGCCCAATCACGTCGGCATTGGCTCGGGTGAAAACCCGTGGTGGGTCGACGTGCTCGAGAACGGGCCCGCTTCGATTTACGCCGAGTATTTCGACATTGACTGGCACCCGCCCACCATTGGGCTCGAAAACAAAGTGCTGCTCGCGGTGTTGGGTCGCCAATTCGGTGAAGAGCTTGAAGACGGCAAGCTGTTCATCGTGCGCGACCGCGGCACTTTTTCGACCGGGTATTACGACAACCGCTGGCCCGCTTCGCCGCGCACCTACGGGCCCATTTTGTCGCGCGCGCTCGAAGGCACCTCGCTGGCCGCCGCCGACCCCGACCGGCTGGAGCTCGAGAGCATCATCACTGCCATCGGCCATTTGCCGGTGGCCGCCGAAGCCGAAGCCGACGCGGCGCAGCGCAGCGAACGTGACCGTGAGAAAGAGATTATCAAGCGGCGCCTGGCGACATTGATTGAGCGCTCGACGGCGGTGGCTGAAGCGATTGATGGGGCGTTGAAGGCCATTAACCCCTCGGTAGACAACCGTGGCGACGCCGACTGGCTCGAGAAGTGGCTCGGGGCTCAAAACTACCGCCTGGCGTACTGGAGAGTCGCTACCGAGGAGATCAACTACCGCCGCTTCTTCGACATCAACGACTTGGCGGCGATTCGCATGGAGCGGCCCGAAGTATTCGAGGCCGCGCACGCCAAGATCGCCGAGCTCGTCGGCAAGGAGCAGATCTTAGGCCTACGGTTGGACCACACCGACGGTTTGTACGAGCCCGAGGGGTACTTTGGGCAATTGCGTAGCCGGTTGGGTCGCGACATCTATTTGGTGGCCGAGAAGATTCTTGAAGACGACGAGGCCCTGCCCCGCACATGGCGCATCGCGGGAACCACGGGTTACGACTTTCTCGCCGCGGTGAATTCGCTCTGGGTCGACCCTGAGGCTGAAAAGCGTATCTCGGCCGAGTACCAAGACTTCACCAACGTGCACGGCAGCTACGAAGAGATTGTGCAGGCCTCGAAGCAAAGCCTGATGGAGACAAGCTTCTCGGCCGAGACGATTATGCTGGGCCAAGCCCTGCGCCGGTTGGGGCAGCAAAATCGCCGTTCGCGTGACTTTACGCTGCAGATTCTCACCCGCGCGGTGCTGGAAACCATCGCCGCGTTCCCGGTGTACCGCACGTATATTCGCCCAGACGGTTCGAGAGAAGCGAACGATGAAGCGCATATTGATCAGGCCATTGGTCTCGCCATTCGCCGCAACCCCGGCATCGAGCCGTCAGTCTTCGCGTTTCTGCGCGATGTGCTCTTGCTGCGCCAGCGCACGCCCGAATCGACTTTGTTCGCGATGCGCTTTCAGCAGCTGACCGGCCCGGTCATGGCGAAAGGTGTGGAAGACACCGCCGTGTACCGCTTTCACCGCTTGGGCTCGCTGAACGAAGTGGGCGGTAACCCAGCGCGCTTCGGGTGTGCTCCGGCTGACTTTCACAAGCACAACACCGAGGTGCTGACGTCGCACCCACTGTCGATGACCACCACCAGCACGCACGACACCAAGCGCAGTGAAGACGTGCGGGCGCGCATTGCGGTGCTGAGCGAAATTCCCGAAGAGTGGTGGGCGAATGTGCAGCGCTGGAGCCAAACGCTCGCGCACGACAAGACAGCGCTCTTCGGCGAGGCTTGCCCGAGCGCGAACGATGAGTACCTTTTTTACCAGACGCTGGTGGGTGCTTTGCCCTTCGAAGGTGTCGACGCGGCGTTCATCGCCCGGGTGAAGGAATATTTGCTCAAGGCCGCGCGCGAAGCCAAGACACACACCAGCTGGACCGCGGCCAATGCGGGCTACGAGCAGGCGCTGGGCGGCTTTGTCGAAAAAGCGCTCGCTGACGGTGACTTTCTCAACGGGTTGATGCACTTTCAAAAAGACATCGCTCCGTACGGCGCGGTGAACAGCTTGTCGCAGCTGGCGCTCAAGTTTGCCTCGCCTGGAGTGGCCGACACGTATCAAGGCCAAGAGCTGTGGTCGTTCGATTTGGTTGACCCCGACAATCGCCGCCCCGTCGATTTCGCGCATCGTCGCAAGTTGCTCGCGGAGCTCGACGCGAAGCCAGAGCCGTCGCCAGAAATCGCCACCGAATTGCTCGAGCACTACGAAGACGGCCGGGTGAAAATGTACGTGCTTTCACGGGCGCTGCGCTATCGCCGGGCGCATCGCGAGTTGTTCTTAGAAGGTGGCTACCGCGCCGTCAGCAACGACAGCAACCACTTGGTGGCTTTCGAGCGAGCGAGGGGACACGAGCGCATGGTGGTGGTGACGCCGCGCTTCTCACGCAAGGTGACGCAAGGCCGTTCGCGTTGGCCAGTGGGCTCCGCTGCATGGGGCGAGCTCGACGTGGTGTTGCCGCACCCGGGGCCGTACACAAACCTCTTCACCGGTGAAAAGTTCGAAGGCGAACGGCTGAAGGTGGCCGATTTGCTGCGGCATTTTCCCGTGGCGTGGTTGTGCGGGCCGGCATGAGCGGCCGCCGCGCAGCGTTAGCTTTTCAAGGCCAAAGGCTTGCTCGCGATAGCCATGGCTTCCTGTTCAAGCGACGCTTCGTCACTCACCGACACCAAAGTCAGCTGCTGCGCATTCAGCCCCAGCGCCGCCGCTTCGGCTTCTTGCGCGGCAATCTCTACGCCGGTCGCCACTTCATGCGCCAATTTCGCCTCATCAGCTTGCGCATTGGCCAGCGCGCCGAACTTGCGCGCCAACGCGGTCAGCTCCGCGGCCTTTACTTGCGCGTGCCCGCTGCGCATGCCGATGAGCGAAACGCGCGCTCGCTCCAACAGCGCCACTTGGCTCTTCAGCTTCGCCAAAATGCGCTCGCGCTTGTCTTTCAACTCGCCCAACCGCTGCAGCTCTTCTTTCAGCGACGCGGCGGCCAGCTCTAGCTGGCGGCGCGCAATGGTGTCTTTGCTCTTCGCGGCGTCTTTTTCGAGGTTAGAGATTTCTTTCGCCAGGTCATTCGCCGCAGCATCTTCGAGCTGCGATTCCACACCGGCCCATTGCGCGGCGAGCTCCACCGCATCGCGCGTCAGTTGCTGCAGCGTGCGCGACAGCTCTTCGCGGGCCGGCTCGCGGGGCAGGGCGGCCAACGACACGCCGCATTGCCTGTACAGTGTGAGCGCGCGCGTAGCCAACGTTTGAAAATCACCGTGAAGACTGCCAATCAGCTCTTCACAACGCGCTTCGACCGGGTCGGCTTTGAGGGCCAAGTGCGCGGCGATGGAGCCCAACGCGGCGAAGAAAGCAATCAGCGCCCCTCCAGTGGCGCCCGCGAGCAACGCCGGCGTGGCAATGTCGCTCAATCGGGTGACGATGATTTTGGCGATTTGAAAACCAGCCACGGTGAGCCCAGCCGTCGCCACCGCCGCCATCGCGAAGTGCAGCGGGCCCGGCCGTTCACTGGCCACTGCTGCCGTTTCACCTTTTTCATGCAGCCGTGTCTTTACCATCAACGCGCCGCTGACCGCCCCCGCCAACGCCAAGGTCCACCCGTGCGACATCTGTAGAAACCACGGCACTGCCGGCAACACCACCGCCAAGGCGCCTAACATCAACTTGTCGAGCCGATCGCCGCGTACCGCCACCAGCAACATCGCCGAGAGCGCCAAGTACGTCACCGGCACTGGCAACGAGAGGCGGTCGGCGACGTACCCCAGTGCTCCCGCCGCGGCGCCCCCCGCCAATGCTCGGGTGACATTGCGCTCGAAGGCTTCGCGTTGGTGCAGTTGCAAAACGGCGGTCTGGGCGGTCATCACAAGGCTCCTGTGCGAAAGTGAGAAGGCGAAGAAAGGTTCAGTACGTCGAGCCCATCAGCCCGAAGTCTTGGCGCGCTTGCGACTTGGCTTTTTTGCTCAAGCCCGAGAACGCTTCGTCACCTTGGGCGTTTTTGAAGCCGTCACGCAGCGCCGTTTGGGTGCGCATGTCATCGGCCACGGCGCTGGGCCCGGCCACCGCCGCGGCTTGGTTGAAGACGGCGGCGTTCTGCTCCATCAATTTCTCGGCTTCTTCTTTGCGGCCCGCTTTAATCGCCTCGGCCGCGAGCCGCGTGTTCACCGCGCTCAACGCCCGTGCCGCAAAGACGGTGGCGTCGTGGTCGCGCTTCTCGGCCACTTCTTCCACCCGGTTGGTCACCATGGCCGCCACGTGCGCTTCGGTCTTCACCGCGCTGTTCTTGAGCACGTCTTGGTACTCGAGTTCCACGTCGCTCACGTTGAAGCCCTGGCCGACGCCCGGCGCTTGTACGGTGAGCCGCGCCACGATGCGCTCGGTCTGACCCGCGGCGAAGTTGGGCAAGCTCACCCGCACACGGTTGCCACTCGTAGTGACTGAATAGCCAAGCACGTCGCCCAGCACCGTGCCGGGCGGCAATTCGAAGGTGAGCGCCACGTCTTGCGCCACCGTGGTGCCGGCTTGGTTCAAATCTTTCTGAAACAAAGTGGCGAGCTGCGCGGCGTCAGACAGAAAGCCGTACGCGCCCGAGCCAATTTCAGCGATCGCTTGCATCAGGTCTTCATTGAAGTCATTGCCCACGCCAATGGTGCTCACCGAAATGCCCGAGCGACGCACGGTGCGGGTAATGTTCGCCAGGCCTGCTGGCGACTGCTCGCCTTCAGTCGGCTGACCGTCAGAGATCAAAATCATGCGGTTCACTTTGAACTGGTTTTTCGCCGCGGCGAGCTGCGCTTTACCCGCCTGTAAACCGGCGCCAATGTTGGTGCCGCCGTCGTCTTGAATGCGGTCGATGAAGCGCATCATCTGCTGCTTCTCTTCGCGGTGCGCATTCATGCCGGGCAACACGCGCACGTCGCTGCCGTAATGAACAATCGCCAAGCGGTCATCGCCATCGAGCTGCGAGACGAGTTGGCGCGCAGCGTTCTTGGCTTGCTCCAACTTGTAGCCCGACATCGAGCCTGAGCGGTCAATCACCAGCGCCAAATTCACTGGCGCGCGTTTCGCACCGGCAATTTCTACGCCGGTGACGTCTGCGGTGATGAACACGTCATTGCTGCCGGGCGTGACGAAAGGGTGCGACAGGCGGGTGAGCAGCTTGAGCGAGCCATCACCCGGCACATGCGCGTCGGGAGCAGGCGTCACCACCGGCATTGCCGGAGCTGGCGCCACCGCCTGCCCAACCGTGTTGAACGGCTGCAGTTGCGCTTTGGGGAGGCCGACGATCAACGCCGTCAGCGCCAAAACGCCAGCGGCGGCGAGAAAAATTCCGGTGCGGTTCATGACGACTCCTGTGTGGGCCGGCGAACGAAAAGCCAGCGTGCGTAAGTCAGTTCACGAACGAGGCTGAAAAAAGATCTTTTGTAGCGAGCGTTTAGACTTCGCGCGCCAAAGCCATGGAGATTCGCAAAGTTGCCTTGCGAAAACCCGCGGGCGCTAACGGCTGGGCGCTCTGACCGCATAAGCACCGACGAAGTGCTCGACGTGGTCATCAATGAAGGCCCCAAGGTCGAGTGGGCGGCACTTCGCGCCAAACAGGCCCTGCTGGTGAATGAGCCCCAGCACCACCGGTGACAACAGCGCCAATGCGGCATAACGCACATGGGTCTTCTTGAGCTCACCCAGGTCGATGTGGCGCTGCAGGCGCGCTTCAACTGATTGCAAAGTGGGCTCCAAAATTTCATTGACGTACGAGGGCCCGACACGCGCGTCGCCCAGCCCCGCCCCCAACCCGAGCCCGTGCACCGCTCCCAGCCCCCTTTGCCAACCGCTGACCACTCCCTTCAACAGCCAACGCAAGGCGTCTCGCACTTGACCCACGTCGGCCTGCGCCGCGGCCTGCATGTACGGCTGGCCCTTCTTTCGGTGGTGCGAAAAGACAGCGTCGAATACCCCTTCGCGGTCTTGAAAGTAATGGCGCAGGGTCGCGGGGCTCACCTTGGCTCGTTCGGCCAACACCCGAAAGCTGGCCTCTGCTGTCGCCGACGCTGACAACCGTTCGACCAATTTTTCTTTTGATTTCAAGTAGTCGGCATTTTTGCTGCCGCTTCGGCGCCCCATATGGTTGATATTTTATATCAGTCGAAATATTTTAATTCTAGAAACGCGAGCGCAGGGGTGAAGGTCATGTTCGAAGGTTTTGCCAACGTGTGGACACCCGTCGCGCTGTCGTCGCGGCTCAAGGTGCAAAAGACCCTTTCAGTCGTGCTGGCGGGTGAACCGCTGGCGTTGTTTCGCGACGCACGGGGCGAAGTGGGCGCGTTGATCGATCGTTGCCCGCATCGCGGCGTCAAGCTTTCGCTGGGCCAGGTCACCCCAGACGGTTGTTTGGAATGTCCATTTCATGCCTGGCGCTTCGACAAAGAAGGGCGCGTCTGCGAAGTGCCGCTCAACCCCGACGCCAAGCGCGAGCGGTTGTTTGCCAACGCGGTACCGGCACGTGACATCGGCGGGCTGATTTGGGTTTTCACTGCGTTGGGCGCCCGCGCACCGAACGAGCCCACCGTACCCGACGGGCTCACCCACCCTGACTATGCCAAGACGTACTTACAAGTTGACTGGAAGGCGCACTGGACCCGAGCGATGGAAAACATGCTCGATTCACCGCACGTGCCTTTTCTGCATCGAAAGACGATTGGCCGTTTTGTGCGGCCTAAACTCAAGCCCGGCTCGCGCATGGACATTGTTTGGGAAGAAACGCCTTACGGAGGTCGAACGCACGCTGGCGTTGACGGTGACTTTACCGGCGGGGCCTACCTCGACTTTTACAAGCCGAACGTGATGGTGCTGAACATTCCCGTGCCGGGAAAAGTCTTTCGCATGCATGCGGTGTGTGTGCCGAAGAACGCCCAAGAAACATCAATGATTGTGGTGGGCACACGCTCGTTTGCCACCTTGGCGCTGCTCAACCCGTTCTTCAACCGCAACAACATGAAAATCGTGCTCGAAGATCAGGCGGTGGTCGAATCGTCATTTCCCGTCGAGATTCCGCCGGCGGCGCAAGAAAAGTCAGTTCGCACCGACAAGGCCACGCTGCAGTTCAGGCGTTACTATTACGAGCAACTGAAAAACGCGTCGGCGCCGGTGCAGCTCTCTCACGGCCCTGTCGCCGCGTACGAGGCTTTACATGCCGGCGTCGACTGAGCCCCCGCGCGCACAGAAGTACGGCGTCTGCGCGCCGCCGAAGAAACGTTGGCAGTCGGCCGGAGATTCCATGCAAATGGCGGCCAGCGTCGCTTGATCGAGCAGCAACGCGCGGCAACTTAAGCTGCGCGCGGGGTCATCTTGATCTTTGGCCTCGGCTGGCGGGCAAGCGTTCGGCGTGCTGGGCAAACACACGCGCGAGCAATAACCCTTGGCTGGCAGGTTCTCGTCGAGCCCGCGGGGAAAATTGATATCGCGTACGCAGGCCCGGTCTTCACATTCGGCTGAGCCGAACGAGATGAAGTCTTTGCTGCCTTTGATGTCTTTTTCGAAAATGGGGGTAGAAGCGAAGGTTCCTCCATCGCCCGAACCGGGAGCCCGTTTGACCAACGTGCATTCCACGCCCAGGTCAGTCACCTCACGGCAACCCACCAACACTGTCGTCACCACCAGAAGAAACAGCGTGCCACGCATCATCTCGCTCGAATCTCCCCTAAAGTAATCGCGGCAAAACGCAGGCGTCGCAACCTACCACACCGCGCTGCGACGTCGACATCACGTTTTGCATGAAAGGTCGCACATACACCCACGTACAAACCGCATTGTTGATGGATGTGATCGGGATCTGTAAAGTTCGCCGCGCTTTGCGAAGAAGGCCCGCGGCGTCAAAGGGAGCCGTGGGGGGGACGAAGGCGCGGAGACTCCATTGAATCGACTAAGCGTTGCCAGGCTCGTTCTGGCGGCTCTGTTTGTCAGCACCACCGCAAGCGCACAAGGTGCGCTTGATGCGCTTGATCTGACGGCAGACGAAAAGCCCAAGACAGAAGAAAAGAAGCCCGACGCCGACAAGCCGCCCGTTAAAAAACCGGTCGCGGCCAAGAGCGAGGCCAAGCCAGAACAGAAAAACGACGGTCTCGAGCGTGACGTGACGCAAGAAGACCGCGTCAAGAGCCGGCAGCGCAAGCTGTACATCAAGCGCGGTCGCCTCGAGCTGGCTCCTTATTTCTTCACCACGCTCAATGACCCCTATTACGCGAAGTTCGGTGGAGCAATTCGCGCCGCCTTTTACCTCGCCGACACGCTGGCAATTTCAGCCCGCGGCTCGTTGATGCAAGTGCTCTCGACTGACGACGTGCGCGCCGCCAAGCGCAGCTTTCAATCGCGCATTTTCTATTCAGTGCCCATTTGGTCGGTGATGGGTGACTTCGAATGGAGCCCCATTTACGGCAAGGTGGCGATGTTCAATTCAATTTTGCACTTCGACGCCTATGTCATGGCGGGCGGTGGCGTGGTGAACACCGATACTTCGTCGCTGCGCGGTTTGAACCCCGCCGCCGACTTGGGGCTCGGCTTTCGCTTCGTGGTGAAAGACTTCTTCGCCGTCAATTTGGCGCTCATCAACACGGCCTATGTCGACACGCCCAAAGGCGCGGTGCGCGGAGTGACCCAAAATCTTCTCGCCCTGCACGCCGGTGTTTCGCTGTTCATTCCCTTCAAGTCGACGTACCGGGAGGCCGAGTAATGAAGCGAGTCCTCCTGATGTTGGCGCTGTTGGTTATGCCCTCGCTGGCCTTCGCTCAGAAATCGACCGAAGACGAAGCGGGCGACGTGTCTGAGGTCGACAAAGACTCGAGCGGGCCGTTGCGCGATCGCATTCGCCCCGTCACCGGCCACTTGTTCTTGATGAAAGGCCGTTTCGAGCTCTCGCCGGGCATCAGTATTTCGGTGAAAGACGCTTTCTTCACCAAATACGTGTTCGGTTTGTCGGCCACGTATTACTTCACTGAATCGCTAGGCCTTTCACTTCGTGGTGGCTATGCGTTGTCGGTGACTTCGGGCGCGGCGCAAATTTGCGTGCGCGATGCTTCGGGCAATGCCTCATGCCGCCTGCCCACCGATACCGAGCTCAACGGTCTCGATGCCAACGGTCGCACCAAGGCGTTCGGCAAAATCGGCCTCTTGGCGGGGCTCGATCTGCAATGGGCGCCGGTCTACGGCAAAATTTCGCTCACCGCCGAAAAGGTGATTGGCTTCAACATGTACGCGATGGCGGGGCCTCAGTTGGTGCAGCAAGGCCCGAACAACGCGCTCACTGTGGGCGGCAACGTCGGCTTGGGCATGCGGTTCTTCTTCAACCGCTGGCTGTGCTTGCGCACCGAGCTGCGCGACGTCATTTACATGGAGCCCAACGGCCCCATCGGCGACTCGTTGCGTAACCAGCTGATGATCGACTTCGGGTTCTCGCTGTTCTTCCCCACCACCTTTACGGAGGGCTGACCATGGTACGCATTCCGCGCACATTGCTCATTGCCCTGGCCATGGTGTTGGGGCTCGGTGTCGCCACGCCGTCATACGCGCAGTTCGATTTCGGCGGCGGCGCGAAGACCAAAAAGAAGAAGGGCAAAGACACCAAGAAGAAGAAGAAAAAGTCAGACAAGAAAGACGCCAAAGAAGAAGACGACGAGGGCGACGAGTCAGACCTGGTGCCGCTGCCCAGCACCGGGTTGGACTTGAACAAGCCAGCGCCGGCGGCCGAGGCAGCCAAGCCTGAAGAGAAGAAGCCTGAAGCCAAGCCTGAAAAAGCGAAAACGGCGCCCGCGATGAGCTTCGAAGCGGTCGACGTGTCAGGCAAGAGCGCTGACCGGCAGAAGCTCGACGCGGCTTTGAATCAATTCAAAGGCGACAACTACGAGCAGGCGGCGCTCTCGGCGCACACCTTGATGCGCGACCCCAAGTTGGCGGCGCTGTCGATAGAGAGTCAGTACTTGCTCGCCAAGTCGCTCTACCGCATGGGGCTGTACCACTCGTCGTTGGGTGAGTTTTCAAAGATTCTCGCCCGCGGGCCAAACACGCGGTTCTTCAAGAGCTCCCTCGAATGGCTGTTCTTCATTAGCCGCAAGACGGTGAATGAAGCGGTGGTGCTCGACGAAATCGCCAAGTATGCCAACTTCGAATTCCCCCAGCGTTTCCGCCATGAGTTCTATTACCTCTTGGCGCGTTATTACTTCGTGCGTGGCAAAGCGCTCGACGAGCTCGAGCAAAAAGGTGAAGCCGACAAGAGCTTCGACGAAGTGAAGCGGCTGACGTTGATGATTCCCAAGGGTGACGCGTTCTACGCGCGCGGCAAGTACCTGCAAGGGTTGGCGCTCTTTCGGGCCGACAAAGCCGAAGCGGCGCTCGAGGCATTCAAAGAAGTGGTGCGCGAGACGCGTGAAGCGGCGGTGAGCAATTCAGCCGACGCCAAGGCGATGAAGACGTTGCGCGAGCTGGCGTTCATGCAGCTCGGCCGTACCCACTACGGCGCGCGGCAAAACCGTTACGCCATTTTCTATTTTGGCAAAGTCGAGCGTGGTGGTACCCAATGGCTTGAGTCGCTCTTTGAGTCGTCATGGGCGAGCTACCGCATCGGTAAGTACGAGCAGGCGCTGGGCAATTTGATTACCCTGTCGTCGCCGTTCTTCCGTGAAGAATATTTCCCCGAAGCGCTGATTTTGAAGGCAGTGATTTATTACGAAAATTGCCGCTACCGCGAAGCGCTCATGGTGATTGAAGACTTCGAGCGCATTTACGGCCCGGTGCAGGAGCAGCTCGAGCAGTTGGTGGCAAAGAATATGGAAGCCACCGAGTATTACAACGTGCTCGCCGACGTGAAGAAGAAGAACAAAGAAGGCCTCACCCAGAGCCACACTGACCAAATTTTGGAGCGCATTTTGAATTTGGCGCTGACCGACACTGACTTGAAGAAGACGGCAGACTCTATCGGCGAGCTCGAAAGCGAAATCGACGGGTTCGGCGGCAAGTCAGACAACTTCAAGTTCTCTGGCTTGGCGAAGGAGCTGATTGAAGGTCTCAAAGGTCAGCGCGAGCAGCTGATCAAGAAAGCCGGAGTGATGGCCAAGGGCAAGCTCGAGTTCGAGAACGGGGCGTTGAAAGCGCTGCGCTCCAACGGTCTGCGCATCAAGTTCGAGACCAATGATCAAGAGAAGCGCTTCTTAGAAGAGGTGTTGGCCTCGGGTGGCGAAGCGAAAATCGTCATTCCCTACAAGTTCTCGGCGGCGGTGTCTGACGAAGAGCTGTACTGGCCGTACTTCGGCGAGTACTGGCGCGACGAGCTCGGCACGTATGAGTACACGCTGACCAAGGGGTGCATTGACCCCGAGGCGTACAAGGTGTCGGGTGGCCAGCAGAAGAACTGACGCCGGTTTTTTTCATCGCGCCCGAAAGGCTCTGAAGCGGTCTAAAGAAACGCTTGCGTGGTGTAGTATCGACGCATGTCTTCGTCGGTTACACCAGCGCCGCTTCAACCGGTCACCATCGCCTTCGACGTGATGGGCAGCGACCTGGGCCCCGAAGAAATCATTCGGGGCGTGGCGCAGCTCACGTTAGACACGCCGCACATCAATGCGTTGTTGGTGGGTGATGGCGCGGTGATTGACGCCGCGCTGGCCGATATTCGCCACAACGCCGAGCGCGTCTCGGTGCAGCACGCCCCCGAAGTGGTGACGATGGACGAAAAGCCCGCCGCCGCGCTCGATGCCAAGCCCAATGCTTCGGTGGCGGTGGCGGCCCGGCTGGTGGCTGAAGGAGAAGCCGAGGCGCTCGTGTCGGCAGGTAACACCGGCGCGTGTGTGCTCTCGTGCGCTCGCTATTTCAAGTTGCTGCCTGGCGTGAAGCGCGCCGCGCTGGCCACCGTGTACCCGACGCAAGCGGTGCGTGGGCTGAAGGGCGACCCGTTCTCGTTGATTCTCGACGTGGGAGCGACGGTCGACGCCTCGGCCGATGACTTGGTGGCCTTCGCGGTGATGGGGTCAGCGTACGCGCGCATTATTTCGAAGAACCCTGCGCCCAGCGTGGCGTTGCTGTCGAACGGTACCGAAGCGCAGAAAGGCCCACCACGGGTGGTTGAAGCGCATGCCAAGTTGCAGCAGCTCGCGGGCATCAAATTTGTCGGCAACGTCGAGGGCGTCGACATTCCCAAAGGCACTGCCGACGTGGTGGTGTGCGACGGTTTCGTGGGCAACGTTTGCTTGAAGATGCTCGAAGGCGTGCACGACACGGTGATTGAGCTGGCCTCGTACGCTTACAAAGAGAAGCTGCTCTGGCGCGCGGGCTTGGCGATGTTGTCTTCAGGTTTCGAGCGCATCAAGCAGGTGACTGACTGGGAGCAGTATGGCGGGGCCCCGGTGCTTGGGTTTGATCGCATGTTTATCAAGGCGCACGGGCGTTCGCGGGCGCGCGCCATCGGCAATGCCGGAAAGGTGGCCGCCAAAGCGGTGAGCCACCAATTGGCCGCGGAAATTCAGAAGGCACTGCCGAAATAGAGGCTCGTGAGCGCCGCTGACGAAAAAATCATTCGCCGCATCTACCGGTGGGACCTCGACAAGACCTACCTGCAGACCGAGTTCGACTCGTTGTCTGACTTGGTGCGCACCGCGTTTCAGAAAGCGCATCAAAAGAAAGCCGTGCCGGGTGCCGCAGCGCTGATTCGCGAACTGAAGGCCGACGGAGATGCCCGGCTGTGCATAGTCTCGGGCAGCCCCACGCAAATGCGCACTGTGCTGGCCGAGAAGCTGAAGCTCGACGGAGTGGCGTTCGACGAGCTGGTGCTCAAAGACAACGTGCGAAATCTGCTCCGAGGCCGCTTCAAAGCATTGCGTGGGCAAGTGGGGTACAAGTTGCCCACCTTGCTGAACAGCCGGCTCACCGCTCCGCAAGATGCGCAAGAGGTGCTGTTTGGAGACGACGCCGAAGCCGATGCATTCGTCTATTCGCTCTTTGCCGACATGGTGGCGCGGAGGGTCGATGAGCCGGTGGTGCACCAAGTGCTCAAGGCGGCCGAAGTGTACCCCGACGACATCGACAGGGTGATGGCGGTGTGGTCGAAAATTCCCGCGGCTGACCCGGTGCGGCGTATTTTCATCAATTTAGATCGGCTGACTCCGCCCGCGTATTTTCAGCGCTACGGGCCGCGTGTGGTGCCCATTTTCAATTACTTTCAGGCCGCGCTGGTGCTGCTGGCCGATGGTTATTTGAAGCCGCACCAAGTGCTGCACGTGGCCGTCGAAATGGTGCAGACGGCGGGTTACAACCTGCTGACGCTTTCAAACTCATTTCAAGACTTGATGCGCCGCGGTTTTCCCTTGGGGCAGGTGATTCAGTCGCTCACCGAAGTGGCGCAGGGCCCTGGCGCGTTGCTCAATTCAGTGCGGCCGGTGCCTGACATTATTGCTGCGTTTACCAAGCGCATTTCGGCGCTGGGTACACCGCCTGTACCGCCACCCGCGAGAGATGTTGACTATTTGTCGCTGCTCGATGACGCCCGGCCGCGCACGCACAAGAAGCGGCGGTAGCTGCTCACGTCGTTAGCTTCTTTTCGAACAGCGGGAAGAGCTTCTTTTCTTCGTTTAGCAACCGCGCGCGCAGCACGTCGGCGATGGTGCGAAAGGCCTTGTGCACGCCGTTGATCGGCTTGTCCAAGTTCTCGAAAAAATTCACCACCGCGTTGGTCTGCACCTGCATGTTGGTTTCTGAAATGCGCACCAACTGCGCGCTCTCGAGGTCGCCGCGTTCTTCGCACATCGCGGCCAAGTCTTCGTAAAACTGCGCTTTGCGCTTCAAATGCCGCAAAACCAACGGTTTCAGCTCGCTGACACGCTCTTGAAACGTCTGCCCCACCGCGTCGAGGCAGCGATCGAGACCGTCTAAAATGAGCGCGTGGTCGAGCCGCATGGTGATCATCATGTCGAAGTTCGCAGAAGAGCGTTTGGCCACGGCGCGCGCAATCTGTCATGGCCTTGCGTCTGGCTCAATTTCCAAATCTTTTGCATTTATGGGTATAGAAGGTGCCAAGGCCCTGCCGCGACCTCCGCAGGTGGGCCCAAGAAAGAGAAGAATGAAGATGTCTGACATGACGGCATCGCCTGCCCCTTTTTCGGCGCCGAACGAGCGGGCGCCGAAGGGCTGGAGCGGCGAAACCCGGGCTACCGAAGAGGCGTCGTCTGTGGGCGTGGTAGCGGCGACCCCAGCCAACGAGCACGACATTCCTCCCGACCGGCTCGACGCCGACGCCGTTCGCGTGGTGATGCGGCTGCGCCAACATGGGCATGAGGCTTATTTGGTCGGTGGCTGCGTGCGCGACTTGATGCTCGGGCACGCCCCGAAAGACTTCGACATCGCCACCAGCGCCACGCCCACCGAAGTACGAGATCTCTTTCGCAACAGCCGGTTAATCGGCCGCCGCTTTCGTCTCGCACATGTGTTCTTCAAAGGCGGCAAAATTCTCGAGGTCTCGACTTTTCGAGCCCGGCCGACCGAAGTCGAAGAGGTTTCAGCCATTGTCGAGCCTGAGGGAGATGCCAGCCTCGATGCCGAAGCCGTTGCCGCGGCGCTGCTTGGGGGTGGTGAAGGCGTCGACGATGACGACGACGATGACGTGGTAGAAGCGCCGGTTTCTGCGCCACTGCCGCCGGTTGCTACGGCTCTGGCGGTACCAGCTCCGGCGCCGTCAGCGCCCACCCCCGCCCTGAACACGGCCGACGACAACGACGTGTTCATCACCCAAGACAATGTCTTCGGCACCGCGATTGAAGACGCGCGCCGGCGCGATTTCACCATCAACGGGCTCTTTTATGACCCCGTGGTGGGCAAGGTAATCGATCACGTGCGCGGCATGCGCGACCTCGCCAAACGCGACATTCGCACCATTGGTGACCCCGAAATTCGCCTGCGTGAAGACCCGGTGCGCATTCTTCGCGCGGTGCGGTTCTGCGCCAAGCTCAACTTCGACATCGAGTCGCGCACCTACGCCGCGATGGAAGCCACGGTCGAAGATCTCTCGCGCTGCTCGGCGCCCCGGTTGCTTGAAGAGACGTTCCGGCTGATTCGCGGAGGTCACGCCGCCCCTTCGCTGAAGCTGTTGCGCGCGCTCGATGCGCTGAAAGTGCTCTTGCCGTCGATTGAAGACCACTTGAAGAAGGGTGGGCCCGCGGCTGAGGAAAACTTCTTCGACTTCGTTGAAACGCTCGACGCCAAGGTGCTCGACGGCGAGCTGTTCGACGACTCGATGCTGCTCGCGGTGCTGCTGTTGCCGTTGAGCTTGGCGGGCGAAGAAGTTGAATCGGCCGACGGTCAGCAACTGCATCTCACCAAGACGGTCGAATCGCTGCTTGCCGACTTGGTACGCAGTGCGCGTTTGCCCCGCCGCATCGCCGAGCGCTGCCGCTTGATGCTGCTCGCCCAGCGCACCATGGCGGGGCTGCGCCGCCGTCGCGGAGGGTTGATTGGTTTTCGCAAGCACCCCCTCTTCAACGAAGCGCTGCGGGTGTTCTCGGTGTGGGTCGAAGCGACCGGAGAACATGAAGCCGCGCTGGCGGCATGGACCTCAGGGTCTGCGCCGCAACCTGTGGCCGGAGCTGCTGGGCCCGCCCGTCGCCGCCGTCGTCGGGGAGGCCGTGGCGGCGGGGGCAGTCGGCCACCGGTGACGTGACGGCGTATGCCGTGCGTCTTGCGCGAAAACGGAAACACGGAAAGTTCGGCACCTTCAGCCACCGTCGACGTCGGCCGGCCGAATCGACTTGCTGCCGAAGCGCTGCGCAATGGCATCGAGTGCTTGGTTCAACTTGCGCGTTTTTTCTTCGGGCGCTTTTTCGAAGAGGCCCAGCTGCGTGCCCAGGGGGGCCAGGTTCTGCGCTGACACGCCGGTGAGCCGCACCGGCTTTTCCAGCGCCACGCTGTCGAGCAGCCGGCACGCTTCGCGGTACAGCGTCTGACCATCGTCGGTGCCATGTTTCAAGGTGCACCTACGGGTGAGCGACGTGAAGTCTGCGTATTTCAGCGTGAGCTGCACCGTCTTCGCCACCCACTTCGCAGAACGCAACCGTCGCCCCACACGCAGCGCCTGCGCATGCAGGTGAGGGTGCAACGCTTCTTCACCGTGTACGTCAGCGTCGAACGTCTCTTGCGCGCCGATGCTCTTTGCCTCGCGGTCAGGGTTCACCTTTCGCGCATCGATGCCTTGCGAGAGCTGCCACAAATGCGTGCCGGTATCGCCCAGCCGCGCACGCAGCCATTCTTCGTCGTGCGCCGCAAGGTCGCCAATCAATTTGAGGCCATAGCCTTGGAGCGTCGCTTCGAGCTTGGGCCCCACCCCCCACAGCCGCGAGACGGGTAACGGCGCCAGAAATGCCTTCGCCGTGCCGGCCGGTACTTCGCGCTGCCCATCAGGCTTGGCCAAGTCAGAGGCCACCTTGGCGACGTATTTCACTTCGGCAATACCGGCTGAAGCGGGCAAGCCGGTTTCTCGCCGAATGCGCTCTCTGAGCTGGCGGGCAATGTCTGCGGGTGCGCCGAAGAGTTCTTGCGAAGCAGTGACATCGAGAAACGCCTCATCAAGAGACAGCGGTTCAACCAGCGGCGTCACCGTTTCAAAAAGGCGAAACACCGCGTCGCTCGCTTCGGCATAGGCGTGCATGCGCGGAGGCACCACGATGGCCCGCGGCGCCAGCTTTTTGGCCTGCGCCATCGGCATGGCGCTGCGCACTCCGAATTGACGCACTTCGTAAGAAGCGGCGAGCACCACTCCCCGGGTCGGGTGTCCACCGACGATCACCGGTTTGCCACGCAGCTGCGCGTTGTCGCGCTGTTCGACCGACGCGTAGAACGCGTCCATATCGATGTGCACAATGGCGCTCACCAGCGCCTTCATCGCCCAGTGGGTGGTGAAAGCTCAAGCTCTTGCAGCACGCGGGTGAGGGCGGGTGGCAGCTCGCTCATCACATGCAATCGGGTTTTGGTGCGCGGGTGGCTTAGCCCTACGCTGCGGGCGTGCAGAAAGAAGCGATCTAACCCCTTCATGGGGCGGCCCCCGTACAGTGCGTCGCCCACGATGGGAGCGCCAATCGCCGCCAAATGCGCGCGCACTTGGTGCATCACTCCGGTGATGATGCGCATCTCGACGAGCGTCGCGTCTTTTGAACGAGAAAGCGCGCGAAAGAGCGAATGCGCGGGGCGGGCGCCCGCCGCATCGTCAGAGGGCGCCACCTTTGAGCCGCGTTGCACCAACGCCAGCTCGATTTCGCCCTCGTCGGGCACCGGCCCGGTCACCACCGCCCAATACACCTTGTCGATGTCACGCTTGCCGAAGGCCTCGCGAACTTTGGCCCACACCTCGCGAGAACGGGCCGCCAACAGCACCCCCGACGTTTCAATGTCTAGCCGGTGGCACAAACCGCCTTCGCGAGGCTCTTCAGCGGCTTCACGCACTTCGGGGTAGCGAGCCACCAACGCGCTGGCCACGGTGCGCACTTCGCCACTCTTCAGCGGGTGGCAAGGAATGCCCGCGGGTTTGTCGACGAAGAGCAAGTCGGCATCTTCGTGCAACACGGTGAGCTCCATGGCCGTGTCTTGCGCGAGCGGCACGTCTTCTTGCACCGTCACTTCGATGCGTTGCCCGAGCGTGAGCGAAAGGCCCTTGGTCGCGCGTCGCCCGTCGACCCGCACCTTGTCTTCTTCGAGCAGCGCTTTGGCTTTGGCCCGCGACAGCTTGAGCTGTTGCACCAGAAAAACGTCGAGGCGCAGCCCGGCCGCGCCGCCTTCAACCAGTAAAGTGTGTGTCACTCGGTCAGTGCCTCGAAAACTTCTTCAGCCGTTTGGTACCGATCGTCAGGCTCTTTGCGAATCAACCGGTGGGCCACGCGTGACAACCCTCGCTCGCCCCTGGGGTTGATGGCGGCCAGCGGCGTGGGCTCGGTTTCGAGCACTTTTTGCCACAACTCGTACGGCGTCTTGGCGTCGAAGGGAGGCCTCCCGGCGAGCAGCTCGTACAAAATGACGCCCAGCGAATAGAGATCGGCGCGTGCGTCGAGAACCTCGCCGAGAATCTGCTCGGGCGCCATATAGCGAAAGGTGCCCACCAAACGACCGTCAGCGGTCACCGCCGCATCGTCAGCCAAGAACTTGGCCAGGCCAAAGTCCATCAGGCGCACCAGACGATCTTCATCGACCATGATGTTCGATGGCTTTAAGTCACGGTGAATCAACCCATGGCCGTGAATGTAGGCAAGCGCTTGGCAAATTTGCAGCGTCACGTCTTTCAACCGGCCGACACGCTCAGGGCGGTTGAGTTGCGCCAATTCACCTTCGCTGGGCCGCGACAAGAACGGCACGTGCTGGTCGGGCTCGGGAATGTCGTAGGGCAGCGAATTTTCAACCGACATGCCGGCATTGGTGTCGGGCTCGTCGGCCAAGTCGGCCAGGCGGCGCACCGAGTCGGGGCCGCTTTCGAACGACTGCACTTCTTCGCTCGGGCTTTCTTGCGCGAAGGCCGAAAGATTGAACGGAGAAGGTGCATACTCGTTCGACATTTCGTCTTCATCGACTGAAAGTGAATCGCTGCTCGGCGTGTCGGCCGGGCGGTTGAGCGCGTGCCGGTGCGCCTTGATGGCTTTCGAAAGCCCCTGGTCGCTCGACAGTTCTCCTGCTGACAACGACAGGTAGTGGCGCAGGGTGAGCCCGTCGACCAGCTCCATCGCCAGGTACGGGTACCCCTGGTACACGCCGGTGTCGTAGACCTTCACCACGTTGGGGTGAGACAGGTCTTCGAGCGTTTCGAATTCACGGGCCAAGCGGCGGGCCGCGCGGGGGTCTAACGCGGGGCCCGTGGACAGCAGCTTCAAAGCCGCGAGCTCACCGCTGCGGCGATCGATGGCGCGGTAAACGGTACCCACGCCGCCACTGCCTAAGGTTTCAAGAACACGGTAGGGGCCAATGACTTTCGGAGGCATGGACGAACGGGCGCGGGCGAGGCAAGAGCAACAGGCACATCTTCGCTGTTTCATCACCCAAGGTGAAGGGATAGGTTGATTCTTGAACTGATGGAGTCGACCTTTGCGCGTGAAGAAGAAGTAAAGACCAAGCCGCTGCCGGGCCATGTAGGCATCATCATGGACGGCAATGGCCGCTGGGCCGAAGGGCAGGGCCGCCGGCGCCTCGATGGGCACCGCGAAGGTTCGCAGAGCGTGCGTGAGGTGACGCGCTGCGCCCGACGGCTCGGGCTAAAAGCGCTCACGTTGTACGCCTTTTCGTCACAGAACTGGGCCCGCCCACTCGACGAAGTGACCGGGTTGATGGCGCTGCTGGCCGAGTTTTTGAGCAAAGAGCGCGAAGAAATCATGACCAACGGCATTCGGCTCAATGCCATTGGTCAGCTCGACAAGCTGCCGGTGTTGGTGCGGGGGCCCCTTGAAGCGCTGCGCAAAGAAAGCAGGGGCAACAAAGGCATGGTGCTCAGCCTGGCGCTCTCGTACGGAGGCCGCGAAGAGCTGGTGAGCGCCGCCCGCACCGCGATGGAAAAAGCGAAGCGCGGAGAGCTCGACCCAAGCAAGCTCGACGCCGACACGTTCGAGACGTTTTTATGGACCGCCGATTTACCCCCCGTCGATTTGGTGATTCGCACCAGCGGCGAAAAGCGCATCTCGAATTTTCTGCTCTGGCAAAGCGCGTACGCTGAATACGTGTTCGCCGACGTGCAGTGGCCCGACTTTCGGGCGCCGCAGTTGCTCGACGCGATTTCTGAATACCAACGTCGCGACCGCCGGTTTGGTCTCACCGGTGCGCAGGCGAAACCGGCCCCGCCTTGAACGAGAAGAACAAAAACCTGCTGCTGCGCATTGCGTCGGCGGTGGTGCTGCTGCCTCTGGTGCTGTGGCTGCTCTACATGGGCAGCTACTGGACCGCGGTGTTGCTCGCCGTCGCGTCGGCGGCGTGTGCTTACGAGTACCTGCAGATGACCAACCAAGGCCTGGGTGTGCCCGGCGGGGTGGCGCTGCTTGGGGCGGCGTCAATGCCGTTTGCGCCTATTATTCACTCCCACGACCCGGGCATGGCGGCGTTGGGCATTTCGGCTGTCGTGGGGGCCCTCTTTTTTTTCTCGTGGTTCTGGCACTTGGTGCGGGGGCCCTTGGAGCAAGCGCCGGTGCGGGTGGCGCATGTGGTGAGCGGGGTGCTCTTCGGCGGCATTGGCCTCACCGCGGTGGCTGCGCTGCGCATGATGCCCGACGGTGGCTGGTGGGTGGTGGCGGCGCTGGTCATCACGTGGGTGAACGACACCTGCGCGTATTTCGCTGGGCGGTTTTTGGGCAAGCACAAGCTCTACCCCGCCGTGAGCCCGAACAAAACGTGGGAAGGTTTCGCCGGAGGAATGGTCGGCTCCATCGGCGGGTTGTTCATCTTGCGCGCGGGCTTTTTCCCTGGGTTGAGCGTGATGGACTGCGTGGTGATTGGCGTTTTGGGCGGCATTTGTGGGCCCGCGGGAGACTTGTGCGAGTCGATGTTGAAGCGTGCTTACGGCGCGAAAGATTCGGGCAACTTGATACCCGGTCACGGCGGCATGCTCGACCGTATCGACGCCTTGCTCTTCAACGCCCCAATGCTGCTCGTTTATTTGCACCTCACGCGGCACTGACGTCGCGCTTCTTGCGAACGAGAGGCCCAATTCACTGCAACTTGGTTGGGTAACGGTTAACCTCTCTACACTCATGGGTTTACTCGGCACACTGGTTCCCTTCGTGGTTCTCTTGGGCGTGTTGGTCACCGTGCACGAGCTCGGTCACTTCTTGGTGGCCAAGGCGTGCGGCGTGAAAGTGCTCAAATTTTCTATCGGGTTTGGCCCGCGCATCGTCAGCTTCAAGAAGGGCGAGACCGAGTACCAAATTGCGTGGATACCGCTGGGCGGCTTCGTGAAGATGGCGGGCGAGCTGCCTGACGAAGAGGTTTCTGCCGAAGATGCACGGCGCAGCTTTACGGTGCAGCCCCCGTGGAAGAAGGCGGCCATCGTCTTCGCGGGCCCGGCTTTCAACCTTATTTTTCCGGTGCTGTTGGCGTTCTTTCTGTTGCTCGGCGACAAGACGGTGTTGGCACCGCGGGTGGGCTTCGTCGAAGACGACTTGCCCGGTGCGAAAGCTGGCATTCGCCCTGGCGACCTGATTGTGCAGATAGGCGACGAGCCGATTGTGTCGTTCAATGACATTAGCCAGGCGTTGGTGGGTAAAGCCGGCACTGAGCTGCCGATTGTCGTCGAGCGCGGAGGGCAGAAGCTGACGTTCCGGTTGTCTCCGGCGCAGCGGCTTGCAGTCGATCCGCTCGAGAAAAAAGTACAGGGAGTGCTGGGCATTGGCGCTGCCCGCGCTCCAGTGCTCGGAGTGCCTTTGGGCTCGGTGGCCGAAGCGGCCGGTCTGAAGACGTTCGACAGGGTGGTGCGCATCAACGGTAAAACGGTGAGTACCGAGTTAGAAATGATTCGCGCGCTCCACGACGCACAGGGCGAGCTCAAAGTTGACGCTCTGCGAGGGCAAGACGTGGCGGTTGCGGCGCAGAGCATTCAGGTGCCGCGGGCGGTGTCAGTCACGGTGCCACGCCAAAGCGGCGAAGGCTACGCAGCGCTCGGTGCCGAGAGTGCGTCACTTTATGTGTATTCGGTGAAGCCCGACAGCGCGGCCGACAAGGCGGGAATCAAAGCGGGTGACCGCCTTACCGGGCTCGACAACCATGAGCTGCTCTCTTGGCGTTTCTTGCAAGTCTTCTTAGAAACCGCAGAGACCAAGCCTTTCACGCTGAAGTGGAAAAGCGGCACCGAAGAGAAGTCAGCCGCGGTGGCGCAGGTATGCTTTCAAGCGAATGACGATTTTCAGACCCGCACTTTTCAGCTCGGTCTGAACCCCTGGCTCGACTCTGACGACTCGACAGACACCAACAGCGCGGTCAATGGTGCGTTGACCTTTGAGAAGGTGACAATCTCTACCGGGCCAGTGGCCGCGTTGACCTCGTCGCTCACCTACGTGGCTGAAGGCACCCGCAAAATCGGCACCATTCTCGGCAAGTTGATTGTGGGCGACGTGCCCATGCGCGCCATGGGCGGCCCCATTGCAATTGCCCAAGCCGCGGGCCAAGCGGCCGAGGCGGGCGTTGATCAATTCGTCGCGCTCATGGTGATGCTCTCGGTGAACCTGGGGCTGGTGAACTTGTTGCCGATTCCCGTGCTCGACGGCTTCGCGCTGCTCTCAGCCCTGTGGGAGGCGATTCGTCGCCGCCCGTTGTCGATTCGCGCCCGCGAAGTGGCCAACGCGGTGGGTTTGGTGGTGCTGGCGCTGTTGATGGTGCGCGTCTTCTACAACGACATCACCCGGACCTCGCGTGAAGACGTCACCGTGCAGCAGTGCGAAGTGAAGGCTTGAAAGCCAACAGACGGGTGCGTTTAACCCCAGGCCCCTTTGGGTTGACCCGGCACTCCCTCAATGGTCTCGCTCGTTTAGCGTTGGCGCGACGCCTGCAATCCTCTCTTCGAGGCGATCGCTATGTTTGGCTCCGACAAGCCCAGTCTTCGGCACCTCCCCGAGAACCAAGCCCGGTTCGACATTGATGATGACGATGAACTGAGCAGGCGGCCTGCACAAAGCGAAGTGCACGCGGCGCTGGTGCGCACGTTCGAATCGCCGCAGTACCAGCCTCCCATGTTGCCCAAAGTGGCCACCGAGCTGATTTCGCTCTCGGCGGTGCGCGACGTCGACGTGCAGCAGGTGGTGCAAGTGCTGGAGCGCGACAGCTTGTTGGCCGGCCGGGTGCTCAAGCTCGCCAATTCGCCGCGCTTTGGGGGTTTGGTGCCCATTCAGTCGTTGCGCGGAGCCATTACCCGCATGGGCCTGCGTGAGTTTCGTGACTTGGTGCTCGAAGCGGCGATGAACAGCCGCATCTTTCGTGCGCCCGGGTACAGCGACGCGCTCGACAAGTTGCGCATGCACGCCGCGGCCACCGCGCACGCGGCCCGAGCGGTGACCCGCTTCACTTCCTTCGAAGCCGAATATGCCTTCTTGTGCGGCCTGCTCCATGAAGCGGGGTCGGCGGCGGCGCTGGTGGCCCTGGCCGACGTGCCGCGGGGCCAAACGTTGCGCCCCATGAATGACGTGTGGCCGGTGATTGAAGAGCTGCACGAAAGCCTTGGCCAGCGCTTAATGACGCTGTGGCAAATGCCTGCTGAAGTGGCAATGGTGATTGGCAACCACCATCAACTTGAAATCGGAGGGGTGGTGCACCCGCTCGCGGCCATTGTTTTGGTGGCAGAGCATATCGTCGACGGGCTCGGCTTGGGTGGGCCGACGGCGCTGGTTCCCACCGGTACTGACACCCTTCGCAAGGCGCAGCAGCTGCAAAAGGCCCGCGCCGCCCTGGGTTTCGACGATGCGCGTTGGCGGGCTGTTTACAAGACTGTTGCTGATGCGCTGGTGGGGCAGAAAAACGACGCCGCCATGAAGTGACCGCGACGTTTACCTGCGCCCATTACGTGCTACGTGAGCGCGCGTGATTTTGGCGCTCGACACTTCGACCCGCACCCTCTCGGCCGCGCTGGTTCGCCCTGACGGCACCGTGGTGGGTGAAACGCGCGTCGGGCCTCCGGCGCGCATCAGCCAAGCGCTGCCTGGCGAGCTTGAAGCGCTCCTCGTGCGTGCTGGCATGGGTTGGGGTGGCGTTTCAGGCTTCGCGGTGGGGTTGGGGCCCGGCTCGTTCACCGGTCTGCGCATTGGGCTGGCCACTTTGAAAGGGCTCGCCTTCGCTCTGCAAAAGCCGCTGGTGGGCGTCAGCTCATTGGCGGCGTCGGCGTACGAAGGCCCTGAGCAGGTAGAGCAATGGAGCCTGGCGGTGGTGAAAAAGGGCGAGCTCTACGTGGGCCGCTACCGGCGCGAAGGCGGCAAGGTTCACCCGCTGGCCGAAGAGTTTTCGATGACGGTGGCCCAGGTGGGGGCTGCCCTCGCAGAACAAACTGCGGTGGTGGCGCTCGGCCCGGCACTCGAAGAGTACGAAGCGGCGTTTCTGTCGGCCGGAGTGGCGCCGCCACGGTTGCTCGCCGCGGGCCGTGTGCCGTCAGCGGTAGCGGTTGCCCAGCTGTCGCCTGCGTTGGGCCCATTCGACGCGCCGACATTGTTTGCGCTCGAGCCTCATTACCTTCGGGGCTCGGGCGCTGAAGAGAACCCCAAGTTTCCGCCGTTGCCGGGCATTGCTCCGGCCGCGCGCCTGACGGAGAACTGATGGAAGAGCACTCGCAACTGGCGTTGGTGGGAGCCACCGGCATGGTGGGCCGTGAAATCGTGGCCCAATTGGCACAGCGTGACTATTCAGCCGGTCGGTTGAGCCTGTTTGCCTCGGCGCGCTCAGAAGCCGAAGAAGTCGAGTTCGGCGAAGAGACGCTGCCGGTCGAAAAAGTTGAGCCGCGCTCATTCAAGGGGGCCCGGGTGGTGATTTTGGCCACGCCTGCTTCAGAGGCCACGGGGTTGGCGCTGGCAGCGCAGCAAGAAGGCGCGTGGGTCGTCGACGTGAGCGGTGCGTTTTTAGGTTCTCAGGAAGTGCCGTGGGTGGCGCCCAAGCTGAACGAAGGCGTGCTCGACAAGCCGTTCGCAGGGCGCATCGTCAGTCTCGCGTCTCCGCTCAGCCAGCTGGTGGCGTTTGCGTTGGAGCCGGTGCGGCGCGCGCTCGAAATAAGTGACGTGCAAGCGACGCTGCTGTTGGGCTCGGCTTCGGCGGGCAACGCCGGGCAGCGCACCCTCGAAAAGCAGACCGCCGATTTAATGGGAGGCCGCGAGCCCGAGGTGGCCGTTTTTCCCCACCGGCTGGGTTACAACATCATTCCTGAAGTGGGCGGCATTGCCGCGGGGCAGTCGGCGCAAGAGCGCAGTGTGATTTTGGAGCTGACGCGGTTATGGGGGAGCTCGGTTGATGTAACGCCGACGTTGCTGTGGGTGCCCACGTTTCACGGCGTGGTGGCGACGTTGAGTGCGCATACGGGCAAGGCTTGGGCCGGCGGCGATTTGGCGGCGCTCTTCAAGGGCGCTGACTGCGTGCAGGTGCTCGACAAGCCCGAAGAGCACATTTACCCGATGCCGATGCTGGCGACGGGCGACGCTTCGGTGCACGTGGGCCGCTTGCGTTATGCGAGAAATCGCCTGCATTTGGTGGCCGCGGTCGACAATGTGGGGTGCGCCGCCAATGGGGCGATTGACGTGGCCTTGAAGCTCGCCAGCCGCTCGTAAAAGACAAAATGGCAAAGCCTGACGCACGCTTCTGCTTTTTTGGCCGGTCTGCGTCGGTAAAGAATGAGTTAAATGAGGTGGTTGTGCTGGCCTCGCGCTTGCTCACAGTGCTGCTTCGATGAGACCGCTTCTCGCGCTTCTTCTGTGTGTCGTTCCTTCGCTCGGGTTGGCCCAGACCATCGAGCTGTCAACTTCTACCGGCAGTACAACGCTCAACATCGGTGCGAGTGATTGCGCGAAGTCTTACACCGGCAATTGGAACTGGCCGACCGGCGGGGTGATGTGCGCTCCGCTGCTCATTTGGGCGACGGAGGGCACCAGCTGTGCTGATACCAAAGAAGCCGATGACGTTCTTCTGAACGAAACGCCGATTTCTGAGCTGAAGGGGGCGACCACCGGCACCTTCACTGTGACAGTGGCAGACCTGCCTGTCTTCAAAAATGCGGGCACTGACGGCGGCGTGACGTGCGGCGCTCCCAACACAGTACAAAAGCACACCATTTGTGCGTCGACGCGTTTTGCCACCAGCACGCTCGATCAAAGCTGCTCCAGCACTGGGCAATACATCAAAGCGACGACGCCGATTTCGGTGAACTATGACACCAAGCCGCCTGACGCGCCGGTGATTCAAGACGTGGCCTCGTTCGATGGTGCGCTCAATGTTTCGTTCAGCGCCGCCGAA
>JAIBBR010000011.1 GCA_019694575.1 Myxococcaceae bacterium
CCCTTGGAGAAAGCAGACGCCTTTACGCCAACGAAAACGCGTTATTGCGTTATTCGTCTTTCTTCTTCGCGGCCGGCTGCTTGGCCTTGGCCTCACCTTTGGGAGCGGCCTCTTTCTTCGGCGCTTCTTCTTTTGCCTTGGCTTCTTTCTTAGGAGCGGTGGCGGCTTCGGCCTTCTTCTCAGACTCCGCAGCGTCTTCTTTCACCTTCTCGACGCGGTCCACCAACTCGAGCATCGCCATTTCGGTGGCATCGCCACGGCGGAAGCCAATTTTCAGCAGACGCGTGTAACCTCCAGGACGGTTTGCGTAGCGGTCCTTCAGTTCGCCAAACACCTTCGCCAAAATGGCGCGGTTATGAACGGTACGCTCAGCCAAACGTACATTGTGCAAACCACCTCGCTTACCGAGGGTGATGATCTTCTCGGCCATGCGGCGCGCTTCTTTGGCCTTGGGAATGGTGGTGGTAATGCGCTCGTGCTCAAGCAATGACGTCACCATGTTCTTCAACATCGCCAAGCGATGCGCGGTGGTGCGTTGGAGCTTACGGTGGGCAACTCGGTGTTCCATGGTGGTGCTACCTTTCGTGTGAACCAGCCCGGCCGTTCGAGGTACCGGGTGGAAATAACCCGCGGGGAGATTCCTGCGGGTTTTAACGAAGGCAGGGGTTCACCCCGCCCTCGAAAATCGAGCTGAACTAAACGCGGGGAGCGCCGCCATTGGCGACCGGCGCAGGAGCTGCCGGCATTGTCTTCGGAGGCCAGTTCTCGAGCTTCATGCCAAGCGACAAACCCATCTCAGCGAGAATTTCTTTGATCTCCTTGAGCGATTTGCGGCCGAAGTTTTTGGTCTTCAGCATCTCGGCTTCGGTGCGTTGCACCAAATCACCGATGGTCTTGATGTTCGCTTGCTGCAGGCAGTTCGCTGAACGCACCGACAGTTCAAGCTCGTCAACCGAGCGGAAAAGGTTCTCGTTGAGCTTGGTCTCTTCTCTCGGCGACTCAACCAATACCGGCTCTTCGGTCTCATCGAAGTTGATGAATACAGTGAGCTGCTCTTTGATGATCTTCGCCGCGAAGGCCACTGCGTCTTGCGGGGTGACTGAGCCGTCAGTCCACACCTCGAGCGAGAGCTTGTCGTAGTCGGTCTGTTGGCCGACGCGGGCATTGGTGACTTGGTAGTTCACCTTGCGCACAGGCGAAAAGAGCGAGTCAACGGGAATGGTGCCCAACGGAGCGCCTTGAACCTTGTTGTTCATCGCCGGCACGTAACCACGGCCGCGGCGGCAGCTCATCTCCATGCGCAGCTTGCCGCCTTCGGCAATCGTGCAAATGTGATGACCCGGGTTCAAAATTTCGATCTGATCGTCAGCAATGATGTCGCCGGCCTTCACCTCTTTGGGGCCTTCGACTTCGATACGAATCGTCTTTGGCTCGTTGGTGTGCATGCGAAGCAGCACTTCCTTCAAGTTCAGAACGATGTCGGTGACATCTTCAGACACTTCAGGAATGGTGGTGAACTCGTGCTCAACGCCTTCGATCTTGATGCTGGTAATCGACGCGCCCTGCAGGGAGTTCAGGAGCACCCGGCGAACCGAGTTGCCCAGAGTAGTGCCAAAACCGCGCTCCAAAGGCTCGGCGACGAACTTGCCGTAGGTCTGGGTCAGCGAGTCAGCATCGACCTCGAGCTTGCGGGGTTTGATCAGATCTCGCCAGTTCTTCGCATTAAACGCCGTGTCTGCCATGTGTACTGCCTCCATAAAGAAACGCCACCCACTTACCCGTCACAAGAACGGGAGGACGTTTCGTTAGAACTACAAAACGTATTTCGAAAAAGACGCGTCGATTACTTCGAGTACAACTCGACGATCAGCTGCTCTTGAATCGGCATCGTCAGGTCTTCGCGGTTCGGAGCCGACTTCACGGTGCCCTTGAGCGCCTTCTTGTCGATCTCGATCCACTGCGGAACGCCACGGCGGTCAACTGTCTCGATGGCTTCTTGAATACGCAGAACCTTCTTTGACTTGTCGTGCACTTCAATGCCCGTGCCCGGCTTGACGCTGAAAGAGGGAATGTTTACCCGCTTACCGTTCACAGTGAAGTGACCGTGGCGTACCAACTGACGCGCCTCGGCGCGCGTGTCGGCGAAGCCCATGCGGAACACCACGTTATCGAGACGGAGCTCCAACTGCTGGAGGAGCGTTTCACCGGTCTTGCCCTTGGCCGACGCAGCACGGTGAAAGTACCCACGAAACTGGCGCTCAAGCAGGCCGTACATGCGCTTGACCTTTTGCTTCTCACGCAACTGCACGCCATAGCCCGAAAACTTCACGCGGCCTTGACCGTGCTGGCCGGGGGGGTAGGGGCGGCGCTCGATTGCACACTTGTCGGTGTAGCAACGGTCACCCTTCAAATACATCTTCAGATTTTCACGCCGGCAGATCCGGCAGACGCTTGCGGTGTAACGGGCCACTTCAATCTCCTCACTTCATTGTTTCTAAAAGGTGGTCTAGGCCAAAAAACTTAAACGCGACGACGCTTCGGCTGACGGCAGCCGTTGTGCGGAATCGGCGTCACGTCGCGAATTAACGAAATCTTCAAGCCAGCGGCGGCGATCGCGCGCAACGCTGATTCACGGCCAGCGCCAGGCCCCTTCACCAGCACCTGCACGTTCTTCAGGCCGTGCTCCATGGCCTTGGCGGCGGCATCACCCGCGGCGACCTGGGCGGCGAACGGAGTCGACTTGCGACTGCCTTTGAACCCACGTGCACCCGCTGACGACCAGGCAATCACATTGCCAGTCACGTCGGTAATGGTGATCATGGTGTTGTTGAAGGTCGACTGAACGTGCACCATGCCGTTCAGAATGTTCTTCTTGGCCTTCTTGCTGCGCTTCTTCTCACCCGCAGCTGCTTCAGGAGCCGCCGGCGCCGCTGCTGCTGCTGTCGTCGCTTCTTTGTTTTCTTCAGCCATTTCGTTGTTCTCTTTTTCTTTTAGGTAATCACCCCGCTCTACACATAAGCGGAGCCGTCAATGAAAATTATGCCTTGGCCGCCGGGGTGGCTGGCTTGGCGCGCACGATGCCGCGCTTGGGGCCTTTACGGGTGCGGCTGTTGGTGTGCGTACGCTGACCGCGCACAGGCAGACCTTTGCGGTGACGCAGACCGCGGTAGCAGCCCAGGTCCATCAGACGCTTGATGTTCATCGTCACTTCGCGGCGCAGATCGCCCTCGACCTTGTAGTCGGCCTCAATGATGTCGCGAATCTTGCGGGCCTGATCTTCGGTCAGGTCTTTGGTGCGGGTCGGTCCAGGAATACCGGCCTTGGCGCAAATGTCGGCGGCGGACTTTTTGCCGATGCCGTAGATGTATTGCAGCGAAATCACCACGCGCTTTGCGGGGGGCAAATCAACACCAGAAATACGAGCCATCGATCTTCACCTTCAATGTGTGTGCTGCGAGTTGGTCTAGAGCTGTTTTTTAGCCCTGGCGCTGCTTGTGTCGGGGGTTGGCGGCGCAGATCACCCGCACCGTGCCCTTACGGCGAATCACTTTGCATTTGTCACAGATCTTTTTCACTGACGCGCGAACCTTCATGACACCCTCTTCAAAAAAACGAAAAAACTTTGGAGCTGACGAAAGTTACTTGGCCCGATAGGTGATGCGACCGCGTGAAAGGTCATATGGCGACAATTCGACCTTCACTTTGTCTCCCGGGAGAATGCGAATGAAGTGCATGCGCATTTTCCCCGAGATGTGCGCGAGAACGATGTGACCTGACCCGTTGTCCAATTTCACGCGAAACATCGCGTTGGGCAGGGGCTCCATCACGGTTCCCTCGACTTCAATGGCATCATCTTTCGGCAACAGAAACCCCGGTTTTCCACTGGTTGAACGACAAAAGAGCCGCGCCCATACCACTATGTACGACATTTGCGCAAGAGCACCTGAGACTCGTGCTTTTTTTGCAATTTTTTCAGACATTTACAAAGGCTTTCCCCGCCCTTTGTTTTAACGACCGATCGCATGTTTGATGCCGGCGTAGATCTCTTCGAGAGTGCCCACACCTTCTACTTTGGCCAAGCTGCCCTCTCGGGCATAAAAATTTTTGAGCGGCGCAGTGTCGCGGGCGTAAATCTCAAGGCGCTTGAGAACCGTTTCGGGCGTGTCATCAGCACGGCCGCGCGCTTTCATGCGTTCGACGATGACTTCATTGGGAACTTCGAGCGAAATAACCTTATCGATACGTTTGCCTTGCGCTGCCAGCGCCTTGGTGAGCGCTTGGGCTTGAGGCACCGTTCGTGGAAAGCCATCGAGCACGAAGCCATTTTGGCAATCATCGGCAGTGAGGCGCTCGTTGACGATGCCGATCACGATCTCGTCAGGCACCAACTTGCCTTCGGCCATCAGCGGCCCCGCCTGCTGACCAAGCGGCGTGCCCTGGCGAACAGCTTCACGTAAAATCTCACCCGTGGAGATCTGCGGCAGATTGAACTCCTTGATCAACATCTGCGCTTGGGTGCCTTTGCCGGCCCCCGGCGGCCCCAAGAAAATCAAATTCAGGCCACCCGCAAAGGGCTTACCAGAATGAACTTCAGCAATGTGCGCAGTGGGTTTGAGCATGCGCCGTGCCTTCGCCGCGGTTCGCTTCTTGGCCGCACCCTTTGTCGAGGGTCTCGCGCGAATGGCTTTCTTTGCCACCTTCTTCGTGACAACGGTCTTCGCAGCCGACTTTCGCTTTGAGGGCTTGACCGACTTAGCGGTTACTTTTCGGTTCACGGCCTTCTTGCCCGGCCGCGACGTCTTCTTGGTCTTCAAGAGCAGTTCCCCCTGCTTGAGATCAATCTGCGGTTCGGTTCAAAGAGACTAGGCCGCTGCCCGTAACCGGCCGCGAATGCGGGGGCCACGCGGCCCTGCAAAACCTTCGTAGTTACGTGAAATGAGGTGCTGCTCAATTTGCTGTACGGTGTCGAGCGCCACGCCGACCACAATCAACAAACCGGTCCCGCCGAACTGAAACGGAATGTTGAAAGACCCTGAGAGCGCAAATGGAATCACACAAACCGTCGCCAAGTACACGCCGCCGCCAAACGTCAAACGGTTCAATACGCGCTCGATGAAGTTCGCCGTTTGCTGGCCAGGTCGAATACCGGGAATGTACCCACCCTGCTTTTTGATGTTGTCAGCCACGTCGTCAGAGCGAAAAGTGAGTGAAGTGTAAAAAAAGGCAAAGAAGATAATCAGCAGCACGTAGAAGCCGCTGTACAACCAGAGATTGTTCTGAATGCTCTGGAAGCGCCCAAAGAACGGGAACCAGCCGCTCAACGTCGCGGGAAAAGACAACAGCGCACTGGCAAAAATGGGCGGAATCACCCCCGAGGCGTTTACCTTGATCGGAAAATATGTCGCCTGGCCCGCGATGGTGCGACGCCCGGCCATGCGCTTAGCGTACTGCACCGGAATGCGTCGCATGCCACGCTCGATGTAAACGACGCCTGCTATCACCATGATGATGAACGCCAAAATGGCGAGCGCCGACCCTACCGACAACGCGTCGGTCTTCACCATATTGTAGAACGCGGTGATGCTATGCGGCAGACCCGCCACAATACCGGCGAAGATGATCAGCGAAATGCCGTTGCCGATACCGTTTTCGGTGATGCGTTCGCCCAGCCACATAATGAAGGCAGTACCCGCGGTGAGGGTTATCACCGTCATCAGGCGAAAGTAGATACCGGTGTTGTGAACAACGATGGTTTCGATGCCTGAGCCAGCACCGTGATCGCGGCCAATGCGAGATAAAAATTCAGCGATCGCAAAACCCTGAAAAATAGAGAGAACGATGGTGCCGTAGCGGGTGTACTGATTAATTTTCTGCCGTCCACCGGCCCCTTCTTTCTGCAACGCCTCGAGGCTCGGCACCACCACAGTCAGCAGCTGCATGATGATCGATGCCGAGACGTAGGGCGTAATACCCAACGCGAAAATCGACATGTTGCTCAATGCGCCGCCCGAGAACATGTTGAACAGGTTGAGCAACCCGCCCTGTTGGCTCATGTAGTCGTTCATCGCCGACCGGTCGACACCAGGGGTAGAGATGAAGACACCCAGGCGGTATACCGCCAAGAGCACAACGGTGTAGGCCAACCGCGTTCGCAGCTCAGCTACCCGGAAGACGTTCGAAATGGCATTCAACGCCACGGTACATTCCTTCCCGACGTATCAACTGTCGAACGGCACACTAACCATGAACGACTACTTGGCCACTGCAGGGGTCTTTACGGCCTTAACGCCCTTGCCTGCGTGTGCCTTGGCGGCACCTTCTGGCTTGTGCGCAACCATCGGCATCTCTTCAGCCGTACCACCCACCTTAGAGATCGCCTGCTTCGCACTCTCGGAAAACTTGTGAGCACGAACAATGAGCTTTCTGCTCAACTTGCCAGAACCGAGCACCTTGATGCCGTGCCACTGGCCTTTGACCAAACCGGCTTTGCGAAGAACCGCCTCATCAACCAACGAGCCCGCTCCGAATTGCTCGAGATCGCCCGTGTTGACGATCGCGTAATAAATGCGGTTGGGTGAGTTAAAACCGAACTTGGGCAGCCGGCGTTGCAGCGGGCTTTGACCACCCTCGAAACCTTCGAAGTGCATATTGCCGGAGCGGGCCTTTTGACCCTTGCCGCCGCGACCGGCAGTCTTGCCCAAACCACTGCCTTGGCCACGGCCCACCCGCTTCTTGCGGTGGCGAGACTGGTAAGGCGCTTTCAAAGAGTGCAACGTCGTCATGGCAAAAACCTTTCGTTACTTCTTATTTCTTGGCCGCGGCCTTCGCTGCTTCAGCGCGGGCCAGTTCACGCACCCGAACCTTGCGGGGCTTGCGGCGTGCCGAGGGCTTGGGATCTTGTTTCACCACTTCGGCAGTCACCAGGTGTTGAAGCTTCTTCACCATGCCCCGAACTTCTGGGGTGTCTTTGAGAATCTTCTCGTCGCCAAACTTCTTCAGGCCCAACCCGGCGATAGTGGCCAGTTGACGCTCTGATGAACCCGCGAAGCTCTTTATCAACGTAATCTTCAGACCCATGACTAGTTCCTCGCCTCGGTGTTGTTGCCCTTGCCGAAACGAATCTCCTTACCGCGAAGACGCGACACTTGGTCAGGAGAACGCAGCTGCTTGAGACCCGCCACTGTGGCCTTGAGCACGTTGTGAGGGTTACGCGACCCCTGGCTCTTGGTGAGAATATTGCGAATACCGGCGGCCTCGAGCACCGCGCGAACCGCGCCACCAGCAATCACGCCCGTACCTTCGCTGGCTGGCTTGAGCAGCACTTGGCCTGCGCCAAAGTGACCCAGCGCCTCGTGGGGAATGGTGTGCGCCATCAGGGGAACCTTAAACAGGTTCTTCTTGGCATTCTCTCCACCTTTGCGAATGGCCTCAGGCACTTCATTCGCCTTACCCAAGCCCACGCCCACGTGGCCGTTGCCGTCACCTACCACCACCAGCGCCGAAAAGCTGAAACGCCGGCCACCCTTCACCACCTTGGCCACGCGGTTGATGCTCACCACGCGATCTTGGAGGTCGAGGTCATCACTCTTGATTGGAATCGCCATTCGAAAAGTTCCTTTGTCCTTTTGCGCCCAAGCAGGGCAGTCTTTTTAGAGAGCCAACCCTGCTTCACGCGCCGCGTCAGCCACGGCAGCGATTCGCCCGTGGTACGGGCAGCCATTGCGGTCAAACACCACCGCATCGATTTTTGCCGCCTTGCACTTCTCGGCGATCAGCTTGCCGACACGCTTCGCGTCTTCACGCTTGTCACCATCGTCTTTGCCTTTGAGTTCTTTCGACAATGACGAGGCGAACGCAACCGTGCGGCCAGTGCTGTCGTCGATGACCTGCGCATAAATGTAGCGCAGCGACTTGTAAACCGACATGCGCGGGCGGGCCGTCGTTCCGGACACCTTTTTACGAATGCGTGCTTTTCTTTTTTCAACAGGAGTGAGCTTCGACATGTGACTACCCTTTCCTTCTGCGAGAGATAACGCGTTCCCCTCGCAGATGATGCGGGCCGCAAATTACGCGGTGCCCGTCTTGCCTTCCTTGCGGCGAACCCGCTCGTCAGCCAATTTGATGCCCTTGCCTTTGTACGGCTCGGGGGGGCGCAATGCCCGAATCTTCACTGCGGTCAAACCCACCAATTCTCGGTTCGACGACCGCAAGAAAAGATCGATGGTCGGCAGTGTGTCTTCAGTGCGGGGCGTCTTACCCACTTCAGCAGTTACGCCTTCGGGCAGGTCGAACACCACTGGGTGCGAGTAACCGAGGGCAAAGTGAATTTGCTTGCCCTTGACTTCGGCACGGTAACCGACGCCGCGAATCGCCAATGCCTTTTCCCACCCCGTGCTCACGCCCTTGGCTGCATTGGCCATGATCGACCGCGTAAGCCCGTGCAGCGCGCGGTGCTTGCGCGACTCAGACGGCCGACTGACCGTTAGTACGCCGTCTTTTACCGAGATAGTAATTTCGGTGTTGGGAATTTTTACGTCGAGTTTGCCCTTGGGGCCCTCGAACTTGACCATACCGCCAGCCACGGTGGCCTTGGTCTTGTCTTCTAGCTTAATGGGTAATTTTCCGATGCGGCTCATGGCTTATCTGGCTCCTAGTACACGGTGCAGATGAGCTCGCCGCCCACCTTCTGCTTGCGGGCTTCTTGGTCGCCCATCACACCACGCGACGTCGAAAGAATTGAAATACCCATGCCGCCCATCACGCGAGGAATTTCACGCGTATTGACGTAGCGACGCAGACCTGGCCTCGAGACACGACGAATACCTTGAATCACCGGCGTACGGTCAGGGCCGTACTTCAACATCACGGTCATTTCGTTTTGGGGCTTTTTCTCGTGCACCACGAAGTCGGCGATGAAGCCTTCTTCTTTGAGCACCCGAGCAACCTGCGCCTTCAAGTTCGAGGCGGGCAGCACCATTTTGTCGTGACGCGCACGCGAAGCGTTGCGCAGACGGGTCAGCATATCGCCGACGGGATCATTGAGAACCATTCGTCACCTACGGCGCGGGCTTTTGGTTGCCCAAGTTCCCGCGCCTCCTAAAGTTCGTTTGCGCCGTTCCGAGCCAATCTCGGGAGGTTCGCCAACGGGTGTTACTGTTTACGCCTTGAACGGCATACCAAACTGCTTCAACAATGCGAACCCGTGCTCGTCTTTACGGGCTGTGGTTACAAAACTGATATTCAACCCTTTGACCTTCTCGATTTGGTCATAGTTGATTTCGGGGAAAATGATCTGCTCGCGAACACCGAGGGTGTAGTTGCCGCGACCATCGAAAGCTTTGCCCGATACACCCTTGAAGTCACGCACGCGCGGGAGCGCCACCGTTATCAAGCGATCTAAGAATTCGTACATGCGATCGTTGCGCAACGTCACTGCCGCACCGATGGCTTGGCCCTGGCGAAGCTTGAAGTTCGCGATCGACTTGCGAGCCCGGGTCACCACCGGCTTTTGGCCAGTGATCGCCATCATCTGATCGACGGCTGACTCAAGAATCTTGTTATTGGCGAGCGCTTCACCCAAACCCATGTTGACGACGATTTTCTCGAGCCGGGGAACCTCGTTGGGGTTCTTCAGGCCGAGCTCCTTCATCAGCGCGGGAACGATCTCTTTGCGGTAGCGCAACTTTAAGCGCGCCGGCTTGGCTTCGAGGCCTTCTTCAATATTGGCGGCAAAACCCGCCTTCTTGACCTCTTCCTTCTTGCGGTGCTTGGCCGCTTTCTTGGCCTTCGCTTCTGCGAGTGCCGCCGCGTCGGGCTTGTCGGGGCCCTTGTCAGACTTCTCTTTCTTGTCGTCAGCCATGTCGCGTTACCTCGTTACTTCTGGTCAATCGCAGCGTCGCACTTCTTGCAGAAACGCTTGTTCTTCTCGCCTTTGAGCTTTACGCCCACTCGGGTCGGCTTGTCACATTTCGGGCACACCAAAGTCACGGAGGCCAAGGCAATCGTTCCCGCCGATTCGATACGGCCGCCGTCGGGGTTCGTCTTGTCACGACCACGCTTGACATGCCGCTTCACCATGCGCAACCCTTCGACGCGCACCCGGTTTTTCTCGCGATCGATCTCGAGGATCTTGCCGCGGTTAACCTTTTGCGAACGCTCGGCGCCCGACGTGACTTGAACTGTGTCTCCTACGCGAAGCTTTTGCATGACTTAGAGCACCTCGGGAGCAAGCGAGATGATCTTCATGAACTTCTTCGCTCGCAGCTCGCGCGCCACGGGCCCAAAGATACGGGTACCGATTGGCTCGAGCTCTTTGTTGATCAAAACGGCGGAATTGCCGTCAAACTTAATGAAGCTGCCGTCAGGCCGGCCTACTTCACGGGCGGTGCGCACAATCACAGCCTTGGCAACATCGCCCTTCTTCACTTTGGCGTTGGGCAACGCTTCGCGAATCGAGACGACGATCACGTCGCCAATCGATGCGTACTCGCGCTTCGACCCGCCAAGCACCTTCACGCAGAACACGCGCTTCGCGCCCGAATTGTCGGCCACATCAAGGACGCTGGTCATCTGAATCATGGTGTCGTTCTCCCCGAATCTCTTCTCTTTAGACGCGCTTAAACGCGCGTGGCGCGTTCCAGCACCTTGGTCACCCGCCAACGCTTGTCTTTCGACATTGGCCGCGTCTCGCTGATAAGTACCTTGTCGCCCTCGTTGAGAGTGATTTTCTTGGGGTACTCGTGGTCTTCAGCATGCGCCTTAAACTTCACGCGCAGCGTTTGAATTTTGCCGTACTGGGCATGGGCGGCGCGACGGTGCACCGTCACCACCACGGTCTTCATCATCTTGTTGGAAGTGATGATGCCGATACGGGTCTTCGGACGGCCGCGTTCAGCGTTCGCCGTAGGAGTTGCGGTTGCCTCAGCCATTGTTCACCTTCTTCGCAGATTGCTTCTTCGCCGCAACGGCGGCCTTCTTCTTCTCATTGAGAACGGTCAAGACCCGGGCGAGCTCGCGCTTGTGGGCGGTACGCTCTGAGGGGTTGTCCAACGCGCCGGTCTTTAACTTCAACTGGTCTTGAAACAACGTCTGACGCATTTCACCAGCTCGGCGGGTCAGGTCGTCAGCGTTCAGCTCTCGCAATTCTTTGGTGGTCGCCATCTTTATCTACCCTTGCGTTAAATCGACTGCTCGTTGCGGTGAACGATGCGCGTCATCACCGGCAGCTTGGCTTGAGCCAACTTCATCGCGCCCTTGGCCAGCTCTTCGCTCATGCCGTCCATCTCGTAAAGAATGCGACCGGGCTTGACTACCGCCACGTAATACTCGACTCCGCCTTTACCGGTACCCATGCGGGTTTCAGCAGGCTTCTTGGTGATCGGCTTGTCGGGGAAAATACGGATCCAGATTTTGCCGCCGCGCTTGATCTTGCGGCTCATGGCAATACGCGCCGCCTCGATTTGCCGTGAGGTGATCCACCCGGGCTGCAATGACATTAGGCCAAACTCACCGAAGGAGAGCTTGTTGCCGCGGTACGCCAAGCCCGGCGTGCGGCCCTTGTGCATTTTGCGATATTTCGTACGTGCCGGTTGCAACATGACGTCGTTTCCTCTTCTTCGTTAGCGATTCTGAGCCGAGTTGTGGCTATTGCCCTTGGTGGGAAGCACTTCGCCGCGGCAGATCCACACTTTGCAGCCAATGGTTCCGTAGGTCGTCATGCCTTGGGCAAAGCCATAGTCGATGTCGGCGCGCAGCGTGTGCAGCGGCACGCGGCCTTCGCGGTACCACTCGAAGCGGGCCATTTCAGCGCCGCCCAGACGGCCAGAGCACGAAACGCGAATACCCTTGGCACCGAACTTCATTGCAGTCTGAATGGCCTTCTTCATCGCGCGGCGAAAAGCGATGCGGCGCTCGAGCTGGGTGGCGATGTTCTCGGCCACCAACTGCGCGTCGATTTCAGCCTTGCGCACCTCGACGATGTTCAAGAACACTTCGTTCTTGGTGTACTTTTGCAGATCTTTCTTCACCGTCTCGATGCCGGCGCCACGCTTGCCGATAACGATACCGGGGCGCGCGGTGTGCACGTTGACTTTGACCTTGTTCGCGGCACGCTCGATTTCTACGCGAGACACGCCAGCGTGGTTCAAGCTCTTCTTCACGAAGTCACGAATCTTGATGTCTTCGTGCAGCCACTTCGAATAGTTCTTCTCGTCGAACCACTTGGAGTCCCAAGTGCGAATCACTCCGAGGCGGAACCCGATTGGATGTACTTTTTGACCCAAAGTGCGTCTCCTTAACTTTCCGCTTACTTCTTCTTGTTCTTCTTGGTGTCGTCGGTGAGCACGACGTGAACGTGACTGGTCTTCTTGTTGATTCGGCTGGCTCGACCCATTGCGCGCGGCATGAAGCGGCGAGCGGTGGGGCCTTGGTCGACTGAAATCGTCTTTACGATCAGCCTGTCGATATCGACCGAGCCCTTCGACTTGTCAGTCGCGTTGGCCATGGCGCTCTGAATGAGCTTCTTGACCGGGCGCGCCGCGGCGCGAGGGGTGAAGGACAGAATATTGATCGCGGCCTCAACCGACTTGCCACGTACCAAGGCCGCCACGTCAGAAACTTTGCGGGGAGCCATGCTCAGGTGCCACAAATGCGCTGTCGATTCCATGGTTGCCTAGTCCTTACTTGCCAGCCGGCTTGGAAGCGGGAGCGACCTTCTTCTCGGCCGAGTGACCAACGAAGGTACGGGTGGGACTGAACTCGCCGAGCTTGTGACCGACCATGTTCTCGGTAACGAACACGGGAATGAACTTTCGGCCGTTGTGCACAGCGAACGTGTGGCCAACGAACTCGGGCAGAATCGTCGAGCGGCGTGACCAGGTCTTGATCACGGCCTTTTTGTTGTTCTTCATCATGTCGTCGACCTTCTTGGTGAGGTGACGGTCGACGAAGGGACCTTTGCGAATTGAACGTGCCATTTTCTAAAGCTCCTTACTGGCTACGAACGCCCTGGCGGCGGCTCGAAACAATGAACTTGTTGGTGCGCTTGTTGGTGCGCGTGGTGAGGCCCTTGGTCTTCTTGCCCCAGGGCGAGACGGGGTGTGGGTTACCTTGGCCAGACTTGCCTTCACCACCACCGTGGGGGTGATCGACAGGGTTCATCGCCAAACCACGAACGGTCGGCCGAATGCCGAGCCAGCGGCTCTTACCGGCCTTACCGATGCGAATAATTTCGTGATCGATATTGCCCAGCTGGCCAATGGTCGCGCGACACTCAATGAGTACCTTGCGCACTGCCCCCGAAGGCAGACGAATTTGAGCGTAAGCGCCCTCCTTCGCCATCAACTGCCCCCACGAACCGGCAGAGCGAATCATTTGCGCGCCACGGCCGGGTTTCAGCTCGACATTGTGCACCACGGTACCCACCGGAATGTTCTGCAGCGGCAACGAGTTGCCGGGCCGAATGTCCGAATTGGGCCCCGCGAACAGCACGTCACCCACGTTGATGCCGGTGGGCGCGAGAATGTAGCGCTTGGTGCCGTCTTTGTAGTGCAGCAGTGCGATGTTGGCGGTGCGGTTCGGGTCGTACTCAACCGAGAAGACCTTGGCCGGTACGCCGTCTTTGTCGCGCCGCTTGAAGTCGATAATGCGGAAACGGCGCTTATGGCCGCCGCCTTGGTGCCGACGGGTAATATGACCGTGCGAGTTACGGCCACCCGACTTGCGCATTTCTTGGGTGAGCGACTTCTCAGGACGATCGCGGGTGATGTCAGCGAAGTCAGCCACCGTCATCAGACGGCGAGCGGCAGACGTCGGTTTGAAGGCTTTAACTCCCATTAGACTGCGCCTCCTTCGAACAACTCGATCTTGTCGCCCTCTTTCAAGGTGACGAAGGCCTTCTTGAAATTGGGCCGTTTGCCCATCGAGCGACCAATTCGCTTGATCTTGCCGCGAATGGTGGTGGTGCGAACGTCTTCGACCGTGACCTTGAACAGCGTCGACACCGCCCGAGCGACATCGTGCTTGCTGGCCGCGCGATCGACCACGAATGAATATTGGCGTTGCTTTTCGCGCAACCGATCAAGCTTCTCGGTAATCAACGGACCTTTAATGACGTGGGTCAGTTCCATGGCTTCCTCTTAGACCTTCGCTTTCTCGGCGCGACCACGGCGCAGAGCACCGTCGATCGCCTTCGCCGCGGCAGCGGTGATCACCACGCTCTTGCGCTTGAGCACCGACTCCAAGTTCAGCCCCTCAGGAGGCAGCACGTCGAACTTGGCGAGGTTACGCACCGCGCGGTGCAGCTTGGCGTTCTTCTTCTCGTCGATAATCAGCGCACTTTCAAGCTTGAGCCCCTTGGTGAGAGTCTCGAGCGCCTTCTGCGTCTTACCGTCTGACGCCCACTCGCTGACAATGAGCAATTGCTTCTCTTTCGCACGAAGAGAAAGACCCGCCGCGAGACCACCGCGACGCACCGAGCGAGGAGGACGATAGAAGTAGTCACGCGGCTTGGGGCCCATCGCCTTACCGCCGCCGACCCAATGTGACGCGCGGGTCGAACCTTGGCGAGCGCGGCCAGTGCCCTTTTGCTTCCACGGCTTCTTACCGCCACCAGAAACAAGCGAGCTGTTCTTCACCATCACCGTGCCACGGCGACGGTTGATTTGCTGCATCTTCGCCACCTCGTACATCAGGTTGGCGTTGGGCTCGGCGGCAAACACCTCGTCCGAGAGCTCAATCTCAGCGACCTTCTTCTTGTTGAGATCAACAATGTCGAACTTGGCCATGACTTAGCTCTTAATTTCCACGTCGACGCCGGCCGAAAGGTCGAGCTTCATCAACGCGTCTAGGGTTTGTTGCGTAGGCTCGAGAATGTCGAGCAGCCGCTTGTGAGTACGAATTTCGAACTGCTCGCGGCTCTTCTTGTCGACGTGCGGGCTACGCAGCACGGTGAACTTGTTGATACGCGTGGGGAGCGGAATCGGCCCCGCGACGCGTGCACCGGTGCGCTTAGCGGTCTCAACGATCTCGCCTGCGCTCTGATCCAAAAGTTTGGAGTCGTACGCCTTCAAACGAATGCGAATCTTCTGTGTCGCCATTCTCTTTCGACCCTTCCTCTATGCTGCTGTCTTGAAGCAACCAGCCGACGCCGCACGGGGGTCTAAGACGTTTCCAAAACCTTTGGATGTCACAGAGCCGTGAAGCGAAGGCGGCGGCACTTACCACTATCTTCATTCACTACGCAAGAGGCTGACTGCACAAATCTTTTCTCGAAAGCTAAGCGCGCGGAGAAACACCTCTTGCGACCACATTGACGTGCGCCGCCCAGAAGCCGTCAATACCCGCGCATCTTCTGAACCATGGCGTTCTTGATCGCCTCGGGCAGCGGAGCGTAATGGCCAAACTGCATCGTGTACGACGCGCGGCCCTGGGTTCTTGATCGCAAATCGGTCGAATAGCCGAACATCTGCGAGAGCGGCACTTCGGCTTCGATCACCTGCGCTGCGTTGCGGGCGCCCATCGCGTTGATCTTTCCGCGCCGCGCATTCAAGTCGCCGATCACGTCTCCCATGAATTGCTCGGGAGTCACCACCTCACACTTCATGATCGGCTCGAGCAGAAGCGGGTTGGCCTTGTTGCACGCGTCTTTGAAGGCCATCGACGCCGCAATTTTGTAAGCCATTTCTGAGGAGTCGACGTCGTGGAAGCTGCCGTCGAAAAGCTCACACGTCACATCGACCATCGGGTAGCCCGCGAGCACTCCCGAGGTCATCGCTTCGCCTACGCCCTTCTCGATGGGAGGAATGAACTCTTTGGGGATCACTCCACCCGCGATGCTGTTCACGAAGGTGAAGCCCTTGCCCACTTCGTTGGGGCTGATGCGCAGCTTCACATGACCGTATTGCCCCTTACCGCCGCTCTGACGAATGTATTTGCCATCGGCTTCTGCTTGCTGACCAATCGTCTCGCGGTAAGCCACCTGCGGCTTGCCGACATTCGCTGAGACTTTAAACTCGCGCAGCAAACGATCGACGATGATCTCTAAATGCAGCTCACCCATGCCGGCGATGATCGTCTGCCCGGTCTCTGGATCAGTCCGCACACGGAAGCTCGGATCTTCCGTCGCCAGCTTTTGCAGCGACAATGCGAGCTTGTCTTGATCTTCTTGGCTCTTCGGCTCGAGCGCGAGATCAATCACTGGGTCGGGAAACTCCATGCGTTCCAAAATCACCTGCGCGCCTTCGCTGCACAGCGTCTCGCCTGTCGCCACGTTCTTCAAACCGACGATGGCGCAAATGTCGCCGGCCAAACATTCAGTGATGTCGTCTTTTTTGTCGGCACGCATTTGCACCAAACGGCCCACGCGCTCGCGCTTGCCTTTCACTGTATTAAACACCGCGGTGCCCGATTCCAACCGGCCTGAGTACACGCGAATGAACGTCAGCGTGCCCACATAGGGGTCGGTCATGATCTTGAAAGCGAGCGCAGCGAACGGTGCATCGTCTTTCGTCTCACGCACCACGTCTTTGCCATCGGGGGTTTTGCCGTGCACGGGGGGAATGTCGACCGGCGAGGGCAAGTAATCGACGATCGCGTCGAGCAACGGCTGCACCCCCTTGTGCTTGTACGCAGAGCCGCACAGCACGGGAAAAACCTTTCGCGCAATGCAGCCCGAACGCACCGCGCGGCGAATTTCGTCTTCGGTGATGTCTTTGCCTTCGTTCTCTAAGTACTTCGCCATCAACGCGTCATCGAGCTCCGCGCATTGCTCAACCAACTTGATGCGAGCGACTTGCGCTGCATCATTCAGCTCAGCGGGAATCTCTGATTCGGTGTACGTAGAACCCTGCTCGCTGTCGTTGAATACCAGTGCCTTCATACGCACCAGATCAATCACCCCGCGGTGCTTCTCTTCAGAGCCAAGCGGGAGCTGGACCACGAGCGGATTCGCTCCCAGCCGCTCGCGCAGCGACGTCACCGACATTTCGAAGTCGGCGCCGATACGGTCCATCTTGTTGATGAAGCAGATGCGCGGCACGTGATACTTGTCAGCCTGGCGCCACACTGTTTCACTCTGCGGCTCGACGCCGTTTACGCCATCAAACACCGCTACCGCGCCGTCGAGCACTCGCAGAGAGCGCTCCACCTCGATCGTGAAGTCAACGTGGCCCGGCGTGTCGATGATGTTGACGCGGTATTTTTGATCGCGGCGTGTCCAAAAGGCGGTAATCGCCGCGCTGGTAATGGTGATGCCACGCTCGCGCTCTTGCACCATCCAGTCCGTTGTAGTGTTCCCCTCATGCACTTCGCCCATTTTGTGAATGGCGCCGGTGTAGAAAAGAATGCGTTCGGTAGTGGTGGTCTTGCCGGCGTCGATGTGCGCCATGATGCCGATGTTGCGGTAGCGCTCGAGCGGATATTCGCGTGCCATGATCGCGGCCTTATAGAGCGGAAATTCTCTGGGTGGGAACCGTCAAAAACACTTCGGGCCCGCCGATCTCGCGATTGCCGCGAAGCCGACAGGCCCGAATGGTACGGCGAAATAAATTACCAGCGGTAGTGAGCGAACGCCTTGTTGGCTTCGGCCATCTTGTGGGTGTCTTCTTTCTTCTTCACCGCGTTGCCACGGTTGTTCGCGGCGTCCATAATTTCGCCGGCGAGCTTCTCTTCCATCGTCTTTTCGCCACGCGCTTTGGCGTAGCCGATGATCCAGCGCATGCCGAGCGCGATGCGGCGGTCTTGGCGAACCTCGACCGGAACCTGATACGTCGCACCACCGACACGGCGGCTCTTTACCTCGAGCACCGGCTTCACGTTGTCGAGCGCCTTCTTGAAGAGCTTCAACGGCTCTTCTTTCGCGCGTTCTTCGATCAGCGCCAATGCGCCGTAGGTAATGCCTTCAGCGGTGGCTTTCTTGCCCTTGCGCATCAGGTCGTTGACGAACTTGGTAACCAACCGATCCTGAAACTTCGGGTCCGGCAGAATCTTGCGTTTTGCGGCTACATGGCGACGTGGCATTGCGTAGGTTCCTTACGAAAATCAGCTGGGGCGCTTAGCGCCGTATTTGGAGCGGCTCTGCTTGCGTCCCTGAACGCCAACGGAGTCGAGGGTGCCACGAATGATGTGATAGCGAACGCCGGGAAGGTCCTTCACGCGGCCACCGCGAATCATCACCACCGAGTGCTCCTGCAGGTTGTGACCCACGCCAGGAATGTAGGACGTCACTTCGACGCCGTTGGTAAGACGAACACGCGCAACCTTGCGGAGCGCCGAATTCGGCTTCTTGGGAGTGGTGGTGTAAACGCGCGTGCAAACACCGCGTTTTTGGGGGCACTCACGGAGCGCGGGGCTCTTGCCCTTGAAGCGAACCTTCTCGCGGCCCTTGCGAATCAATTGGCTAATCGTCGGCATGCTTACCTTGGTAAAAGAAATTCAAAAAGGGCGGCCCGCTTACAGGCTTGAGAAGGCGCTGTCAAGGAGCGCACTTAGCCAGTTCAACGCTCGCCGAAAATCAAAACACCCCGGCAACGCCTCCCACGCCTATTTACTGGCCTGCCCGTGAAAGTCGAGAACCATCACTGCCGCGTCTTCTTTGTTGTCTGCGTAGTACTGCGGGCGCAACCCCACGGTGCGAAAGCCGAGCGCTTCGTACAAAGCAATCGCCGGGGCGTTACCGCGCCGCACCTCGAGGGTGGCAATGCGACATTGATGCGACTGCCCAAAAGCGAGCGCCGCATTCATGGCGTAGCGCCCAATTCCACGCCGGCGATGTTCAGGGGTCACCGCCACGTTCAAGATATGCAGCTCGTCGTGCACCAGCCAAAAGATGATGAACCCAAGGAGCGCAGACCGGCCAGCCATTTGCTCCTCGATGAGGAGCACGGTCGACCAGTCTTGCGTCAACTCCTTTTTCACCATGTCTTCCGACCAGGGGTTGCTAAAGGCTTTGAGCTGAATGCGCATCACCTCGGGCAGGTCTGCCGCCACCATGCGACGGCTGCGAAAAGCACTTTCGTTCACGGCAGACCCGCGTCACTTCCCGGCCCAAACGGACCGAGCAGTCGCACCTGGGCATTCTTTCGCAGCACTTTGAGCTCGGCGTCGGCCAACTCTTTAAACCGCTGTGTCATCAACCGTTGCCGTACCGCCGGCAAGGGCAAGTCAGCGAGCTCGGGCGATGCGGCCTGCGCTCGTTTTGCTTCGCTCTCAGACACTTGCGCCTTGAGTTTCAACTTTCCCTCGAGAATGTGTTCTGAGCGCAACATGCGTTTGAGCACCGCGGCGAGCGCTTCTCCGTCGACCTCGTGCCGGCCTAGAAAAGCCGCGAGGTCTCGTTCAGAGCGAAACTTGCGGTGAAATTCGACCACTGCGCCCTCGAGCTCGCCTTCATCGAGCGGGTACGCCATGAGCTTGTCGGCTTCAGCGGTCTGCAGGCGCTGTTGAATGGCCGTCTCGAGCGCAGGGCGCAACACCTCCATATCGAGCGGGGCAGTGGCGGCTTCAACGCCTCCCCGGTAAATCAAAAAGACCCGGGCTTCAAAATCGAGCTCAGAATAGGTCAGCACCCGACCGTCAATGAGCGCGACGGCGCGATCGATGACCTGAACCCCACCCTCTGGCGGGGCGGCATGACCTGATACGCAGAAAAGCAACATTGCAAGCTGGCAGAAGCGCGCGCACTGGTTAATGTGATCTTGCGCCATGGGAGAGGACTACTACGAACGGCTCGGGGTTTCGCGCCAAGCAAGCAACGACGAAATAAAGAAGGCTTACCGCAAGTTAGCGCGCAAGTATCACCCCGATGTAAACCCCGGCAACAAAGGGGCCGAAGAAAACTTCAAGAAGGTGACGGCCGCGTTCGAGGTGCTTTCGGACCCGAAGAAGCGCCCCATGTACGATGAGTTTGGCGAAGACGCCGCCAAGCTCGGGTGGGACGAAGCGAAGGCCGCTAATTTTCGCGCGTATCGTCAGGCGGGCTCAGGCCGCGGTGGCGGTAACCCGTTTGGCGGTGTGCCCTTTGACTTCGAAGGCCAGGGCGTCGATCTCGACGGCATTTTGGGGCAAATGTTTGGGCAGCGGCGCAACCGCTCGGGCCCGCGTCAGGGCGCTGATCTCGAGACCAGCGTGCGGCTCACCCTGACAGAAGCCGTGCTCGGCACCGAGCGCACGTTGAGCGTCGATGGCCGGCGGCTCACCGTGAAAATTCCCCCCGGGGTCGACACCGGCTCGCGGGTGCGCCTGAGCGGCCAGGGAGAACCGGGCGTTCGCGGAGGCCCCCCGGGCGACTTGTACGTAGAGACCGAAATTGAGCCCCACCCACTCGTTCGACGTGAAGGCAATGACCTCTACGTCGAGTTGCCCATTACCGTGCGCGAAGCGATGTACGGCGGCGAAATTCGGGTGCCGACATTTCACGGTGCGGGCCACATCACACTGAAACCTGGCACCCAGTCAGGGCTTAAAGTGCGCTTACGCGGCAAAGGGGCACCGGCTTTGAAAGGCGGCCCCGCCGGTGATTTGTACTTGGTGATCTCGGTTCGCGTACCCGAAGGTGATGACGCCAGTGTGCGCAAAGCAGTAGACACGATCGAGAAGGCTTACGCTTCCGACGTGCGTGCTGGCTTGAAGCTCTGATAGACGCGTATCACCATGGGACTTTTCGATTTCTTCACGAGCACCGGCCCAGAAAAGGCGCTCAAGCTCAAACCCAAAGTGACGCAGAAGTATGGCGACCCTACCAGCCGTCAGAAAGCGATCTCGACGCTGGGCGAGATGGGCACTCCCGAAGCTGTGGCAGTGTTGTTGTATCGCTTTACGATTAACGTAACGCCCGATACCACCGACGCGTTTGAAAAAGACACCGCATTTCAAGCGATCACCGCGCTGGGCGCTGACGCTGTAACTCCGGTAAAAGAATTTTTGCGCAAGTCAGATCAGGCCACGTCATGGGCGCTGCGTTTACTCACCAAGCTGGTGACGACCGAAGAAACCGTCGAGTCGGTGTGCGAGCTGCTGAGTGCACTCGGCGCCGAGTACACGCGCGACCCCGAGAAGAAAGTCGTGCTACTTCATTTTCTCGAAGACAAGCAGGGCCCGCGCATCGGAGCGGTGGTTGCTCCCTTTTTGCAAGACATGTCTGACGACGTGAAGTTCGCGGCGATCAAGGTGGTGGCAGCGCAAAAACATGAGCCTGCCCGTGAAGCACTGCTCGAGTTGCTGGTCAACGAAGACACCGCGCGGCGGGTGCAAACCGCGGCCATTCAAGCGCTTCACGACACGGGTTTTTCAGTGCAAGGTTTTCGCGAAAAGGTCGAGTCGCGCTTGTCAGACCCGTGGTTCGTCGACAAGTCAGGCCAAGTCAAAAAACGCGGTTAAGGCGGAGCCACGTGCAGCAGCTTGCCTTTCGCTCGATGGTGATCGCGCTCACGGCGTGTGCCGGGTTGCCGTTCGGCTGCGCGGGCCATGCCGCTGTCGACGGCGGAGCCGATGGAGGGCCGCAGCTCACTGTGGTCGAAATGTGCGAGCGGTTGGCTTCGGCTCGCTGTGGTTTGCTGAACCGTTGCTACCCTGCATTCGCCCGCGAAGCGCTGGTTGACTGCAGGCATTACGAGCAGACACGCTGCCTCGACGGGTACCAAGCGTTGCGAACCTCATTCGAGGCAAATCGTGTCGAACTGAACGTCGAGGCCATTCTGCGCTGCGAAGTGCGCCTTGGCCAAAGCAGTTGCCCTCCCAGTTTTCCTCCTGCGCACCCCGGTGGTTTTCTGGCGCCGTTCGCCGACTGTGAGCTGGGCACCGGGCTCTTGCGCGGAAAAGTACCGGCAGGAGAAACCTGTGACACGGCCGTGGAATGTGCCGCGGGCACCGTTTGCGTGACGCCCGGGGGCGTGTGCCGAGGCATCTGTTCCACCGCCCCCCAAGAAAACGAGCCCTGCGCGTTCGGCTGCGCGGCGGGCTTTCGTTGCGATCTCAACGGCACCGAAGACGACACGGCTGACGATCGCTGCGTCGCACTCAAGCCGCTCAACACGACTTGCTCATCGAGCGCCGAATGTGCGAGCGACTTGGTGTGCGTCGGCACTTGCCGGCCCCGGGCGAAGCTGGGCGAAACGTGCAGGCTCGACAAGTCACGCCTCTCGACGTGCGAACCAGGCCTCGCATGCGATGTGACACCTTTCGTTTCATCATCAACAGGGCAATGCGTGATTCCCCAAGGGCTCGGAGCCTCGTGCCAATTTCACTGGAGCTGCCAAGCAGGGCTCATTTGTGCGCGCGACTGGGCGCCATTTCCCACCATGGCGCCCGGGCCTGGCATCTGCAGTCAGCCCCAAGCTTTGGGAGCGCCCTGCACTGGCACCCCTTACACCCTTTTCGTGGGTGACATGTGCGAACCCGGCAGCTACTGCGACGATACCCAGCACACATGCGTCACCCCGCCCAAGCTTGGAGAGCCATGCCTGCCTTCGCTCCAGAATTGCGCGGGGGTGAACATGTACTGCAAGCCTGTCTCGGGCGATCAGGGCGTGTGTGTCGGAAAGGTGAGCCAAGGCGAACGCTGCGCGTTCGATCTCGATGCCACGCGCACCGTGGTGATTCCCTGTGGCTCGGGCTACTGCGACAAACAGACGACGCAGACATGCCGTGCGGCACACAAGGCGCTGAATGAAATGTGCGAATCGGCGGGCGAGTGCCTTTCGAACCGTTGCGCTGTACAAAGCGACCGCACACTGCGGTGCGCCAACCCCTGTTAGGACCAAAGACGATGACGACAGTTTTGGAGGCTTATCAACGGGAGTTTGCCGAGGCGCTGGCGAAAGCGCTCAACGTTACCCTCGCAGACGTCGAGCGTCAGCTCAAACCCGCCGACCCGCAGCATGCGGACTTCACGTTTCCCACGTTTGCGCTGGCGAAGACGCTCAAAGAAGCACCCTTGGCCATCGCGGCGCGCGTGGCGAGCCAGCTCGAAGCACCCTCGTTCGACATTGCGGCCGCCGGCGGCTACGTCAATGCGCGCATCAAAGCGATGCCGTTTACTGGGCACGTGCTCGACGCCGCGCGAGCACAAGGCTTAGGCTACGGCGGCAGTGACAGCGGCCGCGGTAAGACAGTGGTGATCGACTACTCGTCTCCCAATATCGCCAAGCCGATTGCGTACCACCACATTCGCAGCACGGCGATCGGCCACGCATTGGCCAATTTGTACCGTGCGTCGGGTTATCAGGTCGAAGGCATCAACTACCTGGGAGACTGGGGCAAGCAGTTCGGCCTGGTGGCGGTGGGCTTTCAAGAATGGGGCGACCCGGCGCGCAAGCATGAAGTGTCGCACCTGGTCGAGGTGTACCAAAAGGCCAATAAACGAGCCGACGGAGACAAAAAAGCCAATCTCGCTCCCGATGTCGCGTTCGACGAAAGTGCACGCGCCTTTTTTCGCCGCATGGAGTTAGGTGACCCGCAAGCGCTGGCCTTTTGGGAAGAAGTGCGGCGCGTCTCGATTGACGACTTCAAAAAGGTGTACCAACGGCTGGGCATCGCTTTCGAGCACTACGAAGGCGAGAGCCGCTACCAAGGCAAGATGGAATCAGTGATCGCGCAGATCACCGCGAAGCCCGGCACGAAAGAGTCTGACGGAGCGTTGATTGTCGACATGCCGTACGACGACAACGAGCCTCCCGTGTTACTCAAAAAGACAGACGGCTCGACGTTGTACGCCACGCGCGACATCACCGCGGCGGTTGACCGCTTCGAACGTTTTCACTTCGCCCGGGCGCTGTACGTGGTAGCGACAGATCAATCACTGCACTTTCGCCAAGTCTTCAAGGTGCTCGACCTCATGGGCAAAGAATGGGCGAAGACACTGACGCACGTGAATTTCGGCCGCGTGCATGGCATGAGCACGCGTCAGGGCAATTTGAAGTTGCTGCGCGAAGTGCTCGACGAAGCATCGGCACGCGCGCTCGAAAAAGTGAACGAAAACATCGCTGAAGGCCGCATGCAGACCGACAACCCCAAACTGCTTGCCGAGCAAATCGGCATCGGCGGTATTGTCTTCAACGATCTGAAAAACCCGCGCACCACCGATTACACGTTTCGCTGGGAAGACATTTTGAACTTCGAAGGCCATTCAGGCCCGTACCTGCAATATGCCCATGCCCGCACGCTAAGCATTCTTACCAAGGGAGGTGGAGCGCCGAAGCAGTGCGATGCGGCGTTGCTTACCCTGCCCGAAGAGCAGGCGCTGGTTCGCAGCGTGGCCAAGCTGCCCAAGGTGGTGGCTGACGCGATCGAGCACAACGAACCTTCGTTGCTTGCACGCCACCTGCTCGAGTTGGCCGCTGAATTCAGCCGCTACTTCACCGCGGGCAACCAAGATCGCACCAAGCGCATTCTGCTCGACGAAGAGGGGCCGCTACGGGCCGCCCGCCTTGGGCTGACCGACGCGGTTCGGCTCTCGCTCGCCAATGGGTTGCGCTGGTTGGGCTTGGCCACTCCCGAAAGAATGTAGCGCGCTACCGGCGCCGCTTCGTTTTCGGCCCTGATGTTCGGCGACCGCGCTCCAACGCCTCGCGTTCTTCGCGGCTGAGCGGAGGCGTTTTGTCGGAAGAAGGGTCTCCACGCACGGCCTGCGTCAGAGGAATGGGCGTCGAATGCCCGCTGGCAAAACCTTTGAGGGTATACGGCACAATCGGCACTTCGATGCCCTTGAGCAATACCGGTTCGGTGCTGTCGGCAAACACGCCCTGCCCGGCCTTCATCAACGTCTCGGCGGTGAGCAGCGCGGTGCCTCGTGGCGCAACACCGCACAGCCGCGATGCGATGTTCACCGTGCTGCCGATCGCCGTGTAATCGAGCCGCCGTGGCGAGCCGATGCAGCCCAGCACCGCCAGCCCGGTGTTGATGCCGATGCCCATTTGCAGCGGCTTGCCGCCGAAGGTGATCTTCTTCGCCCGCTCGAGCATCGACAGCGCGGCGCGCAGCGCGTTGCGAACGTCGTCAGGCCGCGACTGCGGTGCACCCCACAGCGCCATCACGCAATCGCCAACGAATTTATCGACGGTACCTCCGTGCTGCTGAATCGCCTCGACCATCTCGGCGAAGTAACGGTTCAGCGTGCCGACGACATCTTCAGGGCGCATTTGCGCGGTCACCGGAGTGAAGCCACGAATGTCGGCGAACATCACCGTCACTTCGGTGCTCTGGCCGTCGAGCTTCAAGGTGCTGCGGCCAGCGAGCACTTCTTCAACCGCTGCGGCCGAAAGAAAACGCGACAAGCTCATGCGGTTTTCAGTTTCTCGCCGCACTTCAACGAGCAGTTCGGCGTTATCGAGCAGAATCGAAGCCTGCGCACCAATCGAATCGAGCAGCGCCAGATCTTGATCGGTGAACGCCGAGGCCTGTGAGAGCGACTCGACATAGAGCACGCCCAGCGTTCGGCTGCGCGAGCGGAGCGGCACCGCCATCACGCTCTTCACGCCCCGCATCACCACGCTCTTGGAGTGATCAAAACGACCGTCTGCCTGAGCGTTGTAAGCAAGCACTCCTGACGCCGAGGTGATCGTCTGATCAATGACCGAGCGCGGCACTGCAAGGCCCGCACCGCCGTCTTTGGTTCGGCACTTGAGCTCGCCAGAGCTGAACCAAATTGCCACGCCTTCAGCCGGCACCAGCTCGAACATCACTGCGAGAATTCGCTCGACCATTGCTTCGAACGAGCGCTCCAGCGTCACTCTGCGGTGAAATTCTTGCGCGATGCGGTACTTGGCGTTCTCTTGCCGCAGTGCATTCAGCGCGGAATTGTCTTCAGTCGACGTGACAATCGTTTTCGCGGGGCCAACTTCGCGGGCATACAACGACGGCGCTGACGATGCCGAATACGCTTGTGCCGCGAGCGACAAGTCGACGCCGTCAGGTTCAGGCGGCAGCTCACGCTGCATCAGCTCACGCACGGCTACCGCGGTTGAAAGGCACAGATCGATCGCGAGCGCGTCGAAGTAACCCTTCAGCGCCGGCTCGAGCGACATCGGCACGGGAGGCGCAGTGACGACTCGCAAGGTGCGCGATTTTTCGTCCCAAGCGATGGGCATGGCGCGTTGCTTCCAGGCCAGCTCGCTGTCGACTTTGCCCAGCAGCCCCGCCGGAACGTCGACTTGCTTCACCTGATCAGCCGACATTGGCGTGGCACGGTACACCTCGGCCAAACAACGCAAAAACGCGGCCTCACGCACGTGGCCCAAGCGCAGCAGCGCCGCGCTTACTGATTCACTGCGATCGGTTCGTGCACTCCGCGCAGCCTCGATCGCCTCGGCGTCGACCAAGCCACGGCCTTCGAGCGTTCGCACGACCTCAACATCGGGATCATCAAGGAGAGACATGGCTCTTTCCGCCGCGTGTATTTAGCCACCGCGTCTGTCGAAATGAAACCGCGTGGCTTGCGTGCCATCTGTTTGCCCCAACCGGTTGGGAATGCGCCACAGCGTACCTTGGGCATTGAGCAGCACCAGTTCGTACTCTCCGGCTGGAGGCGCGGGCAGGGCGGTTAGCACCGGCTTCTGGCCGGGTTGGGTTAGCCGCGAAAACGCTTGCGGCAGCACCAACCAGTCAAGCCGCTCGAGCACCGTGTAGGGACGCGCAGCCGAAAAGCTTTCAGCAATGGCCGCGGCATTGGTGAGAACGAGTGGAACGACGATCTCGACACCTTCTTGCGTCTGCCCAGGGCGAGGTTGAAAACGCAGCACCGCCTGCAGCGAGAGATCGGGCAGACCATCGCCATCGGCGTCGTCAGGGCGACCGTCGCCATCAGCGTCATTCAGCCCGACGGCAAAACCCCTGCCCGCTTCGCGTAAACGGCCGTTGGCGTCGTACGGCACCACGCTGATGGTTCGAATACCGCCCTGGGTAGCGTCGAGGCGAATATCGGCGTCGGAACCTTCGAGTCGAAACGCGGGAGGATCGCGCGCGAGTCGCTGGTTGAAGGTCAGCGTCGTTTCATGGCTCTTACCGGGTTGGAGGTTGAGCTCAACCGCCTCGCCAATCAAATCGTTGAAAGTGGGCTGCGCCAACACGTCAATGCTGGGGTCAAAGTTGGCATCAGCGTCGATGAAGCCCCACAGCCGCCAGGGGTTCGGCTGAACCGCGGCGAAAATGAAGCGGGCATCAACCTGCTGTCGGCGCAAGTCACTCACTGCCGTGGCATACCGGGGTAAGGCCGGGCTGACGGGAAACCCCTGCCCTTCGTCGAAGAGAAAAACCCAGGCAGCGCCGCGCACTTGGGCAGAAACGTCGAGTGTGCCAGTGAGGCGGCTCGCCTTGTCGAGCGGCGCGTAATCACTCGGCTGACACCCGAGAAGCGCGACAATGACGCCGATGGCTGCGCAGCGGTTCATGGCTGTGCATGATAGCGCTTGTCGCTTGGCAACCAACGCCAGGGAACGGTAACAAGCCTGGCCCTCATGAAAATGAAAGAGCTAACCGACGACTTGGCGAAGCGTAAGGCACGCGCCGCAGACATGGGCGGCAAAGAACGCGTCGAGCGGCAGCGTAGCCGCGGCAAGCTCGATGCGCGCAGCCGGTTGGCGGCGCTTTTTGACCCTGGCAGCTTCGACGAGTTCGGCGCCTTGGCGTACGCGGGGGGCTCGTTGGCCGACGAGGAAGATGCCGCCAAGCCGTCACCGGCCGACGCAGTGATCACCGGCGTTGGCACCATTGAAGGGAGGCCCGTAGCTGCCGCGGTGTACGACTTCACCGTTTTCGGTGGAACCATCGGCGAAGTCGGCGAGCGTAAGGTGACGCGGCTGCGAGACTTGGCACTGAAGAACCGCATACCCCTGGTGTGGTTGATCGACTCAGGCGGAGCACGGTTAGACGCGAGAGACGACGCTGACCCACGTAAGGTCGCTGGTTTCGCCGACACGGGTTACCTGTTCCGCGAGCAGGTGGTGCTGTCAGGCGTGGTGCCACAAGTCGCGGCGATGGTGGGGCCGGGAGCGGCAGGCACAGCGTACATTCCCGGGTTGGCTGACTTCGTGCCCATGGTGAAGGGCACCAGCTCGATCGCGATTGGCGGCCCGTACTTGGTGGAGTCAGTGGTGGGCGAAAAAGTCACCGAAGAAGAGCTCGGTGGCTCTCAGGTACACAATGCCCAATCGGGCGTGGCCGACGCTGAATACACAGACGACTCTTCATGCATCGCGGCGATTCGCGAGTACCTAAGCTTCTTTCCTTCGCACTGTCTGCAGCCGCCTCCCAGGCGCGCCACCCTTGACCCAATCGATCGCCGAGACGACTCACTTCTTTCTGTCGTTCCGGAAAACCCCCGTCAGGCGTTCGACATGCACAAGGTGATCACCACCTTGGTTGATGATCACCGTTTCTTCGCGATGAAGCCAAAGTGGGCGAAAAACATCATCACTGGGCTGGCGCATATCGGTGGGTACCCCATTGGCATCGTCGCCAACAATTCAATGTTCTATGGCGGCGTTCTCGACGTGAACACGTCTGACAAAGCGGCGCGCTTCATTAATTTGTGCGACGCGTTCAACGTTCCCCTGCTCTTTTTGCAAGACGTACCGGGCTTCATGGTCGGCACCAAGGTTGAGCAGGCCGGCATCATTCGCCACGGCGCCAAAATGCTCTACGCGGTGAGCACGGCGACAGTGCCAAAGTTCACGGTGATTGTGCGCAAGGGCTACGGCGCGGGGTATTACGTGATGAACGGCCGCGCATTCGAGCCTGACCTGATCGTGGCCTGGCCCGGCTCAGAAATCGGCATCATGGGCCCCGAAGGCATGGTGTCGATCGCCGCGCGCAAGTTGCTGCAGAGCGCGGAATCGCCGGAAGCCGCGAAAGAGCTGAAGGAGCAGATGTCTGCCAAGCTCCGCTCTCAAATCGACATCTACCGAACCGCTGCGCTGGGGCTGCTTGACGACGTCATTGACCCCCGTGATACGCGCCGTTCGCTGTACCGGGCCCTGCAGCGAACCGAGAGCAAGAAAGTCGAACGACCGTACCGCAAGCGCGAACTTTCGCCGGTTTAAGTAGCCGATTGCAGCGCTAGAAAAAATAGCCGTCGCAGAAGTCAGCCGCCGTGCTGCCCATCGGCAACCACACATTCGTCGAATTCGGAGGCATGACGTTCGAGAGCACCTGCAAGTCGGCGGCGTCTACCTTCGCCTCGACGTGATCATTCCAGCCGTAAAAAATCAGATGCGCTCCCACGTCTGCGCCCGAGCACTTGCCGTCGCCATCAACGTCGACGAACACTGCCCACGACGGGTAACCGTAGTTCACATCGAGCGAGCTCTGACACTCGAGCGAGAAAGCACCGTTCTGAATAGAACCATTGAGCAACACCGGCCGGCCGAAAGTATTGGGCCAGTTGGGCCAGTCGTCTTGGTTCACCGCTGCCCGCACGACATGCCCTTCCCACGCGGACAGTCCTGTTCCTCCGATGCGAAAATTCAAGACATGGCCCCCGCCGCAAATGTCTGCCCGGTTGCTCGGCTGGCTGCTGCCAACGAGACCCGTCATGTTTTCGTCGCCTGGCTGCTCCAATGACGGCGCATTCTGGGGCACGCCGCACGCCTGAAACAAAACGACAACCAACCAGCCTGCCTTCGCTTTCATGTGCGTTCCTGAAGAAAAGTGCGACCCTCAGGGCATAAAGTAGCGACCGGGTTTTTACGGTCTATCAGAATGATTCGAACAGCCGTATTCGGCAATTACGAACAATGACCTAACCCAGCCGCAACAACTCACGCGCTTGTTGCGGAGTCGCCAGCTCACGGCCCGCGGCCTTCGCTCGTTTCGCCGCTTCGGCGACCAGTTCGTAGTTACCCTTCGCGAGCACGCCCTTCGACAAGTAGATGTTGTCTTCGAGACCCACGCGTGCGTTGCCACCCCGCTCTGCCGAGAGTGTGACGAATGGCAATTGGTGACGCCCCATCGCCGCGCAGGTCCAGCTGCTGCCAGCGGGCACGTAGCTGCGGAGGAAATCGAGCGCCTCGGGACGTGCCGCGAGCGCTCCACCGACACCGAGCACAAAATCGAAGTGCGCGGGAAATGTGATCAAACCTTCTTTTTCGAGCGCGAACGCTTCGTCGATCATGCCGGCGTCAAAGCACTCAATCTCAGGCTTCAACCCCAACGCCTTGATGCGCGTGGCGATCTCTCGCACCAATGGCCGCGAATTCCAAAACACGTCGTTGCCAAAGTTCACGGTGCCAGTGGTCAACGTGGCCATATCAGGGCGGTCAGCCCCCGTGAGCTTCAGCGGGCCGCAGCGCTCATCGACCTCCATGCCCACGGCGCCGCCGGTCGACACCTGCACCAAAATGTCGCATTTTTTTCGAATGGCGCGAATCGCCGCACGGAACAGCTCGGTGTCCTGGCTGGGAGATCCATCAGCCTTGCGCGCGTGAATGTGCACCATCGCGGCGCCCGCTTCACGGCACTTGGCCGCGTCTTCAGCGATTTCCTCGGGGGTTATCGGCAAATGCGGCGTCATCTCGCGCGTCACCTCTGCGCCAATCATCGCCGCGGTGATCACCATTGGAGCTTGCGCACTCATGTCTTCGCTCCCTTCGCTGCCTTCGCCGTGGGCTCACCTTCGTAGTGCAGGCCTTTCTCTTCTTTGCCCATGCGCTGCAACACTTGATGCACGACGAAGTTCGCCACGTCTGACGGCTTGGTGCCAGGGCCAAAACCCGCGTCGAAACCAAGCGAGGTGGCGAGCTTGTGATCTACGCGCGGGCCTCCAAGCAACAAGCTGACTTTGCCGTGCAAGCCCATTTTCTTTGCTTCTTCGATGAACTGCTTCGAATTGTCTTTGTGCACATCGCGCTGGGTCACCACTTGGCTCACCAACACCGCGTCGGCGTTTCGCTCGCGCGCGCGGCGCAGCAGCTCGACGTTCGGCACTTGACTGCCCAAATTGAACGCTTCGAACCATGGGTAGCGCTCGAGCCCGTAGTCGCCCGAATAGCCCTTCATGTTCAAAATCGCGTCGATGCCGACGGTGTGTGTGTCGGTACCCGTGCAGGCGCCGAACACCACGATGCGCCGGCCCACCTGCTCTTCAATCACCTTGTTCAGATCATCAAAGCCGAGCTTCTTCACCACCAGCTCGGGCGTGTCGATCTCGGCGTAATCGAGCACAGCCTTGGTGTGCGCATAGACAATGAAAAACGAATAATTGTCAGCCGCGCGCTCGGTGGCGGCAATTTTAATGTCGTGAAAGCCCATCTTTTGGCAGTAGAGCAATGCTGCTTCTTTGGCTTTTTCAGACATCGGCACGGGCAACGTGAAGGCCAACTGCACCACCCCGTCATCGCGACGGTCGCCATACGCTCGAATGAGCTCTTTCTCACCTTTGGTGCTCATGGCGCTCCCTTGCCGTAGCTGACTGATTCGACCACCCGGCGCACCAGCACCCCGAAACGCGCCGCGCGGTTCGCCTTCGAGCTGACCGTCAACACCCATTTGAGCTCACCATTGCAGCCCACATGGGTCACGCTCGAAATGCGGTTGGCCGCACTGCGCCCTGCGTCAGCGCCTCCGACATAGTCGATCACCACTTTGCGCGCCGCGGGCCGACCGTCGGCGCGCGCGGTGTCCCACCCGTCACGGCCGAGCTTCTCGAGAATTTGATCCATGCATTCTCGGGCAGCACGTTTGGGCTCGACCGGAAACACCGAGAGCTCCATTTGCCCTTCACCATCGGGAGACTCGTAGTTCTTGCCCGCTTCGGTGTCGTCGACGATCCAGTTCTTGGGGACCTTCAACGTCAGACCGTTCACCGTCACCCGGGTCAAATCGTCAGCCCCCGCCAACGTCACGGCCGCGGCCAATGCGAGCGCGATCATGCCCGGCCCTCCAGCAGCTCGAGAAACGGGTTGAAATAGTCGGGGCCTTTCTCAATCACGCCATCTAACCCCTTGCCGCCGAACTCGTCGCGCTTCACATCGCCGAAACGACCCTTGCCGATCGCCGCCACCATGCCATCGGCTTTGCACTCTTCAAGCAACTGCAGCGCGTGCTCAAAAACGTAACGAGCCCGGGTGGCGATACGGCCGTCTTCACGTACGGTGAACTCTTCGTCAATGCCCCGCGCTGCACGGTGAATGTAGTCAGCCGCCTTCAGCGCCACGTAGCGATCGGCGAGCAGCGGTGTGTGCATCGCTTCAGTCATCATGCCGAGCAGCTGAATGCCCTGCCGGGTCCACACCGCCACCAGGTCGGCCATCACGTCGTACGCGTGAGAGAAGAAAATATCTGTCTCTTTGTGCTTCGTCGGCGGCATGTATTTCAGCGGCGCATGGGGGAAACAGCGCCGCACCAACATCGCCTGTGACAGCTCGAGGAGCAGCGTCTCAGGCCGGGCGGGGTCAATTTCATAGGAATGGCCCAAACCCAACTGCTCGTCTTTCAAGCCAGCGCGCTTGGCGAAGCATTCGTTGATGAACTGGCTGGCGATCACCGTGTGCGCGGCATCGAACGCGTCGGCAGTGGTGATGTAATTGTCTTCACCGGTGTTGATGATGATGCCCGCCATCGCGCAAATGCGCCGCGAAAAGTATTGATCAACGAAGGTGCGCCGCATGTTGATGTCGCGAAACAAAATGCCGTACATCGCGTCGTTGAGCAGCATGTCGAGCCGCTCCCAGGCCGCGCAAAAAGCAATTTCGGCCATGCACAAGCCCGACGAATAATTGGTCAATTGTACATAGCGCTTGAGCTTCTTCGATTCGACGTCGAGCGCTTCACGCATGATGCGAAAATTTTCCTGCGTGGCGTAAGTGCCGCCGTACCCTTCGGTGGTGGCGCCGTGTGGCACATAGTCGAGCAGCGATTGCGCAGTCGAACGAATCACCGCAATGACGTCGGCTCCGGCTTGCGCGGCGGCGGTCGCCTGATCAACGTCGTCATGAATATTACCGGTGGCGACGATGACGTACTTATGCGGAGCCCGCCCCATGGGAAATTCGGCGCGCAAGGCGTTGCGCTTCGCCACCCGCGACGTGAGCTCTTCGACCGCGGCCCGTGCTTCACCACGAATCTCGTCGCGCAGCTTGCCTTCGTCTTCTGCGCTCAACGGCAGCAGTTTCTCGAGCGGCATGGTGGTGAGCCGTTCAACCGCGTCGAGTGGGCTCTGCGCCCCGGCGCGCAAGGCCCGGCCATACCAATAGGCAGCTCCCTTGTTCAGCACCCCGGCCTGTTGCAACCGGTCGACCATCAGATTGACCAGCGGAGCACCCATGGCACCCGTGCCGTCAACCCCGAACCAGCGCAACACGGTGCGCTCGATAGAGACGGTGGTGTTTTTGTCGATCAGCGAAAAAATGGGAGCAGTGATGTCGAGCGCCAGCTGACGTGCGCGCGCAACTTGCTCATCGGAAATAAAGACGCCCGGCATGGCCGTAGCGTATAGCCGAAGCATCGTGCCAGAGTGAAAGTCGAATGACGCCGTCTCTCGCGAACCGGTGGTTCCCCACCCTCACAGACCCCGCAGTGCGCCACGAGCCCAGCGACGTTAGACGTAACGCTCTTCGAACAACTTTCGCAGGCCCTCATGGCGCCGGAGCAGCTCCAACGTCAGCTCGGCATGTTTGGGCACATAGCCATTGCCCATTACCATGGTGACGTCTTTGCCCACGCCCTCGGCTCCAAGCGTGGCCTTGGTGAAGCTGGTGGCCATCGAGAAGAAGATCACCGTACCGCCGTCGCGCACCGACAAAATCGACGCCATTTCGGTATTCGCCACTGACGCGCAGTTCACCACCAGGTCGGGCAGTATGCCGCCCGTGGCCGTAAGCACCTGCTGCATCACGTCGACTGCGCGCGTTGCATCGACCGGCACCGTGGCATCGCACAGCTTCAGCTGGCTCAGCGTGTCGAGGGCTGGGCGAGAGATGTCGAGGGCCAACAACTTGCCCTGACCTTGCATGCTCTCACGCGCCTGAGCCAGACACAGCGCGCCACTTTTACCGGCACCCAAAATGGCCACGGTCATGCCGGGTTTCACATAACGAGCCACCAGCGCGGGCGCCCCGCACACATCGAGCGCGGCCAGCGCCAAGGTGTCGGCCATGTCAGAAGGGAGCTTGGCGTAAATGCCGCTGGCGAACAAAATCGCGTGCCCTTTGATATCGACCCGATCGATCTCGAGATGCACCGCTTTGATTTCTTCAATCACCAGCGGCGTCAATGTCAGACTGACCAGCGTCGCAATGCGATCGCCCACCGAAAGCACCTTCGCCGCGGGGTGCGCTGAAGACATTTCGCGCACGCGGCCAATCAACATGCCGCCTGACCCGGTAATCGGGTTCTGCATCTTGCCGCGCTCGGCGACAATGGCGCGAATCATCTGCGCAATCGCCTGCTCGTCTTTCTGGCAGGCCTCTTTGAGTTGCTTGAATGACGCGGCGTCGATGTTCAGACACTCGACATCGATGAGCAGCTCACCGTCACGCAATGGCAAGCTGGGATTCAAACGTTGCGCCCCCTGAGGGAGCACCCCCGCCTCACCCATCACCCGAGAGAGGCCATACGCGTCGACCGTCACGAGACTAAAAGGTGTATTTGACGCGGGGAAAGAACTGCAGCGAGATGATATTCGGCCCCAGAATCATGCGGCCGGTGACATCAACGCCGATGCTGAAGTGATCCATATTGGTGGCGTATTCAATGCCGACACCCAGGCCCAAGTTCAGCGCTCCGTTGACCAAGCTGCCGTCAGAACGCTCCGCCGGAGCAGGCTCAAGCAACGTGTAGCCAACCATCAACTTCGGAGCCACGTACAGGCGCTCGTAAATCTGAAAAAAGTACGCCGCCGAGGCGTCGATGAAGAACATCGTGAAGTTGTCGGTCAGCGGCGACTTGCCGTCTTGGCCCACGCAACCGTCAGGGTTGTTCACTGGCCGCGCGCCGTAGCAGTTCTGCGCATTGGCGCCGATGCCGACGTGCACGCCAAGCTCAATGGACTGGCCGATGTTGTAGCCGACACCGAGCTGCAGATAAGTCTGCAAGTTCGAGTAGCCGTCGGCGCCTCCGAAATTCACCAGACCGCCAACGTTCGTCTCGGTAAAGAAACCGCGCCGCACCGTGAGGGGAATGCCTTCAGCGGGCTCCGCAGCTTGGGTTACCAACGGGACCACGAGCATCGACAATAAGGCTAGCTTCCGCACGATTCCTCCCAACACGGCTCTTGGAGCGCGCACCTTTTACTTACCTGGCGCGCCAACGCAATAGGCAATGCCTTACTTTGTGTTTTCAGTTTTTTGCACCAGCGAAGTCGCCAAACCCAAGGCACGAACCATGGCTGTCAAATGGGTCATGGTGAACGCAGGCACGAAACAGAACGAAGCCACTCGCTAGGAGCAGCCTCGCCTGACCGATGCGGCTGTTACTCTTCGTCGCCGCCCGCACCGGCCGGCTTGAAGATCCAGGGGTACGTCACCGTGGTCACGCCGCCCTGCGACTCGGGGAACTTCCAGCGACGCACGCGAGAAAGCATGCAGCTCTCGGCGTTGCTGTTACCGAGCGTCGTCTCAGAAACGTTGGCGTCAGCCACCGCGCCTGCCGAATCGATGGTGAAGAGCACGGCCACCTTACCCGACAGGTCAGGCGCCTTTTGCAGCTCTTGCTCGTAGCAGAACTTGATCTCATTCTGGTGACGGCGAATTACCTTCTCGATGTCAGCCTTTGACAGGCCACCCACCACGGTCGTCTTACCGGGCACCACGCGGGTCACCGACTTGCCAGTGCCGCCGAGATCGATCGAACCATAGCCTCCCGCACCGCGACCACCCCCCTTGGTGCCCAAGCCGCCGAGACCCAGGCCCGTGCCGCCACCACCCGCGCCCGCTCCACGCGAACCCAGACCACCGACACCGTGCGAGTCGCCCACGCCCGCTCCACCCTTGAGGCCGCCCAAAGCGTCATTCACGCCCGTGCCCAAACCACCGGGGCCGAACACGTTCGAAGCGGCGCCGTTCATCGCGCCCAACAGACCCGCCGCCATCACCTTCTTGCGGTCTTCTTCACGCTTGTTCGCATCGACCACCGGAGCGCCCTTCTTCGAAGGGTCGGCATCTTTCTTCTTCGCTTCGAGCTTGCCGAACTTGCCCTCGTCGTCCTTGGGCTTGGCGCCTTCTTTGATGCCCGAGAGATCGACCTTTTTCACTTCTTGTTTCTTCTCGGGCTTGATCATCAACTTCACGTACTTCGACGGGTTCTGGAAGATGTCGTCGGAGTACAGGCTGTCACCCGAACCACCAAGCCACATCGCCGCGACCAACGCGACGAACGCCATCAAGCACACTGAGGTGATCTTGAAGAAGGTGAAGTCAGCCTCTTCAAGCGTGCTCACCGTCACCGCCGCCGACGGCCGCACGTACCGAACGATGAAGGCCACGTTCTCGAAAGAGATCTGCGCCCGGTCATGCAGCCCAAGCTCAATCGCGTCAGCCCGCACGCCGCCTTCGGCTGCGCGAAGCTTGCCTTCACCCTTGAGCTGCTCCTTCGTCTTGTGGGTATCGTCGCCCTTGCTGACGATCAAACCGGCGTCATTGGGCACGTTGAGAATCGCATTGGGGCCCTTGCTGGTCGCGAGCGTGAAGAGCTGCCCCACGTCACCAGAGAACACATTGAACGCCACGCCAGCACCTTCACCGATGGTTACCGGGGCGCCATCACCGAAGTGCTTCACGTTGATCAGCGTGTCGCCCCACAACAGCGCGACTTGCAGAACCTTCGAGTCTTCAGACGGAGTGGCCTCGGCCGGGAGCGGCTCATTGAAGAGCATCGCCGCGTTGGCCCCCGTACCCGCCAGCGCCTGAGGTGGAGCAGGAGGCGGCTTCACTTTTTTCTTGTCATGGTCTGACGAGCCGTTCACATGCACCCCATTGGTCTTCTTTTCTGCCGGCTTCTCGGTCTTCTGCTCACCGAAGACAACCCGGACTTCTGACCCACCCACGGTCAAAGTGTCGCCCGAGATCAAGGTCACCGGGTCTTTGATCACCTGATCTTTGAACCGGGTGCCATGCTCACTGCCCAAGTCGATCGCTGTCACCTGGCCCGTCTTCTCGACCTTGAGCATCACGTGCAGGTTCGACACTTTGGGATCAGGAATTTTGATCGCCGCGCCGGCGCCGCTACCGACGATCACGCTCTCGAGATCAGAGATCGATTCGCTGGTGGTGCCATCAGGGTTGGTGATGCGGAGAGTGATGGGGGTCTTCTTGGCCATAACGTTCAATACCTAAACAAACGGGAAAAACAGTCGCGGACCGCGGCCGTCCGAAACGTTTTACAGGTTATCGACCGACTTCTGGAGCTCGGGGTTAAAGTTCTCTCGAACCTTGATAAGGCTCTTGAATCGCGTTCGGTTTTTCGAAATCGCGTAGCTGCCTTCGGGTTTGGTGAGCTCGCCTTCGAGCTGAACGTCAGTGAAGTCGATCACCGTCTTCTTACGAACGACGACTTTGTCGGCTTCTTGCACCACGTTTACTTTGCCTTGGGCGAATGCCACCGAAGCCAGGGCCATCGCTACCACCGCCACTTGCCGCTTCATGAGAGCCTCCTTGGTACGTCTTTTATGACAACTACCTACCTGATGTGGTTCCGAGAAAAAAGTGCGCGGACACTGGGTTTTTTAAAGCCTGGCCGTATTTGCCAGGGGTTATGAAAAACGCCGCTATTTCGGAGCGTTACCGCCTTCAGGGGCGGCCGGAGCAGGCGCCGGTGCTGTTTCTTCCTTCGCCGCCTCGTCAGACACCTTGTCGAGCAATGCCGCACCACCTGCTTCGGCCTTCGGCTTCTCCTTCGCTGCCGCCTGCGCGGGAGGCGCCTGCGCACCGCTCTTCTGCATTGCCACCAGCCCCTTCACCTTGGCGTCGATGAGCTGTTTGTCAGACGCGGTGGTCGTCGAAAGCGCCGCACACTTCTCGAGGTAGCTGATCGCTTTTTCCCAACCTGATTTTTCAGCCGAGTAGGCCCAGCCTGCGCCACAGATCGCCTCGGGCGTTTCAGCCTTCAAGGTGAGCACCTTTTCGAAAACCTGCCCCGCAGCGATACCCTTCTTCGGGTCGCGGCCCCTTTGCCCATCGAGCGCATAGCCGTACGCCAGAAACGCCTCGTACGACGTGGGATCTAACTGGGTAGCCTTGGCGAACGACTTTTCGGCATTCACATAGTCGCGGTACGACAACGCCATGGCCCCCAAGTTGACGTGGCCCGGAGCGAACTTGTCGTTCAATGCGACGGCCTTTTGAAACTGGCCGAGCGCCAACTGCCGCTCATCGAGCTTCAAATAAATCATGCCCAGGTTGTTGTAGACACCGGGGTCTTTGTCATCGAGCTTCTTGGCGTTACCGCTAATGAATTCGGCCAAGCGGTAATTACCCTGATCGAAATAAATGAGCGTCAGGTTCTTGTAAGCATCGGCATTGTCTTTGGCCTTCACCAGTACACTGCGCGCGGTCGCCTCGGCCTTGTCGAACTTCTTCGCCAAGCGGTAGGCCACAGTGAGGTTGTTGAGCAACGCCACATCACCTTCGTTGCCAGGCGTCTTGAGCGCCTGCTCGTAAAGCGCAATCGCCTTTTCGAACTTGTCTTGCAACCGGTACACCTTGCCCAAATTGAGCAACGTAGAACGGTGCTGCGGGTCGATCTCGTACGCCGCTAAATAGTGCTTTTCGGCCTGTGCCAGCTGACCTTCGCGCTCGGCGATCACACCTAAGTTGTAGTGCGCCGAAACCAGTTTCGGTTGCAACTCGAGCAGCTTCGAGAACGCCTGCTTCGCACCATCGAGGTTACCGGCGTCGAAGGCCGCCACGCCCGCGGCAAACAGCCCCTGCGGCGTATTGGCAGGGGTCACTTGCGGCGTCACCGTTTCGGCCGGCTTCACCACTTCTTGCTGCGTGGCGCAGCCCACGGCCACCAAGGCCAGTGCGGCTGCCAACGCCCCATTTCGCATCGACTTGGTCACCTTCAACTCCTGTTTCGACATAGTCGTCATCGCTTACCCCTCCACCGGCGAAACTGACGAGACACTGGGAGACGCTTTGGCCGGCTCATTCACCGGCGCCTGGGTGGGCTTCTTTTCGATCACTTTTTCAAGCGAACCACCAATAAAGAATTCAGACCCACGGTACGGCACGTCGCGTACCTTGGCGTAGGCCCCTGGTCGGTACTTGTTCAACCGGTCTTGGGCCAAAATCGTCCACTCGTTGTAAACCGACAGCTCGTAACTCTTGGCGAGCGCCTTCTCGAGCGCTTCAATCGCCTTTTCTTCGAGGGGGAAAGCGCGGTTCTCGAGCTCACCGCGGTACATCGAGAGCTGATCTTCATCGAGCCCCTTCGGGTCGGGCGAGTCGAGGAAGTTCTGCGCGAAGTCGGCGTACATCAGGCCAATGCGGGTGAGCGCGGCAATACCGTACTCGCCGTTACCAATCGCCAACACGTCGGTATACGCCTTGAGCACTTCAGGCGTCTTCTTGGTCTTGGTCTGCAGGTCGCTCTTGAGCGTCTTCACGTTGTTCAACTTGATCGCCAAGTAACCGTTCCACGTGGGTTCCAATTGATAGAAGCGCACGTGGGCGTACGCGGCCATCGCGCGGTCGCTCTTCTTGTCGGCGTCGCTCAGCTTTGGGTACATGGCGGCAATTTCTTTCGCCGTCTTGTCCATCGCGCTGGCGTCTTTAAGCAATTTGTACGCGAGGAACTGGCGGTACTTCGCGTCGATACGCTTCACGTCGTTGACGCGTGTGTCTTTGGCATAGGTGGTGAGAAAGCTGTCGTACACCTTGATCGCCTCGGCCCACTTTTTGTCTTTCTCGTGAATCAGGCCAATGTTGAAGGCAATGTCGGGAACGTCTTTCTTCTCTTTGAAGCGCGCGATGTAGCGGCTGTAAGCAGCGATCGCCTTGTCAGACTTGCCCAAGCCTTCCCACCACAGCGCCGCGTTGAACTGTGCGTCAGCGACCCACTTCTCGGCTTCTTTCACCAGCTCATCGCGTTCTTTCTTGAACTGCTCTTCCTTCTCTTTGGTGGCGAACTTGCGGGGCGCGGCAATCACCGGCTTGTCTTTGCCCTTGGCGTCTTTGGCGGTGGTCTTGCTCTTTGCCGCGGCTTTCGCTTCTTTCTCTTTCGTTTCTTTTTCTTTCTTCAGCAAGTCTTTGATGTTGTCGAAGCCGATCGCCTTGGGGCCCGCCGACTCGTCGTACGAGGCAATGAAACCTTCGTAACCTTCAGCCGACTTCTCGAAATTGGCGACCTTCTCGTACGCCACCGCCAAGCGGTACCGCACCTTCAAGTCAAACTGCGTGAAAGGGTACTCCTTCAACACGCGCTCACCGGTCTCAATCACCTTATCGAGTTCACCCGCTTCATCGAAAATGATCATCGCGTAGGTCAACGCGCGGTCAGCGTTGTCAGACGTGGGGAACTCCGCGACAAATTTGAGGAACTCGCCCGCGGCCTGCTTGGGGTTCTTTTCTTTCTTGTAGATGACTTCGTCGACGTACTTGTACTGCGAGCCTTCGACGACCGCCGCGGTGCGCTTGGTGAAGTCGGTACCGGCCTTGGCCAGCTTCTTGTTGGCCAAGAACTGACGCGACAATTTGTTTAGCTCGAGCCATTCTTGTTTCTCTTCGAGCACCGCCATCGAGAGGTCGGCCGCTTCTTGCGAGCGCTTCTCTTCAGGCCACTTCAAAATAATCTCGCCAAACCGGCGGGCCGCGTCGACGAAGTGGTTGCGGTCGTAAAAAATGACCGCCGCCTGATACCGCACGTCGATTTCTTCAGCGTTGTTCGGGTAGCGCGCAATGTAGTTGTCGCACGCGGCGACCAACTTTTCTTCTGCCTTGGTGAGCTTCTGTTCTTCGAGCTCTTTGGCCGAGCGCTTTTGAATTTTGGCTTGTTTTTGAACTTCGCCCTTCTTCTTCGTCTCGTCGACCTTGTCGCCCTGCTTCAGCTCGCTCTTTTGGAGCAAGCCCCGCTCGATACGCACCAGCTTGTCGTGCGCGAGAATGGCGTTGTAAGCCGACGACTTGCGGTAGCTCTCGTTCGAAGCTTCTTTGGCAGTGTCGCGGTTGGGAATCTTGAACGCGGTCACTTCATCGTACTGCTTGGCCGCCGCTTCCCACTCCTCTAACGCCCACAGAATTTCGGCGTAGAAAAACTTCAGGTTGTAGGCGAAGTCTGAAACGAAGTTCTCGTCTTCACTGCTGGCAAAAGCATCGACATACTGTTTGTAAATGTCGCGTGCCAGGCGGTACGTATCAACTTGCTTCGTGCGCTGCGCTTCTTGGTGGTACTCGGTGACGATGGTGCGCATCGCTTCTTCGGCGACGTTGAAGCCGTTTACCAGCACTTCTTTCTTCGACTCGTTCGCCTTCCACCAGGCACTGCCGGGGCGATACAGCTCGGCCAACACGCGAACCTCAGCCTTCACCTTGTCGCGCTGGCGCAGCCCTTCGTAGCTCTTGATGATCGCCTGCTGATAGTCAGGCGCCTGCTCGGCCATGGCGTTCTCGGCGAGCATGAAGCGAAAAGTCTTGATCGCGCTGTCGTGATGACCCGCGTCGGCGAGCTGGTATGCCAGACGGGTGGTCAGCTGAAACTGCTTCTTCTTACCCGCATGCGCCTTGAAGTACGCCATCGCGTCATCAGCGCGGTTTAGCTGAACAAACATCACCACCATGTCGTTTAAGCCTTCGTTCTTCAAGTCGGTCATCGACTTGCCTTGTTTCTCGGCAAACTCGACGACGTCTTGCAGCTTCTTGAGCGCCTTCTCGTGCTCACCCGCGTTGAAATCACACCAGGCGAGCTTGTAGAGCGCGTACGACTTGATCTTCGGGTTGGGCGACGCGAACGCTTTTTCGTACATCTCTTTGGCGCGCGAGAGGTTGTTGGCGACGTCGAAGTAGTGGTTACCCAACTGCACATAGGTGTCGGCGACGAATTTTGAGCCCGGGTAATGCTTGATCAGCTCTTCGTAGCGCTTGACGGCCTGATCTTTCTTGCCAATTTCATAGAGGTTGTAGCCGAGCGAGAAGAGCACTTCGTCTTTGCGATCGTAAGCCGGGTACTCACGCAAGATCGTCTCGTACAAGCGCATCGTCTCGGAACGGTACAGCTCGCTCTCGCGGTGATCTTCTTTCGCCTCGGCCACTTTCTCGCCACGGTTCTTCGCTTCGTCGGCCTTCTTTTCTTCGGCCGCGTACTTGGTCATTTCTTTGCGATAGAGGTATTTCGACTTCTCCCAGTACATTTCCGAAAGCTGAAAGAGCAGCTCGGCTTTTTGCGGCGAGCCGTCTTCGATTTTCGGAATGATCTTCTTCAAGCTGTCGATCGCTTCGTCGCGCTTCTTGTCGGCGATCGCCTCTTTTTCGGCGTCTTCTAACATCGGCGCGTCTTTGAACGACGCGGGGCCACGGCGCTCGGGCGGCTTCTTGCCCTTCTTGTCGTCTTTCGCGGGGGCGGTGGTGGTGGCCTTTTTCGGCTCGACTTTCTTCTTGTCTGCCGCCGTAGCGCTCGTCACGAGCAACGCAGCCAAAATCACAGAGAGATGACGAATCGCAGTCACAGGCATGAGAACTCCTTCAAAAAAACGGCTTCACCCGTGCCCGAAAATTGGGAAGGGCTTAAAAAAAATTTGCCGCGCACCCTACACCAGGGTGTTTCTCGAAAGAAAGCCCAGGGGGTACGCGCGGTTTCTTGGGCTCGAGAGGGTACTCATTCAGCTTCGGGGTGAAGCCTGCAGATCAACGCGCATCGGGGCGGCGACCACGAGCACCGCTTCATTCTGCTGCTTTCGGGCAACCGTTGCGCAACGTGTACTGGTAGTAGCCGATTTCGTCGCGCCAAAATTCGCCCTGAAACTTCCAGTAGTTCCAGTTCTCTGCGGGCATACGCGGACGGTAGAGCTTTTGCTTCGCCAGCATTGCCTTCTGATCAACACCCGCTTCGGCCAATTCTTTTTCGGCCTTCGATGTCTCGAAGCGAATGATTTCGGCGGTGTCTGAATATTCTTTCAACATGCGCTGCGCTTCGATCAAGCGGCTCTTCGCGGCGCTGCCAGCGACGAGCTTCATCACCACGTCTTTGTTGCCATCGAGCAACGATATCAACTCAGGGGCCAACTTCGCGGCTTTCCACCCTTGGTTTGATTCGACGATGCGGCGCTCACTTTCGATTTCGGCGAACAGGCGCTCTAAGTCGAGCATCTTCTCGTTGCTCCGCACCCAATTGAGCACCGGCTTGGGAAGCTTGCTGTCAGGCGACGACACCAACTTGTAAAACTGCTCGTTCTCTTTTTGCGCGTCGATCAGCGGCTTCATCGCCTCGGCCATGGGGCCGTAAATTTCGTCGTACGCGGCGAGCGCTGACTTGGCCTCTTCGTACAAGCAACTGAAGTAGTACGTCGTGCTCTTCAGAATCCACGATTCGGGTTGAAACGCACCGGCGAACTGTGGAGCGTGCAACGCTTGCAACGAACCCAGCGCACCACCGAAGTCTTCGTTCTGAAACCGTGCGAAGCCGTTTTCAAATAGCGCTACGTCCCAATAGCGAGAGAAGCGCGGCACTTTCTCGTACCATTCGACGCTCTTCGCGTATTCGCCCATGTTGTAGTACGCGCGACCCAAGCCCAACATCGCCAGCTGCTGCGTCTGCACCAAGTCTTTTTGATTCTTGAGCTGATTTTCGATCACGCTCTCGAAGGCCTTGATCGCATCTTTGTATTGCGGGCCACCCGGGTACCGCGGATCAATCAACACAATGCCGAGCAAGTATTGCGACTTGGCGTGCACCGCAGCGTCTTTGGGCACTGCTTCGAGAAACGAACGCGCCTCTTCGTAACGCGCCTTGCGCTGGCTGATGGCGCCGATCAAATAGTTGATGCGCGCCAACGTTTCAGTAGGCAGCGTGGCCCACTCGTCGTTGTACTGCGCGTTAAGCAAGCTGGGGAGCAAGTCACGCTCGTCGAGCGTTTCTTGCATGTTGACCACGCCCTCGACCGCCTTCAGGTACATGGGGTGCGTCTTGCCGTGCTTGATGATCGCCGCATAGCCCATGCCGGCGAGAAACGGCAGGCCCTGCTTGGCGAGCGACGCGGCGCGGTAATATTCAGCCTTGGCGCGAACATCGGCGTCGACCACTGTCTGCTCAGCCTCAAAAAACAGCTGCGCCGACTTGTTGTAGTCACCCGAATTGAAGGCCGACAGCGCCTTGTTGTAGGTCGCCAGATCTTGCGCGTTCGCTGTAACTGCGGCGACGGCTGCAAAGAGCACCGAAAGACGTTTCATCGTGGTGTCCATGGTTAGAAAATCACCGAAAAGCCGGCGTAAAAACCAACGTTGTTGAGCACGTCAGAAGAGCCCTCTTCAACGAACTTCTTGGCGATGTTCAGCTCAGTCACCAGCGAGTTGCCGGTGTCGGGGTCTTGAAACGCCTGGTACTGGCAGCCTGGGTTCAGCCGGTCAGCCAAGGTGTTGAGCGGCTTGGTGGTCTCGTTCATCGCCTTGAGTGACGCCCCGTCGCAGCCGTTCACCCGGTCGACGCGCGCGGTGTAAACCACGTCGGTGACTTCTAAGCGAATGGCGAAGCGCTCGCCCAATTGCAACCGAAAACCCGCGCCCAGCGAGCCTAAGAAGCGCGGAGCCGTTTGGCCAAAGCGGGCCGCCACGCCATTGGCGGGGTCAGCCGGCAACAGCTGCAGACGCGTCGCACCCGCTCCGGCGCCGCCCGAGATCACGAACGAGAAGTGCGCAAGCGTGTTTTCATACCACGCGAACTTACCGTACAGCGGCGTCACTTCGACGCCACCGAGCGCACCCCAGGTCCACAACAGCGAGGTGGCGGGCGTGGCTGAAGCGCGCAGCTTCTTCACCAGCTCTTCGTTGAAACTCGATTCAGACGCGTACCAGTTGTACTGGCCCCACGCCTTGAGCGCGAAGTTTTCATGCAAGTGCCACAACACTGCCATGGCACTGCCGGCGTGCTGAGTGAACTTGCCATTCACTTGCACCGTGGCCGGGTAGATCACCACTTCGCGCTGTTTGCTGTCAGAGAACTGTTTCGCTTCGACGATGTGTACCGCGACATTGGGGTTATAGAGCGGAGCGCCCGACACCAACTTCTGCGCATCAGCGCTGCTGCCTGTCGCTGCAGGAGCCGGAGCGGTCACCACAGCGTCACCTTTCTTGGGCGCATCGCTGGGCGTCGCGGGTTTGTTGGGGGCCGGCTTGGCGTCGTCTTCGTCATCGTCGTCGTTCGCCGCCGGGGCTTGCGCGGTGAACACCTTGGTCATTTCGCTCGGCCAACGCAGCGCCGCTTGCGCGCCCGCTGCCCACAAAAGCCCAGCCATCAAAAGTGAAGTTCTCATGTCAGTGGCGCTCACTTAGAAAATGAAGGAATAGCCGAGATCGAGCAGCACCACGTTGGTGATGCCGGGTGAGCTCGCCAACGTGCCTCCCTGCGCTCCGTTGGCGCTGGCCGGCACGTTCTCGTAGTACGAGTCGAAGTATGACCAGTCGCGCACTTCAATACGAACCACGTGATGCTCGTTGATGAAGAAGCGAAAGCCCGCCGCCAAAGAAACAACGGGAGCAAACTTCTGCTCGGTGAGGTACTCGTTGCAGGCGGTAATTGCATTCATCGAGCCGCCGCGCACCGGCTGAGTGCACAACACCGCTGACTCGCGGTCGAGCAACGCCCCGCCCGCCCCCGCCCATAAATAGAGCTGAAAATGCACCGGCACTTCGGCGACCAATGAAATCTTGCCGTAAATGGGTTGCCAACGCGCGCCGATTGCCCCGTTGACGCTCATGCGCCACAGACCCGACACGTCGCTGAACTTCTCGACGCTGGTCGACAGCAACTGCTCACGCACCCGGTTGGTCAAGCTGGTGTTGCGCGAATAAGCCCACCCCGCGCGCAGCTCGACAGCAAAGGAGTCGGCGATGTTGTAGCCAAGGTTCGCTTGAAAATTGTAGTGCTCGGTCAGCCGCGAAACCAACGTGAGGCCAGCCGACGCGCCGAGCTCGAACTTGCCGGCCGGCGTAAAGAGGCGGTTACGCACCACCACCTTTTCGATGAGCTCGTCGTCGTCAGCCCAGGCCGGAGCGCTGGTCAACAGCACCGCGGCAATTCCCCAAAGCATTTTCATTTTCATCGTCGTAGCGGCTCCACGTCACGGACAGCTGTTCTGAAAATTGGCTTGCACGTCGTAGCAAATCTCAACGGCGCTCAACGATTCGGGTACCGACGAGCCCTCAAAACGCACGACATTGCGCAGACTCGACCCCTCACATTTCACGTAGCCCGGCGCATTCGACGTTGCGTGAGTGGTGACATCAATACGCTTGGCGCAACGGTTCGAACGGCAGAATTGGCCCATGGGGCAGTTACCGTCGATTTGGCAGTTGGCTGCCGTCGGAGCCGACACATAGAGATCGAAGCCCGAAGCAATGTTGCCCATTGGTCGCACGTCGGGGCCGCGGCTCAACCGGTATTCTCGGCGCAGGCCTGAAGCGGCATAGCCCAACGCCTTCAACGCGTCGGTGAAGTTGTCATCGCAGATCGAAACGGCTGTACCACCGGTTTCGGCAGCGACTTTGACGTATCGGCTACCGAAGTAACCCACGTCGAAGCCCGCATCGACCGCGTAGGTACCCGACTTGGGGCAACTGCCGCCGTCTCGGGCGCGGCAACAGCCTACATGCTGACTCGTATCACCATATTGCGCGGGCACTCCGGCATCAGGCCCGTCGTCGAGCGCAACGATCGCCGCCACCGCCACCGCGTCAGCATTGCCGTAGCCCTTGTAGGTCTCAAAGAAGCGCGTGAAGTACTCGGTCGAGCCGAACGCGCCCACGCCGCCCAACGCCTGATCAGACGCGCAGCGGCAGCCGGGGTCAGCCGTACAAGTGGCCTGCCGTACCACCGGGTTGCATGAAGCATCGTCTTCATCGCTAACGAAGATCACGTACAACGCTGCGTCGGGGCGCACGAAGCGTTCTCCTGCTGTGCCGGTAATGTTGTCGGGGTTGGTCAGCGCCAAATACGCCGCGTAAAGACCGCGCTCCTGCGCGCTGCCTAAGAGACCCACGTTGGCCATCGAGTTGAAGGCTGCTTCGGCCGAGCTGGTGGCCATCGCCACATTCGGCGAGGTGTTGCATAACAGCCCACCTGTCTGCTGGGGCGTGCACGCAACGAAGTTGCCTGACAAGCCGCCGACTGACCACGGCCGCAATTGCCCGCGGGTAAGCGCACTGTCGGTATCAGTAGAGACGACGCCAATATGAAAGTCGATCGGCGGGTTGGCCTTGAGTAACTCGCTCAAAAACTCACTGATTTTTGATTTTAGGCGCTGCTGCTTCGACTCCATCGAGCCCGAGGAATCGACCACCCACAAGATGTCGACCTTGCGCACCGAGAGCTGCTGATAAAGGTCGCACTGCTTGGGAACATTGATGCCGAACCGATCGTTCTCGCGGGTGTCGTCGATCAGCACCTGCGGAGTGCCTTCATCGACCGTCGGGGTACCCGGCACCAGCGTGTACGACTCGATAATGCGCCGGGTGCGCGAGCGATCGCCACAGCCATAGGCAAGCAAGGCGAGAACGGCAATAACACTGAAGACCCTACCCAGTTTCATAAGACGCTACGTCAAACGACCGGCCTGTAGAACGGCGCGCTCCCTAGCACACCGCGCGAAAAAAAGTGACATAGGGTTTCGGTACTTAACGGGTCACCTCAAGCTATTGGGAATGCAGGCCTGCACCGATTGCTCGGTGACGGCTTTGACCACGTCACACGCCCAATCGACCGGACAGTCACCCGAGTCGCTGCACGGCATGGTGCAGATTGGGCCTGAATCTTTGCGAATGCACAAACCTTGCGCGCACGCCGCGGGGCCAAACGTGCAACTTGCGCCCGCTTCACCGCCACCTTCAGGGAAACAAACGTCGACATCGTTACCGTCGGCGATCTTCGCCTTGCGACAAGCGAACCCCGGCGCGCACGAGATGCCTGCACCGCACGGTGTGGTGCACACCCGCGCAGTGCCCAAGTCTAAGCAGGTGCCCGTCTGGCAGGGAGGACGCCCCGGCGTACAGTCGTCGCCGAACAAGCCGCCAAACGGTGTGCACACCCCCGAGCCACTCTTGGGCCCAGTGGCGGTGCGTTTCTCTTCGGCGCAGTCATAGCCACTGCTTGACGACTCACAGCAGCGAAAACGCGTATCGCCACACTCAGCGTCGGCCTTGCACGCATGGCTGCACAGTGAAGCGTTACCGACCTTCAGGCAAACACCTGCCACACAGTCTTGCGCGCCGTTGACACTGCAGTCTTCACCCAAACGGTGCGTACCCGACTGACAGGTACCCCGCTGAGGAATGCAGTAGCTCTTCATCGCCCCCGACGCGTCACTGACCGCCTTGCAAACAAAGCCAGGCCCGAAACTGCGCAAACATGCGGCGTCATCAGCACACGGGGTTGCGCAGAACGCCTCACCCTTGAATGCACAGTCTGTACAGTTATTTACGATGCAGCGGTTCTCAGGGTGACTGCCCCGACGGCAGTCGTCATTGTCGAAGCACGGCGCACATTCTCGACCGTCACCCGCCCCCTGACACTGGTTTTGAACGCAGCTCTTGCCCAAACCGCACTGGCGCAGTTGGCTCACTTCTTCAGTGCCGTCGCAATAACCCTTGCAGCTGTTTGATACCGGCACGCACTGAAATGGCCCGCTGACATTGGGGTCATCGGTCTTGCCGATGTTGGTACAAGCAAAGCCACTGGGGCACTCGGGGTTCTGCGCGCTATCGAGGTCTTCAGGTACGCACCCAGGCGTCGGGCACAGATTTTTCTTAGGGTTGCAGTCACGGCCGCAGAACGTTTCACCCGACACCACGTTGCGCACGCATACATCGTGAGGCCCGCCGCACTCCGCGTCGCCCTGGCACGGCTCGCACAACACCTTGCCGAAATTGCACGACTGGGTAAGCGGCACACACTGTTTGATCAGCGCCTTTTCTTTACCCGCCGGAATCTCTTGGCAACCAAAGCCCGCGGGGCAGCTGTCGTTGGCGCCACATGCCGACGTGCAGAACTTTTCACCCGAGCCAACCGCTTCGAAGCAAGCGCCCCCTTGCGGGCATTGCTCAGAGTCTTGGCAAGGCGAGCACAAAATACGGTCGACTTTGATGTAACAGTTGCCGGTTTCGGCGTTGCAGACATGGCCCGACGGACAGTCGGTTGACTGCTTGCAACCCGTCAGCTTGCGACACACTTTGCCGTAACGACCGGCTGCCTGACAGAGATAGCCATTGGGGCATTCGCTGTCGTTGGTGCATTCTTGGGTGCAGAACCCCGACGCAGAATCGAGCGCTACGCAGAGGCCCGAAATGCATTGAGGGTTGCTGTCGCCCGGCGCCACCGTGGGAAAACACGGCTCACCCAGAGCCAAGTTGTCATTCGGAGCGGTGCTGCAGGCACTGGCCAGCAGCATCACCAGCGCCACCAAGCCAAAGGCGCCTCTACGGGAAAACCCGCTCAAGACCGAACCGTGATTGCCCGAAGCCTTCACGAGGCGCCCTCTGTTGAAAAAGTGACGGTTACTTCTTCTTCTTGTGGCTCTCACGAATGGCCGACTTGATCGACGGGCGCACAATCACCACGCCTTCGTTGTGACCGGGAATGCCACCCTTCACCAAAATCAAATTCTTCTCTGTAATCACTTCGATTACTTCGAGGTTCTGCGTGGTGACTTGCTCTACACCATAGTGACCCGGCAGCTTCTTGTTGGGGTACACGCGGCCCGGCGTTTTACGCTGACCGATGGCGCCGGGGTGACGGCGGTATTCGTGGGTACCGTGGGTCTGACCGAACCCGCGAAAGCTCCACCGCTTCATGACACCTTGGTAGCCACGGCCCTTGGTGATGCCGGTGACATCGACCATTTGACCCTTGATGAACAGGTCAGCTTTGACTTCGTCACCGACATTGAGCTTGGCGACCTCTTCAGCCGACATGCGAAACTCTTTGACGATCTTGCGGCCTGGAGCACCCGCCTTCTTGAACGAGCCCTTTTGCGCCGCGGTCAGACGCTTCTCTTTCGCCACACCAAAGCCGAGAGTGACTGCCGAGTATTTGTCTTTCTCAGGTGTGCGCTTGCCCACCACGATGAGCGAGGTGATGTCGATCACCGTCACGGGAACCATGTTTCCGCCTTCGACGAAAACTTGGCTCATACCGACCTTCTTACCGATCAAACCCTTCATATTTGCTTCCTCTTTCTCTCGCACGTGGACTGCAGCCAGAGGTGCGGGGGCGAAATGCCCATTGCAGCGGGGCGGCTCGTACCAACAACCCCCTGAGAATGCAAGCAACCGGCTGCCGCGGCCATTTGCGGCAGAAATGATCAACCGGGGGTAATGAGCACAAGGCCTTCCTTGGGTGCAAGGAGCGCTCTGCGCTACAAATGCGCACGTGGCGTCATTTCTCGAGCGATTCGAAGCGTGGGCGCGAGAACAAGTCGCGCAAAAAGCCCCGTGGGAAATCGACGCCGTGGTCGCTCAAGCCGAGGTTGAAGCTTTCGGCCGGCGGGTCGTGAACCTGGCATCTGACGACGTGCTCGGTCTTTCAGGCGACGCACGCGTCAAAGAGGCGGCCCAATCAGCGCTGCGCCGTTACGGCCCTGTTCCCCTGATCGCTGCGAAGTCGGTGCGCGAGCTCGAAGACGCCTTTGCCCGCCAAAGTGGTTGCGAAGCCGCCGTCGCATCTTCTTCAGCGGCCGATCTGTGGCGGTTGCTCTTGGAGCAGGCCGATCGCGTGTTCGTCGACGGCCGCTCTCGTTTGGGCATGCGCGATCTGCTCGCATCTTCGCCCTCACTCCTGATTTCCGCTGGTGATCTCGAGACGGTGAAGCAGCTGCCGGCGGCTGAAGCAGCGCTCTGGGTCAGCGCGGGCATTTACCCCTTCGAAGGTGATTTCGCCTCGCTGGCGGGGCCGGCAGAAGCCGCGCGCACTGTGAACGCCACTTGGCTGGTCGACGAAAGCCATGCGCTCGGGGTGCTGGGCAAGAGCGGCGGCGGCGCACTCGAGCATCAACGGCTACAAGGCACCGCGGCCGTTGTCTTCACGCGGCTCGACACTGCCCTCGCGTCATCGGGAGCGCTGGTGGCGGGCCCCAAGGCTTTGGTCGAGTGCTTGAGAGCCGAGCTGCCCGAGCATGCCCTATTGTCTGCACCGTTCGCAGCGGCCGCGGCCAAGAGCTTAGAAATCATCGCGCGAGAACCCGCCCGCCGGGCCCGTCTGTTCGACGTGGCGCAAAAGCTAAATGAGGGCTTGAGCGCGCAAGGCTTCGACACCGGCCCTTCGGTGACGCCACGCATTCCCCTTTGGGTGGGAGACAGCGTGCGCGCCAACCGTTTCGCACGGGAGCTGCGAGAGGCCGGCGTATGGCTGCGCGTTGCGTATGGCACGGGCCCCTGGTTGCTCGCCACCCCACAGGCCACCCTGTCTGATGCGCAAGCCTCGCTGGTGCTCGACACCGTGGCGCGGGTAGCCAAGAAACTCTCGCTGACGCCCGCGGCACGCACTGCCGATCGCGCGCCGTTGATCTTGGCCCGGCCCGACATTCAGGCCTATGGGCGCGCGGCCGAAGCACACTGGTTTCCGGCCGCGGCCACTGACGAACAGCCTCTCGATGTGCACGAGCAACAGCGCGATGGCGCCTCGCCCGACTGGACCCACCGCGTTTTCGATGGGCTCGAACGCCTGACTTGGCGCGCTACCAACATGCGGTCGCAAGATTTACGCGTTCTCTTTCAGAAGAGCCGCACGTTGCGTGCTTTGGTGGCGCCACGTCTCAAAGGTGTGCGGGCCTCGTTTTGGCCTCGTGGACCCAAGCCAGAATAGAATGCCGCCCACAGTCGTACGGTTCGTGAAGGAGCTATCGATGCGAATTCGCCTTGGAGTTTTTGCCGCCACCCTGCTCGCCACCACCGCGTGGTCAGCCGACAAGCCCAAGAAGCCGCCCCAGAAGCTCGATCTCGGGCTCCCCTCGTTTGGAGCCATACCCAAGGCAGAAGGCCTCACCAAGCCCAAGGAGGTCAACCCCGCGGCTCAAGGGCCCACGGTAACCCCCGCCAGCGCCACTTACAGCGTGGTGAAAGTGACGCACGGCAAGTCGTTCACACGCACGGCTGCTGGGGCGCAACCGTCTGCGCCTTTTGACGGCGTAAAGCTCGCAGGAGACCCTCTGGTAAGCGAAAAGTTCACCACGGTCGTACGCGTGAAGTGCCCACAGAAGGTGAATACCTCGATCGACGTGGCGATTTTAGATTCACACGGTGAAACGATGATGGAAGTCACCGGCGGGCAGCTCAATTTCAAGGGTCTAAAAGACGACGAGGTCGACTACACCGTCGATTGGGACCCCACGACGATGAGCGGCGCTGGCGAATATCAAACGCTGGTGCGGGTGGGCGGCAACCCCATGGGGAGCACCCCGCTGAAAGTGATCGCCCCGAAACCTGACACGAAGTGATCTGCTGACAGGTCGCCATCTTGAGGTATACGAACGGCCGTTCCTTTTTAACGAGGAGTGGCAGCCATGGCGTATACCGAACGTGTTCAACAGATTCTCTCGTGGTACCCCTCTGACAACCCGGGCACGCTGACGCAGCTGGCGCGCATGCTCAATCACGGCACGCTCGCGGGCACCGGCAAAATGGTGATTCTGCCGGTTGATCAGGGCTTCGAGCACGGCCCAGCACGATCATTTCAGCAAAACCCAGCTGGCTACGACCCCGACTATCACGCGGCGCTGGCGATCGAATCGGGCTGTAATGCATATGCTGCTCCGCTGGGCTTTTTGGAGGCCGTGGCTGGCAAGTTGAAGGGCGAAATTCCACTCATTCTCAAGCTCAACAACTCTGACTCGCTGGCGAAGATCGCTGAGCCCTGCTCGGCGCTCACCGGCACGGTAAAAGACGCGGTGCGGCTCGGCTGCTCGGCGATCGGTTACACGATTTACCCGGGCTCGGGTCAACGCAATCAGATGTACCAAGACCTGCGCGACCTGATCGCCGAGGCCAAGTCGTGCGGCATGCCCACGGTGCTGTGGGCTTACCCGCGTGGAGGCGGCATGTCGAAAGACGGCGAGACGGCGATCGACGTGGTGGCATATGCGGCGCAAATTTCAGCGCAGCTCGGCGCGCATGTGATCAAAGTGAAGCCTCCGAAAGACTTCATCGAGCAGGCCGAAGCAAAGAAGGTCTTCGAGAAATTCCAAATTCCCACCAAGACGATGGCCGACCGGGTGAAGCACGTGGTGCAGAGCTCGTTCAACGGCAAGCGCATCGTGATCTTCTCGGGTGGCGAAGCGAAAGACACTCCGGCGTTGCTCGAAGAGATTCGCGGCATCGCGGCGGGCGGCGGGTTCGGTTCAATCATGGGCCGCAACGCGTTTCAGCGACCGAAGGCCGAAGCGCTCACGTTACTGAAAGATGTGATGGCGATTTTTAGGGGGTAGCAGTAGCAGCACCGTCTTCTCGTAGGTTCAAAGGAAAACGATTCATGTTCCGCACCTTGGCAATGGCACTCGTGGTGAGCACTTCGACCCTGGCAGCTCCGGCAGCCACCGATGGCGGCACTCCGCCGCTCTCGCAGGCCGACATCAACAACATTCTCTATTCCATCGGCTTCAACTTTGGCGACCGCGTGGCCAAGGACTTCGTGCTCAGCAAGGCCGAAGTGGCCGAGCTGCAAAAGGGCATTGGCGACGGAGCGAGCGGCGGCAAAGCCCGCGTCGCGGCGGCCGACTACATGCCCAAAGTGCAGCAGCTGGTGCAGGCGCGCGCGTCAGCCAAGCAAGAGATCGAAAAGACCAAGGCGGCCGCCGAAAAGAAGAAGTCTGAGGCCTTCTTGACCAAAATGGGGGCTGAAAAAGGTGCTCTGAAGTCTGACAGCGGCTTGATTCTGTTCCACACCAAGGAAGGTTCGGGCCCCTCGCCGGCCCCGACCGACACGGTGTCGGTGCACTACAAGGGCACGTTGATCGACGGTACCGAGTTTGATTCGAGCTACAAGCGCGGTCAGCCCACCGAGTTTCCGCTCAACGGCGTGATCAAATGCTGGACCGAGGGCGTGGGCAAGATGAAAGTCGGCGGCAAGGCCAAGCTGATCTGCCCCTCGGCGATTGCTTACGGCGACGCAGGCGCGGGCGGTCAAATTCCCGGTGGCGCGACCTTGATCTTCGAAGTCGAGTTGCTGTCGATCAAAGGCAAATAAGCAGCTGCTTACGAAGTTTCGACTGGCGGTTCGCCTTTAAAAGCGGGCCGCCCGTTTTTTTGTCTGCGCCGCGCGGTGAAGGTCGCTCTTTCAGGTCACTTCGGAGCGCCAACGCGGGCGAAACATCGCCCAGTAGGAGCGGACCGAAATGGCGATACCGATTAGCAAGCCCAAACCCGCGCCGACCCATTCACCAACGGTACCGAGCAGATGACTGCCCAGGCCCAGACCAGCTGCAGTGGGAATGGCGGTCATGGTGAAGCTGCCCAACATCATCGGCAGCCAGGCGGTGTACCGGCTCGCGTAGCAAGCAAAGAGCACAATGTACGCGACAACGATGGTGACAATTGATGCAACGGCGCTGGCGTTGAACTGAAAGAATGCGACGACGCCCACCGCTGCAGACGCCAGTAACGTACCGACGCCGACAAACTCAGTGTCGGGGTGCCGGTTGAACTGCGAGATCTTTTTGCTGAGTTGATGGAACACGCGAATCATTGATGATCTGGAACCAAAGACGCCCGCCTTTATTCACGAAATGGGCGGCAATGCCAGTCGGACTCCCTTCTTGCTCGAGCAGATCCTCGTCGAGCAAGAAGAGGCCATCACCATCAGTGGAGCCAGACGGGATCGAACCGTCGACCTCATGAATGCCAACCCTTTGCGGACGGAGTCTTGCACCCAGCGTGACAGCCAACCACAGCCTCGATCAATGATTCACAGCACGGGCGCATTGCACCCAGATCGTTTGCATCGCGTGGAGAAGCTCTCAAGCTTCCTTGAGGAACTCGGCGGGCGGGGCTGTTGCGTACCAATGGCCCGGAGGGCTCGACAACACGCGAAGCAGCCGGCCTGTGATGGGCTTGCGACCGTCTTTCTCGGCCTCGGTCACGAGTTTCTGCACACGACTTCTGCGGGCGCGGTCGCCGTCCTCAAACAGGACCAGCGTTTCCCGGTGGGGAATCATCGCGCAAATCTCGCCGGTCGCGCCCAACGCCCGCTGCGCCGTCTCTCGCAGCCCAGGGAGCAAGAGGCAGTTTGCGCCGAGCCAGCCAATGAAAAAGAACAATTTCAGATCCTCACTCGGCTGACGAAGAGACATTGGGATCTGGTCCTTCTCGGCCGCCGTCATCAAATTCTCCAGCGCCAGGCGATGCGCTTCTCTCGTCGTGAGCTTCATCGTCTCAAGATCGATGGTCCTCACGTAGCCTGCGATCCCGTTCAAGTCTTCGCAAATGACGACTTCGAGCCCGTCAAGCAGGGGCATTCGCGGCATCGCGACGCTCGTCTGGTCCAAATAGCCGATCGGAACAATCGCGGGAAACAGCCGCTGCCGATCGATCTCCCGTGGTTTGACGCCGCGGTCCGGCACTACCAGCTTCGACCCGTCGTTCGGAACGAGAAGCGGGGCCAAGGGGTGACCCGCTGGCGGCTGTGGGGCTGCCTTCTTCTGAGCAAATGAGTTCATCGAGATCAGACCGATTCCACCAAGAAGACTTCTACGGGTGAGCACAAGAGTCCCTCTTACAACATCGTTGGGGTGGGTGGTCCCTCAATGCCGATCTTTTGAAGTGCCGCCATGTCGCGTCAGTCGCCGCCGCCAATGATGACGGAGGCAGCCAAGACCACCGGCACCGACCGCCAGCAACGTACCGACGCCGACAAACTCAGTGTCGGGGTGCCGGTTGAACTGCGAGATCTTTTTGCTGAGTTGATGGAACACGCGAATCATCGAAAAGAAGTACCCAAAGGCGGGCGTCTTTATTCATGAATTGGTCGCCAACGCCAGCTGGAGGCCTCTGCCAAAGCCGCGGAGATCCTTGCTGCACAAGAAGACCTCGACGCCCGCTAAGCACGAAGCCCCCGGCTGTTTGGCCGAGGGCTTGTTTTCCACCAATGGAGCCAGTCGGGATCGAACCGACGACCTCCTGAATGCCATTCAGGCGCTCTCCCAGCTGAGCTATGACCCCGTTAAACCCGTTCGCGTTGGGGAAACGAACGCGGCGCTTACTATCGCTTCTTGTCCTTCGTGGCTACCCCTGTTTTGGACATCTTTTCTTTTAACTTGGCAGCGACGTCGGCTCCCTCTGAGAGCAGGTCGTTGATGCTCGCGTTCTGCTCTTGAATTCGCTGAGTGACAGTCTCGAGCGCTTTGAGCACAGCCGACATGTTCTTGGGCAAGGTGAGCTGCCCCTTCGACACCTGGGCCCACACCGCCTCGCCCAAGTCGCGGTAAGCCCTGTCGAGATCTCTCGCCAAGAAGTTCGACTGCACTTTGGCCTGCGCCATGGCGGCGGTTTTTTCGACTTGGCCGCGCAACGCTTTGAGCTGATCTTGCGCGTCGGCCCATGCGGCGTTGATCTGCTTCAACACTTCATTGCCACGCTGTTCAGGCACGCTGACTCTCCTCGTTGAAACCAACTCGCAGTAACGCCACCCTTACCCCTTCACCAACCGTGCACCATAGTAGCCGCCGCCGACGCTTTGGTGCGGCCAAACACGCAAGTCGGGCTGTGTTCTGCCAAAGGTGGGGTGCCGCTTGAGGAACGCGTCAACGATCTCCTCGTTCTCAGCGCGCAGAATCGAGCACGTGCCGTACACCAGCACCGCCCCTCGCTTTAGCCGTGGCGCGAGCTTGTTCAAAATCTCAGTTTGGCTGACGGTGCGCTCGGCAATTGTCTTCTCGCTGAGCTTCCACTTTTGATCAGGCTCGCGGGCCAAAGTGCCAGCCCCGCTGCATGGAGCGTCGACAAGCACGCAATCGGCTGTTTCCACCGGCAGCTCCGAGGGAAACGACACGTGCGTCAACTTGAGCATTCGCACGCGGGTTTGGGCGTCTTCAAGGCGGCGTTTAGAGAGATCTGACGCGTAGACCCGGCCGGCAGGGCCAACTGCATCGGCCAAAGCAATTGTCTTACCGCCTGCGCCCGCGCAGTAATCGACTACCTTCGCTCCTTCAGCCGGAGCACAAAGCGCCGCGAGCCGTTGGCTGCCGGCGTCCATCACTTGTAGCAAGCCGACCTTCATTTCTCGCGATTCAAAAACCGCGCGGCGCCCATTGGGAACCCAAATCGCCTGGTTGGCTTCATCGAGCAGCTCGGCCTCAACACCTTGCGCCCGCAGCGAAGCGAGCACCGCTTCACGACGCAAAGGAGGACGCACCCGCAACGCCAACGCCGACTCGTGGTTGAGCGCGGCAAGCAGCGGCTCGAGCTGCGTCGCGTCTACCTCGGTGGCAAGGCGGGCAGCCAACCAGTTGGGAAATGAGTGAACCGCGGCGGCCCGTTCTACCGGCTCTTCTGGCAGCGGAAATTCGGGCGTTGGAGCGTCGAGCAGCTTCTGCAACGCCGCGTCGGGCAGCGAACGGGGCCGCACCGGTCCGGGCAATTTCAGCTCAGCGAGAATCTGAACAGGAGCCGCTGCGAGGCGATGCTTTCTCCAGATCGCATAGCGAATAATCGCCGCATCTTCTTTCAGGTGAAACGACGACGGAGGGCAGCCATAGGCGCGGCCCCACGCATCGAGCCAGCGCAGGTGCCGTGAAAGCTCACGCACCGCGAAGGCGGCGAAATGCCGTTCTTGCCCGCCCAAGCCCTTCGCTTCAGCCAGCGCATCGCTCAGCGCCTGACGCAGCGGCGTGCCCTTCACCACCTGCACATGGGCTGACAAGGCCGCAGCTGCTGCTTTTCGCGAGGCTTTGCCGAGATCGGCGTTATCAAGCTTCACTGTCATGAGCGGCAGCCCTTTAGCAGGCGGCGCCCGTCACTGGCATAGTGCTCACCGTGCGCTATGGCGTTCCTCTCACGGCTTTGGGTTTATTGCTTCTTGCTGGAGCAGCCCACCTGGCTCACTACCTGCCCTTGATGCCTGACCCAATCGCCTCGCATTTCGACGGCAGCGGCGCGCCCAATGGGTGGATGTCGCCTTCTGGCATGGTCATTTTCGAAGGGGTGCTGCTCTGCTTCATCGCGCTGGTGATGCTGGGCTCGGTGCGGCTGATTGATCGCATGCCACCCTCGATGATCAACGTGCCCCACCGCGATTACTGGCTTGCACCCGAGCACCGCGCTGAGCTGTCGCAGATCATGATGCGCCACATGCTGTGGCTGGTGTGCTGGGCGGTTGCGTTGTTCATCGCCATCAACCAGCTGATTTTTACAGCGAACCGCGACCCATCGACACCGCGGCTTTCGCCCGAGAATACACTCTTGGTCGTCGGGCTGGGCCTGGCGGCAATCGCGATGTGGACTTCGACGTTGCTGCGCCAATTTCGGCGCCCGCCATCACCCGGTTAGAGCTTACAGGCCGCGTCGTTCGGGTGCGCGGTGCAGTAGTCGGCTGCGCAGCTCACGAACGCATTCATTTCGGTTTTGCAAAGCGTGTTCGTGGAGCTGCACCGATCAGCATCGGCCAGCCCCGACAGACAGCTGACGTACACATCGTATTTTTGCTGGCAGCTCGACGCCTTGGTGACCGCAGCCGCTTTGGTGCATGACGCCTTGCAGTCTGACGTCGTTATCCCGCTGCACGGCTTTTCGCAGAGCTCATTGCAGCTGCGGGGCCCACACGCCGTCATCACCAAGCTGCTCACCACACCCATCAATAGAACGATTTTTCGCATTGTGAACGTCTCCTTGACCAGGTCATTGGGCGAGGCCGTTGAAGTCCGTCACGAAGTCTTCACAACACACTTAAGCAGGCGCGTCGTCTGGTTCGAAAGCAGGCCTGTTTAGGCTGAGCACCGAGCTCAACGCCGACAGCCCCCAAAAAACACCGGTGAGAAGCAAGAACAGCGGCCACCACACCCCCGGCTTTCCTTCGTCTACCTGACGCACGACGACTGTCGCGCTGGGCAAGTTCGGCATCAGCTTTGCCAATTCGCCCGAGGGTGGCCCCTCGACGCGGGCCTGAAACCGCGGAACGGTGACTGGCTTGAGCGCCTGCAGCACCGTGCCACGGTTCTGCTGAACCTCGTCGGGCGTGTGCTGCTCAGGGTCAATGCCGTTTTCGCTTTTCTTCACCGCGCGCACAGCCGAAAGCATTTTCTCGTTGGCAGTGCTGAGCACGATGCGTGGCTCTTCAAGCGACCCCTTCGATCGCAGAGGCACCGAAACAGCTCTCACCGTCTTGCTCTTCTTGGTCTCTTCCACCACCGCGTCCCAGAACAAGGCTTCGCAGCCTTCCACCACTATCCACCCGCCCTGCTTCGACATGTCGAGGTCGGCACACGTGGTAGGCGTCGGAGCTTCGTACGTCACGCGCTCATAAATGCCGTGAACACCGGCCACCGAGCAGCCCGCAGCCAATGCACCTGAAATGAGTATCGATTTGATCACCCGAAATGTTTTGAGCATTACCGGGGCATTGGGCGAGACGCTTTCGTTCCGTCACGAAGACTGTTCGAAATGCCTCAGCGAATGGCCCTCCCCGGACTCGAATGCCGTCAGGGGACGGCGGTTGACGTCAGTTTAGATGAGTCTGGCGTGGGCGTCCCGGGAAGTTCAGGCGCTTGCGTGGAAGGTGAGCTGGGGCCGACATCGGTCGAGGCGCCTTTGCCGCCGATTGCGGGTAGCACGGTAGCAAACGTCCTCGCCGAGGTGCTCGAACTGGCCCGGAGCCTGGGCGCTGAGGAGGGGCACCCAGCGGTGGCTCGAGCTGCAGAGCTTCTGCGTCGTGATGGCTGCTGAGAGGCGAGGCCGGCGCTCGGGCGAGCTCGCCTAAGGTCCCCGGCGCAGCACCCGATGGCCATCGGCAAACCACGCTGTACCGGCTGTGTCGGTCCACACCGATGCCACTGGCGCGGTCCCGCCTCCGGGCCACGGCACCATCTGCCACCCCGTTCCGTTCCAGTGCAGCGCACCGTCTCTCGCCGCCACCCAGACATCGTTCCGGCTGGTCCCGTGGACACCCAACAAGGTGCCGGCGTCGGTCCCCAGCGGCATTGGAGCCAGACGTTGCCCGTCCCAGCGAAGAAGGGTCGAGCCGACAACCCAGACATCGTCCGCCGCGGAGCCCCAAACGCCATTGAACTGCGGTGGCGGTTCAGGGGGATAACTCGTCGGAACTCCGGCGTCGAATCGCGTGGAAGACCATGCTCCTCCGTCCCAACGAGCAACCAGCCCCTTTTCACCTACCGCCCATACGTTTGAGCCAGACAAGGCCCAGGCAGCATTGACACTTGTAGCGCTGTCGAGACCGTTTCTGCTTGCTGTCCAGCTTGTGCCATCCCAGTGCTTGGCGGCACTGCCATGGAATGCCCAAGCGTCGTTCGCCGATATCGCAATGACGGCATAGCAACCACCCGGCAAGGGGACGGGCGCCCATCCGCCGTCGAACCGCATCGCCGTATCGCTGTATCCACAGATCCAGACGTCGTATCGAGCGCGAGCGAAGACCCCGGTCACCACGCCAGGGAACGTCGCCAACCTCGGCACCGCCTCCCAGGATGCACCGTTCCAGTGCATGCCCGGGTTGCCCTCACCCACGGCCCACACATCGTCGGGCCCAGTCCCGTGCACACGGTCCAGAAACCCCGTTGCGATGGATGGGCGTTCGGCGAGTTGCCACCCATTTTCGAGCGTTGCCCAGCCTCCGTCGAACACTACCGTGCCGCCGCCGTCTCCTCCCCCGCCGCCGCCAGCGTCCGGGTTGCCCGCGTCACCACCACCATCGCCACCGCCACCTGACCCGGGCAAGCACGTGCCAGCCGACGAGCACGTGGCGTTCTGCACCGAGCAATCGATGCAGGCCACCCCGTTCGCTCCGCACGCGGAAGTGACGTTGCCAGTCCGGCAAGCTCCCTCCGGGGTACAGCAGCCTTCGCACGTCGTCGCGTTGCAGCTGTTTCCGGCGTTTAGGGACGAGTCACAGGCGCTGGCCACCAAGACTGCAAATGAAAGAACCCACGTCTTCATTTCCGTGCTCCCACCTGGACGCGTTCGTCTCTTACGGGACGATGCTGTCCATCGTCAAATCGTGCTGCGCCACCCTCGACGACTCTGTTGCGGGCACCCCGGACTTTCTATCAAACGGCGCGCACTATTTTTCGCCCTGAAGGACGGCTTCAACGGCAGGCCCGAACACGCTATGGGGATACCGCTCGAGGAACGTCCTGGCGGCTGCCTTCGCGTCGGCTTCACGCTTGGCCTGCTGCAGCGCCTGAACCTGAAGGCTGTCGCGCTCCTCGGCTAACTGGCCTCGCGGAAACTCGCGTCGCAGCTTGTCCAACGTCTCCAGGGCGAAATTCGCGTCTCGACGTACGAGGGCAGTCCTAGCCCCCTCGAGCAGTTGCCGCTCAAGGTTGGTGCCGGCAGCCTCGACCGCAGGCTCCTTCTGCACAGGCCGCTGCTCCTTGGGCTCGGACTTCTGCAAGGCGGTCCTCGCGGCCGGTGTCGGGGGCGCTGTGGGGGGCGCCGGCAAGGGAACCTCGACGCGCACCTCTTGGGTACGTACGACAACCCTCTCAACGACGGTCGGCTCGGGTGGAAACCCGTACCGGTCAACCGCGGCGCCCGCTGCGACGCCGGTGACGAGTGCCGCAAGGCCCCACTTGACTACCGCAGAGTTCAGGCCCGCTTTGGCGACGAGCGATGGGGCCGCTCCAGCAGACGTGGCGAGTCGCTCGGCTGACATCTGATGCTCGGCACCACCCGACTGCGCCACAGCCTCTGTGGCTGCCGCTGCCACCGCTGCTGACGCCTCGACGCGAGACCAGAGCATCGCCTTCTGCCCCGCACCCATGCGCACGGGCGGCAAGGCCTGAAGCTCAACCGGCCTGGGGGGCATCGGCTCGTTCTCGTCGAAATTCATAGCCGCCCTCCCGCCTGACGAAGCTGTTCAACTCCGCGGGTGAAGGCCAAGCGTGCCAAGCGCAACCTCGAATAGGTGGTGGCCAGGGGCGCATCCATGGCTGTGGCGATGTCCGCCATCGGGAGGTCCTGCAGGTCGTGCAGCACGAAGACGGACCGCTGCTCTTCAGGAAGCTGTTCGAGCGCCTGCTGGGCAAGGCGTTCGGCGCGGCGGGCAACCAGGGCCCGCTCGGGGTCTTGCCCCGGGTCCGGGGAGTCGGGGACCTCGCCGAGTTCCTCCCTCGTCCGACCGTGCCGGGTGCGCGCGACGGCCACCCGAAGCGCGATACCCAGAAGCCATGGCCGCGCTGGGCGGCTCGCATCGAAGCTCCGGGCCCGCCCGAGCGCCGCCACGAAGGTGTCGTGGACTGCGTCTTCCGCCTCAACAGGCCGCAGGCCAAAGCGGGTCAGGAAGGCAAACACGGTGTCGGCCTCCTTTTCGTAAAGGCTCTTGAGATCCAGCGCCGCGGGCATCTCAACTGGGTATTGCGGGCGGGCGTCCCCCATTGTCAAAGCACCCCGATGATTCCCAGGCCCACATTGCCAGCCACGGGACTGGTGGACCAAATCGCAACGTCGTCGGCGAAAACGGTGACGCGGGTGGGAACACCGCTCACCTCGCCGTGAATCAGCAGGCCAACGTGCCGAAACAGCATCCACTCGTACTGCAGCCGCACGCCGGCCTTGACCACCGGGCTGGTGTCACGTCGGCCGAAAGCGAGCCGGCCATCAACTTGGAGTGCCCCGACGCTCAGCGACATGCAGGCGCCGATGTGCTTCCACTGGAGGCATGGCAGCACCGTGCCCAGAAGGAGGCTGGTGTGCACAACCCCAGCGGCGAGTTCAATCGATGCGGGCGCATCGAAGCGGCCCTCGCCATAGAGAGCAAGAGCCCTGTAGCGGAAGCCCAGCCCGACGTTGCCGCCGACGGTGGGGCTGGGTGACAGACCAACGCTGACCAGCCCACCGCCGTAGACGGCGAGCTCGACGGGAGCGCTGGCATGCGGCACCGCTGGGACTGGCAGGGGTGGAGGCGCGGGGGGCACGGCGCGAGGCTTCTCCCGCACCAAGAACTGCGGGTCGATGGCAAGCGTCAGGGCCAGCGCGAGGGATTCGGCAACATCGCGGCAGTCAGTCGATTCTGAATCCAGCGTTCGGGTGCGGGGGGCCTCACCCTCGCGAACGAGCTCCAGTGAGGCGCTGAAGCGTTGCCCAGCCCTGGTGAAGCGGGTCAGAGCGCGAACCGGTGCAGCGGGGACGAATGGGTCGTACCCGAGCCGCGATACCACATTCCCCTTGAGCGCGGCCTCGTCGGGGCAAGAGAGGGTGCCCTCGCCGCGGATGTGGGTGATCGTCACCGTGGTGGGCACGGCGCTCGCGGTGGCGGTGGTCGCAATCAGCAGAAGTACTTGGGCAAGCTGCGGCAGCATCTTGAGCGGAGCAAGGTACTGCATTTGCCACTTGGAGACGTCAACAGAGCTTTCCCAGGTGCTCGATTTTCCTGCCAAATTCGGCCCCCGGGGATGATGACGGTCAAGCGGACGAGAGGAAAGCGCATCGCAGCGCCGGCACATAGACTCCGGCTCCGGCCGAATCAGGGGGCCGCCCGCCGGAAGACGTTCCTATCCCTGCTCTTCCATCGAGAGCACGCCCGACAGCAGAGCCAAACGCCGTCAACGTGGCCCAGCCGCATCACGGCGGCCCCACACCGGCAGCGTAGCCAGCGCTTCTTCCCGCCGAACGTCGTTGCGCAGGGAAGGTCAAGAAACTCCACGGTGGTCACCACGCCATCGATGGTGAGCACCACCGAGCTCATGCCGCGCCACTCCGGGCCGACGGTCCTGCGCAGGTCGGCGACCGAAATTCTGGCAACCTCGTCGGTGAACGGGCGACGTCGAAACGCCGGCATGACTTCACCGTTCTCCGGTGACGGTCACGTGCTGGGCGATGCCCAACTGGATAAAGGCACGGCGACCGCCGACGGCGTCGGCCCGTAGTTCTTCGGTGAGCCTTGCGAATCGGGACACCGCACCGGTGAGCGCGCGGTCGAGCAGTTTCACCGCTGCGTCGTCCCGCCGGGCTACGGCAGCCGCGAGTAGAGCCGACAACTGGGAAGCGAGCGCTTCTTGAATTGCGGTCGCCTTCGCCAGTGAACGGCGAAGAACCGCCCCGTCGGCGTCGGCCGCCAGCGCGGCGGCGCGCACCGCCACGAAGTCGGCGATCTCCCCCGCGGAGCCCTTCACCATTTCTTCGACAGCCTTTCTTTCGACGGCGGTCAGGCCGAGCCGGGCGCCGCGAAGGTCGAGCGCGCGAGGCCCTTCCGTCTGAGGTTGACCCGCCACTGCGGGGTTACGGACAAGTTCCGGGGCTCCCACCCTGAAAACGTAGGAATCTGGGGGCATAGCGACAAGCGCCGGGGCGCCGTCGCCTGCCCGCGGCCTCATCTTCGGTTCTCACCTCGGGCCTCCACGGTGACGATGGGGGAAGCGCCGTTCCGCCGCTCCACGGCGACCAACCCTGCCGCCTCCAATGCCGCGAGGCCGCGCCGAGCTGCGTGCCGGTCCACCCCCATGTCGCGGAGCCTCTGATGCGGAAGTCGTACCGTGGCCGACCTCTTCATGCCGACCTCCAACCAGAGAACGATGGCCACTTGAAGCGCGCGACCTTTCGCCCCTCCGGCGGCTACCAACCACGACCAAGGTATGGGCCCCTTCAGGAACATCTCCCCCTTGACGTGGTGGGGAGGTCTAGATGCTGGGCTGGCCTTGGTGGCCGGGGGGGACTTCGGCAGCCGCAAGGTGTTGATGTCGGGGCCGTCGAGCAACGCGGTCACCAGGTAGGAAGAGGAAGAGAAAGGAGAAGAGACACCTGTGCGCCGTCGCGCAGGTACCCGAGCGCTGGTGCACGGGTCTCACCGCTCACCGACAACCTCCGCGAGAAGGTCGAGCACCAGGTTCCACATGGTCGCGCCGCGCTGGTCCATGTAGCGCCCGGGGTAGTGGACGTGACTCACCTCGGAGCGCAGGCGGAAGCCGCCGAGTACGATGGCGCTCGCCTCCTCCATCGCCGACTGCATGGCGGCCACCTTGGCCTCGAGCTCTGCCACGGGCGCCTCGATCAACACGGCGTCGTGCACGGGCGCGCAGATGTCGATGCCGCGCTCCGTACCGAGACAGCATGCCAGCCGCAGCATCTCGGCGCCGTTCGCCTGCATCGGGAAGTTCGCCAGCGACCGCGGGTTGACGTCGGGGCCGACCTGCACCTTCCAGCCGAAGGTGGTCCAGAGACTGCCGTGCAACATGCCGTAGCTGACCGCGGCATCGGACCAGCGCCAGAAGCGCGGGTAGGTCGCGCGGTGCAACCGAAGCAGTTCTCTTGCGTCTGCTGGGCTTCTGGCGAGCCGCGCGGCCAGTGACGTCTCGCCCATCGAGTACTGCACGCCCAAGGCGCACTGCTTGAACTGCTCCCGAATACCGGCATGAGTCTTCTTGGTCGCCGTCGGAGGAACGGCACCAGCCTGCTTCGCGAATTCGAGGTAGGGGTCGCCGCTGCGGTAGGCCGCCTTCATGACCTCGTCATTTGAGAGCGCAGCCGCGATACCAAACTCCTGCTGGCTCCAGTCGATGTAGGCGAGGGCGTTGCCGGGACTAGCCCGTATCGGTCACCGGGGGGAGAGGGAACACCGCGTGACTTCTGCCGATAACTGAAGAGTTTCGACGCTTTTCAGAATCGGAAAGGAGCCACGCGGTGAAAACAGACTGTAACGTGTCCCAG
>JAIBBR010000124.1 GCA_019694575.1 Myxococcaceae bacterium
AGCTGCGTCGGCCGCCGCAGCGTGCTTAAGCAACGCACCGAAGAAGAGACCGAGGCGGTTCGCGAAGTGCTGGGGCCCAAGCCGGTGCTGACCGGGTTCTATTCATATGGCGAGCTGGCCCCGGTGACGCGGGGCGCGCGCTGCCAACTTCACAACCAAACCATGACGGTGACCACTTTCTCGGAAGGGTAATGATGCACACCCTGCTGCGACGGCAGCTCAAGCGGTACGTTTCGCTCCCGCCTGAAGCGTTGAAAGCGCTCGCGCCGTTTTTGAGCGCCGTCAGCGCAGCGTATGAATCTTCAGATGACGATCAACAACTGCTGGTGCATTCGCTCGACGTCTCGTCGAGTGAGCTGAGAGAACGTTACGAAGCCGTGCGGCAGCGCGACGTGCTTTTTCGCACCAGCGCCGACATGTTGTGTGTGTTGAGCCCCGACCTCAGCGTCACCGAGGCCAACGGTAGCTTCAGCCGAGTGTTGGGCTGGTCTTGCAGCGCCATGGCGGGGCTCAAGTTAGATCAGCTGGTTCACCCCGAAGACCGGGAGCTCTTCGACACCGAGCGAAAAAAACTCGATGGACAGCAAGAAGTGGCCACGTTGCCGGTGCGCTGCCGCACCCAAGCGGGTGCCTACCGGGTGATTTCGTGGTCAATGGTGAAAGACCCGCGCTCGGGAGCCATGTACGTGATTGGCCGCGACATCACCGAAGAACGCGAACGTGAGTCAGCGCGCAGCCAAACCGAGAAGCTCGAGATGGTGGGCCAGCTCGCCGCGGGCATGGCCCATGAAATCAATTCACCGGTGCAGTTCATCGGCGACAACCTTTCGTTTTTGGCCGACTCATTCAAAGAGCTGCTCACCTTCGTCAACCAAGCGCAAACGTTGATGGAGTCGTCGACGGACGGCACGGTGTCAGTCGAAGCCTTGCGTGCCGCCGCGGCCGCCGCCGACCTGCCGTACCTGCAAGGAGAAATTCCCCGTTCGACGGCCGAATCGCGTGAAGGCGTGCGGCGGGTGGCCGAGTTGATTCGCGCGTTGAAAGAATTTGCGCACCCCGATGCGCCCGAAATGTTGCCCTCTGACATCAACAAGTCGCTTGAACGCTCATTGGTGTTGGTGCGCAGCGAAATTCGCTATGCGGCCAGCATCGAAGCGCGCTTCGCACCGCTGCCGTACGTCGAATGCCAGCTCGGCGCGGTGAGCCAGGTTTTCGTCAACCTGGTCATTAACGCCGCGCATGCCATTGAAGACCGCAAGGGGCAATCACCCGACGTGCCCTTCGCGGGAAAAATCAAGGTGTCGACGTACTTACGAGGTGAACGGGTGGCGATCGCCATCACTGACAACGGCGTGGGCATTGCCGATGACGTGCGGCCACGTATTTTCGAGCCTTTTTTTACCACCAAGGCCGTGGGCCGGGGCTCAGGGCAGGGGCTGACGCTGGTGCGCTCCATCGTCAAACGGCACAACGGCGAAATCGAAATTGAAAGCAAAGTGGGCGAGGGCACCACGATGACTGTCTTGCTCCCTGTCAAACAACCCCTTTCTGAAACGCCATGAGACGCGTGCTCTTCGTCGACGACGAGCAGTCGGTGCTCGACGGGCTGAAAAAGGCGCTGCGCGTTTACCGGCAACAATTTCAAATCGACACTGCGCACGGCGGCGCGGCAGCGCTCGAGAAGCTGCGCGAACAACGTTACGACGCGGTCATTAGCGATGCGCGCATGCCCGAAGTCGACGGAGAGCAAGTGCTGCTCACGGTACGCGAATGCCAACCGTTGGCCGCGCGGTTGATACTTTCGGGGCAAGTCGATCGCGGCTCGAATTTGCGGCTCGCGGGGTTGGCCCACCAGTTTCTCGCCAAACCATGCGAAGCCGCCGACGTGGTGAAGGCGCTCGAGCACTGCTGCGGAACGTTAGAAGGCATTGGCGATACCCATGTGCGCACCTTGGCCACGCAGCTGAGCTTTTTGCCCATGCGTCCCGAGCCGCACCAAAAACTCACCAAGCTCATGCAGATGAGCAACGCCAATGTCGAAGAAGTGGCGGCGATTATCGAGGCCAGCACGCCATTCGGTACTTCGATTCTTCGGGTGGCGAGCTCTCCGTTGTTTGGCGCGTCGCGCATCAACTCGGTGGCCGATGCAGCGCGCTTGCTAGGGCTCGAAGTGCTGCGCGAGATGCTCAAGCTCATGCCGGTGGGCGAAATTCAGCTTTCTCCTGGGTTGCTGAACGCCATTCGCCTTCGCGCGCATGTTCGCGTCGTGTTGGCGCGCAAGCTGGCGGCGCATGCGGGAGTACGTTGGGCGGTCGACGGCGTGGTGCTGCAAGACGTGGGCTTGTCAGTGCGGCTGCTGTACCAGTCGTCATGGGCGCGGGCATGGGTCGAAGAAGCCCGTGATGACGCGTCGCAGCTGCTCGCGCTGGAGCGCCGCGACGGTGACTACCTGCCGTTGGGGGTGTCGCTGTTGACGTTGTGGCGCGTGCCGGCGCCGTTGTTGGCAGCGTTGGTTCCTCCTTCGTTTGAAGAAGTTCAGCCGAAAGAAGCGCGCGCGTTGGTGGGGTTGGCGCTCAAGCTCGAGCGGGCCAGCCGCCCCGCATTGGCCGAGACCGAAATGCAATCGGCGCGCGAATACGCCGAGCGCGCGGGCTTTGCTGAGCCTTGGCCCGAGCTTTGGAATGTGGCGTGCGAGCTGCAGAAAAGCAGCTTTCCTCTTTAAGGGGCTCGTTGGCGGTACGCGTCAAAGTGCCCCATCGTCAGACAACTCAGACCCATTTCGGCAATTTATGATCGGCGAACATTATGTTTTCAAAGCATAATGTTTGGTCTTCGTCTCGACTTTGGCGTTTCTACAAAAGAACAACGGGCGTTCCGACCGGTACCACGTCGTAGAAACCGCGTGCATCGTCAGGGTGCAACACCAGACAGCCCCACGAGAGGCCCCAACCCGCGTCGCCTACCCACGGTTCATTCCACCCATGAAAACCGATTCCACCTCCGAGCTTGGTGCGTTGAAGCGTGAGACCGCGTTCCTCCCAAGCTGAGGAGATGCCCTTGGCTTGCGCCGCTGTCACAAACCCGGCATCGATACCTCGCGCGGCGTCGAAGGCGTTGGGGTAGTTCACCTTGATCCACACGCCGCCGTAATAGGCCGCATAGTCGCCGCTGAACGGGCCATCGCTCTTGCTCACCACGTCGTAGAGGCCACGTGGCGTTTTCAGGTCTCCACGCCTTTCCTTGATGCCGATGGCCTGGCCGTGGGCGAGCTCCCACTCGTGCGTAGGGGCTCCAAAGACGAAGCGCACGGCGCGATGCCCGTCAACATCGACGATGAGCAGCACGGGCTCGGCCGCGGGAGCGAAGAGGCGCTTGCGTTCAGCCACGAACTGGGCCGCGGGCTGCCCATCGAAGCACGCTACGGCGTCACGACCGTTCGCCAGCACTTCTCCGCTTCGCACCACGTCGCCGACATTCACGCTGATTTGCTCCACACGCTCGACGACGAACTGCACTGTGCGCAGCTGGTGGTTCTCGATGAAGCAATGCGAAACGACGAGCCGCGCAGGCCCTGCTTCGATGACCCGCCCATTGCCGAGAGCGTGAACGATCGACCCGGGTCGTGGCGCTTCGAATCGAGTTACCGGGTCGGGACAGTCGTTCAGAAAAGCATCGATGCGGGGCGTTGACGCAAGCGTGGCGAAAAGGAGCCAGGTCATGAGGCGCTATGACACTCGGTTCGCGCGCAATGTTCCGTTGATCTCGTCTTGAGCTACTAAGTTGTAACTTGGACTTGCGCCAGGAACGTTCGAAGGCTTTCGACAGCAGCTGTCTTCGGTCTCGGCAGCGTGAGTCAGAATCGAATAGGTGCCTTCGTCGAAGGGCGAATCGCCGTGCCGTTGTGCAGCCTTGCTCGGTCAAGGTCTGACTTCCCCGCGACCACTTCGCTTGTCTGACGTATGTAAAAGTTATGCAGGAAAAGGAGAGATTAATTGGCCTAATTCAACAATGACCCAGCGGGTTCGGTATCCACCACGGGCGTCTTGAGGTTGAAAAGTCACATTTTTTGTTCCACTGATGCGGAGCTTGACGAGCCTCTAAGCGGCAGAAGCCGTCACGGTTTCGTCGCCCACGATGTGGCCGTCAGCCAGGCGCACGATGCGGTCGCCGACCTGCGCGGCCTTGGGGTCATGTGTCACCATCACCACGGTGAGCGCCCGTGCGCGGGTGGCTTTGCGAATCAGCGTTAATACGTCTTGGCCGGTGCGTGAATCGAGGTTTCCCGTGGGCTCGTCGGCGAGCAACAGCGCTGGCGCCAACGTCAGCGCGCGGGCAATCGCGACGCGCTGCATTTCTCCACCCGATAATTCGTCGGGGTGGTGGTGCGTGCGCTCCTCGAGCCCTACGGTAGAGAGCAATTCGAGCGCGGTCTGCTCTAGCGTGCTGCGCGAGCGCCCAGCGAGCAACCCCGGTAAGAGCACGTTCTCGAGCGCGGTCAGGGTGGGCAACAGATTGAAGAACTGAAAAATGTAGCCCAGCCGTTCGCGACGAAAACGCGACAATGCGTCGTCAGACATTTGCGCGATGTCTTGCCCGTCGATGACGATTTGGCCGGCGGTGGGCACGTCGAGCGCGCCAAGCAGGTTGAGCAGCGTGCTCTTGCCCGAGCCAGACGCACCCATCACCGAAAGAAATTGCCCCTTGGGAACGATGAGCCGCTCGACGTCGAGTGCCTGCACTTCGGTCTTGCCTCGTTGGTAGACCTTGCGCGCTTTTGAGACTTCAATCACAGCGTCTCGACTCCTTCTTTTTCAGCCCACCCGTCGAGGCCATTGGGCAACTTGAGGCGCAGGTATTTGCCGTCTTCTTCAACGACGCGCACTTTCAGGCCCGCGTGCACCTCGAAGGCCACTGGGCTGCCGTCAGAAGGCCCCTTGAGCACCTTGAGCACTTCAGGCTGCACCACCGCTTCGCGTACAGTTTGCGAGACGTAGACGTGGTTGGCGAGCAATGCGCCGCTCGCCACCGCCAGAACGAGACTGCCCAGCGTCACCAGCCCGAAGACCAGGCGCTGCCCCGAAGGGCGGCGGTGGGTGAAAGCCGCCAAACCCAGACCCAACCACCAGGTGACGAGAAACACCACTGCCAGCAAGTCGGGGTTGAAGGCATTGGCCACCCGCTGCAGAAAAGGTTCATCGCTCAAGGCGCCCACCACTTGGTCGAGCTGCTTGGCTCGTGCAAGCGACAAGTGCGCCTCGATGTCGTCGGCGCGGGAGCGTTGGGCGGCGCGCTCCAAGTACAACACCGCGGGGCCTAAGTCGCCGGTCGCCAAGTAAGCGGTGCCCAAGTTGTAGAGCACGTCAGCGCCCGACTGCCCGTGCTCGACGAGCTTCAAGTACGTCTTTTGGGCGGTGGCGTAGTCTTGCTTGTAATAGGCGTCGTTCGCTTGGTTGAAAAGCTCAGTGGCTTCTTGCGGTGTGTAATAGGTGGCCTGGGCGAGCAGTACGCTGAAGAAAAGAGGCATCATTTGGCGCTGAACCCTCCCAGCGCGGCGGCGGCGTCGTCGATGGCGCGTTCACGGCTCTTTTCGTCACCCATGCCGGGTGCGTAACGGCCCATGTCGCAAGTGTCGAGTACCCGCAAAATTTGCGCGCGCACGGTTTCATTGGCTCCAAATGCCGCGAGCTTTTCATCGAGCGCAGGGCGGGTCAGCCCGACCACGTTAGAAGCGAGCTCTGCTTCTAAGAACGAGAGCACCGCGCGCTCTACCTCGGCGTAGAAGTCAGTCGTCTTGCCTGACTTGAGCAGCTTCTGCGCGGCCGACAATTTGGCGCGGGCAGCCTTGGTCTTGGCCTTCTTCTGCGCGGCGGGAGAATTCGGCGCCACCACGTTGCGCAGCATGCCCACGAAGCCCCATGAAAGCAGCGCGACCAACGGCGTGAGCGCGAGCGGAATGAAGAACGGGCGCGACCAAAGGGGTGGCGCCGGGGTGACGAAGCTGGCGGTGTGGCGCAGCGATTTCAAGCCCGTCGCTTCGAGGCGGTTTTTGTGAATCGCGTCGCCGAGTGAAGGCGTGGCTGAAGGTATGCCCATCGCGGTGGCTCCGGTGGTGCTGGGGGCGACGTGCAGCACGATGGGGTCGGTCTTGCTTTCTTCGTGCTTGCCGGTTTCGGGGTTGAAAAAAGGCAGCGAGAGGCCAGGCAGGGTGAAGTCGCCGGTTTGCGAGGCGAGCACCACATATTCTTGAATGCGTTTCCCGCCCAGCAGGCCTCCACTGATGGAAAGCTTGTCGGTGGTGGTGGGCTCATAGATTTTTACCGACGAAGGGCCATTGAGCGCCGGCGGCGACAAGTTGCGCAGGTTGCCTTTGCCTTCGAGCGTCACTTTCACCTGAATCGGCTCACCCAATTTGATGTTGGTTTGCGACGCCTCCGCCGACAGCCTCCACTGACCGACGTTGACGTCTTGCGGCCCGTTGGCGTTGGACGGCAGCGGCTTCACTTTCAGCGTCAGCGTGTTCGCTTTGCGGTGCACCCGATGGCCATTGAAAAGAAAACCGGTGGTGATGTCGGCTTCGGCGGCGTTGATGGTGAGCGTGCCCGCCTTGACGGGAAAAAGCGCGCGGCGCCGCAGCAAATAGGCGCGGTACGGCACGCCACCTACCATGCGTTGTTCAGGTGCGAGCTGTGTCGGGGTGTCTAAATCTTCACTCCAGAAGCCCTCGAGCTTGGGCATGTTCACCGCGTCGACCGATGACAAGTCGACGCGCGAGAAGATGACCAACGTCAGCGTCACCTGCTCGCCGACATACGCTTCGGTTTTGTCGAGCGAAGCCTTCAAGAACAAGTCGGAGTCAGAGCGCGGAATGTCTGGCTCGGGAAAATCGGGAAAGGCGGTTTTGTCTTCGTCTTCGAAATTGGGAAAGCCGGGAAAAAGTGAGTCAATGGAAGGGTGTTTTTGCTGCTGTTGGGCGCGAGGGTCGGGGGCGACACGGCCTTTGCTGACTTCGATTTTGAGCGGCTGTGTCTTCCACGTCTTGCCCGCGGCGGTGAGCACCGAAGCGGGAATGGTGAGCGTGCCGACTTTATGGGCCCTCAGTACCAGGTTGTAGCGCTGCAGGCGTTTGATGACGCCGGCGCCGCCTCCCCCCATTTGGTAGCTCATTTGCGTGCTTTGCGAGCGCGAGAGCACTTCGAATTCGTCAGGCGTGGGGAACTGCAGCTGCGCGCCTTCGGGTGCGTCACCCACCACGATGGTCAGGCCAAACGTGTCTTCGGTGCCGACCTTGGTGCGATCAGCCGTTTGGTAAAACTCGACGTCGGCGAACGCAGTGGCCGCCGAAAGAAGGCACAGCGCAAGCGCGCTACCAGTCTTTGCCATCGGGGGCCCTCGTCTTCTTTTTTTGAAAACGCCACAGCTGCAGGTTTTTCTCACTGTTTTTCATCGAGTCGAGAAGCCGCTCAGCCTCTTGTTTAGACATGCGTGTGCCACCATCGCGACTCTCGTCGATGGCGGGTGAATCTTCTACACCGCCGTCACTTTGCTCAGAACCTCCGTCGCCTCGGCCGCCGTCACGGCCAGCCTCGCCATTGCCACCGTCGCTGCCCCCGTCACGCTCGCGCGGAGTGCCTTTATCGCTCTGGCCGCCATCGCCCGTGCCACCGTCGCCGGGTGCACCGCCGTCACCTTGGCCACCGTCGCGGTTGCCACCGTCGGTGCCTCCGTCGAAGCCCCCATCGCGGCCTCCGTCGGGTTGACCGCCGTCATGACCTGCGTCGCCTGGGCCCCCATCACCCGGCATGCCCGCGTCGGGCGTGGGCGGAGGAGGCGGCGGCAAATTTTTCAGCAGTACTTCCATATTGTGTCTCGCCAGCGCGTCGTCTGGTTTGACACGCAGGGCTTGGCGGTATTCCGCGATGGCTTCGCGCTTCTTGTCCATCGCGGCGAGCACGTTGCCCAAGTTGAAGTGAATTTTGTTGGCCAGCGCACCGGTGTCGCGCTCCAACGCACGCTCAAAAGCCTGCTTGGCTTCGTCGTACCGCCCCAGTTTGTGCAGCGCATGCCCCCGGTTGAATTCGAGCTGGGCCGACGTGGGAAAATCTTTTTGCGCCAATTCGTACTGCTCGAGCGCGACGGCGTAGTCGCCTTTTTCTTCGGCATTCATGCCCGCTTGCACCCGCGGGTCATTTTTTTCGAACAGGCCCATCGCCGCGTGGGCGCTGGCAAGAGGCCAAAGCAGCATAAAGAGGAGCGCGCGCTTCATCAGCCTTGCTCCTTCGGAGCGCGGGCCCGCAGCCATGGGCCGCCGAACGCGCCGAGCGCGAGGAAAACCAGGCCCGCGAGCACGAAAGGTTGAAAGCCTTCGGCGTAGCGCACGGTGAGCCGGCTCTCGAGCTCGCTCTTTTGCAGCTTGTCGATGACCTGCACCACTTCGCCCATTGCCACGGCTTGCGGTTGGTAGAAAAATTCTCCTCCGGTGTCGGCCGCGATGCGCGTCAAACCGGCTTTGTCGAGGCGGGTGAGCACGGTGTTGCCCGAATCGTCTTTGCGGTAGCCGACGGTTTCTCCGTTTTGATTCACAATCGGTATCGGCTCGCCCTGCTCGCTGCCGATGCCCACCGCCAGCACGCGCGCGCCAATTTCTTTCAAGCCATCGACACCGTCGCTCACGTCGCCGCTCAAGTCTTCACCGTCAGAAATGAGCACCACCACTTTGTCTTTGCTTCCCCGGTCGGCGTTGTCGAGCACTTGGCGGGCCGTACGCAGCGCGCCGCCGATGTCGGTGCCTCCCTGGGGCATGGTGTTGGGGTCGATGGCGCGCAGAAACATTTTCGCCGCGGCATAGTCGCCCGTGAGCGGGCACTGAATGAATGACTCGCCGGCAAAGGCGACGATGGCCACCCGGTCGCCTTTGAGCGAATCGAGCAACGTCGTCAATTCGAGCTTGGCGCGTTCTAGCCGTGACGGTTGAACATCGCGGGCCAACATCGACTTCGACGCGTCGATGGCCACCACCAGGTCGATGCCGCGGCGCTTGGTCAGTTCGGTGCTGCTGCCGCACTGCGGTTGAGCGAGTGCGAGGCCGAAACAGAGCAGCGCCACGGTGAAGGCGCCGTTTTGCATCAGCGGGCGAAAGACTGAGACGCCGGGCACCACCCAGGGCGCCAGACGAGAAGAGAACGAGCGACGCAAACGGCCCACGCGGCGCACCACGGTGAAAGTGACCAATGCCCCGAGCAACGCCGCGATGGCGAGGGTGAGCAAATATGAAGGGTGCGCAAGGCCTAAGTCGTAGCCCAGCAGTTTGAAGCGCCACGGGCTCATGGAAACACCCTGAGCAAGGTAGAGCGCAGCAACAGTTCGAAAGCCAGCAAGCCAAACGCGAGCCAGAGGTAGAAGTGAAAATTCTCGCGGTAAGTGGCCGTGGCGCCGCCTTCAAGCAATTTAGAACGCTCGAGCGAATCGAGTACCGACTGCAGACCTTCTTTGAGCGAATTGCTGTCAGTCGCGCGGTAAAATTCACCGCCCGTTTGCGCGGCCATGTCTTTGAGCAAGTCAGTGTTGATGGGAATTTCGACTTCGCGCCACGCGGTGTTGCCGAAAATGTCTTGCCCCGCGGGGAAAGGCACCTTGCCGCCCTTGCCGACGAGAATCGTGTACACGGGAATTTTCAAGCTCTTTGCCATGGCCGCGGCGTCGAGAGGAGAAATCTTGCCGGCGTTGTTGTCGCCGTCGGTAATCAGCACCACGATGCGGCTCTTCGCTTCTGAATCGCGCAGGCGGTTGAGCGAGGTGGCGAGCGCGTCTCCAATGGCGGTGCCGTCTTCGAGCACGCGGGTGCGCAATTGCTTGATGATTTCTTTGAGCACGCCGTAGTCGAGCGTGAGCGGCGCTTGGGTGTAGGCGGCGCCTGAAAAGACGACCAGGCCAATGCGGTCATTGGTGCGCCCGGCGATGAATTCAGAGAGCACTTCTTTGGCCACGTGCAGGCGGTTCTGCGGGCGAAAGTCGGCGGCCTCCATTGAAGTCGAAAGGTCTAACGCAATCATGATGTCGATGCCCTCGACCGAGAGATCGCGTTGTCGTGCGTCGCGCTCTTGTGGGCGGGCCAGCGCCAACACCGCGAAGCCGAATGCGGCGACCCGGCACGCGGCGGGCAACCACAAGAAATAGGTGCGCAGACCGCGGCCTTGTTTGCCCAGCACCGCGGTGGCCGAGAAGCGCACCACCACGCGGCGACGCCGCTCGAGCACTGCCAACAACGCGAGCAGCGGCAGCGCGCACAACAGCCAGAGCGCCAAGGGGCTGTGAAAATCACCGCTGGGCATCGGGGGCCTTTAGCTCAGGAGTGGTGCTCTTCACGGTGGCGTAGGCGAATTCGAGCGCGCTTTTGCATTCGTCAAGGGTGGGAGTGGCTTTGGCGTAACGCGCGAAGTCAGACTGCTCGGCGAATTCGCGCACCCCGCTTTGCGAGAGCCCCGGCGTGTGCATTTTATAGAGCGCGGCCATGAGCTCGGGCGTGGTGCATTCCAACGCGTCGAAGCCATAGCGCTCACCCAGATAAGAGCGAACGATTTCTGAGAGCCGAAAATAAAAGTGCTTGATCTCGCCTTTCGCTGGCAGGTTCGCTTGGCGCAGAGCATCGAGTGCGGCCATGGTACGCAAGTGCAGCGGCGCAAGCGGTTTGGGCGCGACGGGCTTGGCGGTACGGGGTCGGGCCCAAAAGCGCGAAATGGCGAAGGCGAGCAGTAAACCCGCGATGACAATGCCGAGCACCCACAACAGGCGGTAGGTGCGCACCGGCACCGGCTGCGCTGGGTGCAAGTCATAGAGCGCGGCGCCTTTTTGGTCAGCGTCAGCCGGCAATGTCGAGACGATTTCAATGTCGGCGCCGTTTGCTTCGATGCGCGTCGAGCCGTCGACTTGCGTCACTTCAAACTGCACTTTGGGGGTGGTTTGTTTGCCGAGCGCGAAAGCGGCCCACGTTACCTTCACCGTGGTGGTCGCCGACGTCGGCCCGTCTTGGCGCGAGCGCTGCTGGCCCAAGTAATCGAAATCACCTGACGGGGCTAACGGCACCAACTCGTAGCGCTGCCCCTTGTCATGGGTGATGACGTACTCGACGTCGAAGTGCTCGCCGAGCTGGGCCTTTTCAACTTTTGCGTGCACCACGAGTTGGACCCTAGGCGCAACGCCGCCGTCGGGTAGGGCACCAATGAGCGCTAGAAGCAAAACCAGGTGGGACACGGGTGGCGCAAACTCTCCGAGAATCACAAACCGCGCAAGTGCTTGAATTCATCCCCTCGTGGGGTGCGAAGTGTGTCGAAAGGCCGTACGTTCGCTTGACGCAGGTTACCTGAAGGGCCACGCTTGGGTACCTATGAGTCAGTTACCGATCGATCTTGACGCCGAAGCGATTTTTTTCGACGGCCATTGGTACACGCGCGACGACTTGGCCAAAAAGATTAAAACGATGCTCGATGCGAACGACTTCACCGTGGCCCGCCCGGGCGCGGCGCTCGAGCAGCTCAATAAGACCATCGCGGTGGTGAGAACGCTGGCTTTTCGTGCCAGCCCCGAGCTCGCTGACGTGCTCAATGCCGCGGCCACCAAAAGCAATAAGCCAGTGAGCGGCGTCATTCGCGATGCGCTGATGCAGGCCTTTGGCTTGCCGACGTCAGATTTTGGCTCGGCCCGTTTGGGCGCTCCGGCGGCACAGGTCACCACGGCCGCGGTGGCGCAGGTGAAGCAACACGCGCATGGCGAGGGTGACTTGCCGACGCAGCCGCAGGCGGTTATTCCCGGCCCGGGCGCGTTGAAAAACGCCGGTGTCGAACCGACGGTGGTGGTTGAAGCGGCGTTGCAAAATGAAGCGGCGGTCGAGCTGACCACCCCGAAAAAAAAAGAAGATGAAGCGCTCGAGCGGCGCTGGTTCAATTCATAATTCGTAATGCGCTGCTGCTCGCTTTAAGCCCAAGTCGCTCAAAGAGGGGGCTTCAAACATGCTGGGTATTTTTTGCGCGGTGTTGGTAGCCGCGTCTGGTAGCTCGGAAACACCGGTCAAGATTGCCGCGGTCGGTCTTTCGGCGCTGAACATGCCCGACAAGGCCGCTGAGTTTTACACCGACCATTTGAACCAGCAGCTCACCCTGCGGGGTGCGCAAGTGATGAGCGCGAAAGAGCTGGGCGCGCTGATTGGCTTGGAGCGCCAAAAGCAGTTGCTCGGTTGTTCTGAGTCGTCGAGCTGTTTGGCTGAAATTGGCAACGCGCTCGGTGTCGACGGGCTCTTGCTCGGCAGCGTGGGAAAATTCGCCGATGAGTACCAACTCAACATGAAGATTGTGTCGTCGAAAGACGGCCGCACGTTGGGCGCGCACAGTGAACGCGTGCTGGGCGAGAAGGGCGTGCTCGACGGTTTGAACGCGGCGGCCGCGGCGCTGTTGCGCGACACGTACAAAGCGCTGGGGCGTGACAGTTTGGCGATGGCGGCTGAGGTGGCAGCTTCGACTCACAGCAGCAGTGACGGCTCGTTGCGTCGCATCGCGTGGGCGCCGGCGCTGGCGGGCGCGGTTTTGGCGGGAGTGGGCACGTACTTCTTGTTCGCGGCCAAGTCAGACGTCGACCGGCTGAATGGTTCTCAGGCTCTGGACAGCCCACAAGACATTGCAGCGCGCGGCAAGCGCAACCAAACCATTGGCCTTGCGGTGGTGAGCGTGGGCGCGGCGGCGTTGCTCACCGGCGGCGCAATGTATTTGTGGGGAAATCCCTCGTCGTCAGTCACTCCCACAGCAGGGCTGGGGCCCAACGGTGAAGCGGTGTTTGGTGTCGTCGGGAGGTTGCCTTGAGTACGCGGCTTTGGAAACCGGGCCTGGTTGTCGCGCTGACAGTGCTGGCGGGGTGGAGCGCGTGTGATTTCGACAAAGCGCTCAATGAACACTGCGCGCGTTTTCCCGAGAAGTGCGGGGGAGATGCCGGGCAGTTGACAGACGCGGGAACCGACGCGGGGCGCGATGCGGGAATAGACGCCGGCAGCGACGCGGGTTGCTCGCTGAAGATGATGGGAGACACCTGCACGGCAGACTCCGAGTGTTGCACCAACAATTGTTTGAACCACGCGTGCGCGGTGATTGGCCAATGCGCGGGCAACGGTGGTTTGTGCAAAGACAGCACCGACTGCTGTAAAGGCTTCGGCTGCAAGGCCGGTGCGTGCGAAGCAGCCGACCCGGGTTATTTTCCCTCGGGTTTCATGTGCCACTTTCACGCGATGTGTGGCGGGGGCTTTTGTACTGACGGTGGTTTGTGCACCGACGCCACGTTACCGCCACGCTCGTGCCGCGGTGTCGGCATGTACTGCAGCCAGTCGACGTTTTGTTGCGGCGAGTTCACCTGTTTCGACGAATACCCGGCGCGATGCACTGTCGCGGCCGACGAGCCGTGCGTGCTGGGTGAGAGTTGCTACAGCGGCAACTGCGAGAACGGTAAGTGCTCGGCCACCAAACGGCCAGACGGTACTGCGTGCACCGAGCACCTCAGCTGCTTGAGCGGTAACTGCCAAGACGGAGGCTGCGCCGCGTGCTTGCCCATCAATGCTCCCTGCGTTGATCACCTCACCTGCTGCAGCCAAAACTGCGACACCTCTTTGGGCAAGTGTGCGCCGTAGCGCGAAATGCACAGTGGGTGTGGGCCCTTACGCCGTTTCGCCGCGACCGCTTTAGATGCAAAACTTTTTGTGAGGTGGCGCGTTCTGTAGCCCATGCCGACTTTTCGCGCGTGGGTTTCGAAGTTGCGTCCGTGGGGGTTGGGCGCGCTTGCGCTGGGCTCGGCGGCGATAACCGCGGGCAGCTTGGGCTACTTCGACGACGAAACGTTGCCGGCATTCGTCATTGAAAAGTTGCCGCTGCCGCATGAAGCGCTGTGGCTCTTCGCGCTGAAATGGCATGTGGTGGCCGCGGCCTGGGCGCTGCCGGGGTGCTTGCTGTTGCTCTCGAAAACGTTGTTGCGCCGTGCTCCGCGGGTGCACCGCTGGTTGGGGCGAATCACCGCGGCGGTGGTGTTGCTTGGGCTCGCTCCTTCTGGCTTTTACCTTTCGCTCTTCGCCAAGGGAGGGCTGCTTTCTACGCTTGGCTTCATACTTTCAGGAGCCATCGTCGTTTTTTCGATGGTGCAAGCCATTCGCACTGCGCGCACGGGCCGTTTTACTGAGCACCGCCGCTACACCCTGCATGTGCTGGCGCAACTGAGTGTGGCGGTCAGCTCACGCGCGCTGCTCTTCGTCTTCGACGCCGCGGGCTTCGATACCGATGTTGCCTATCTGATTGCGTTGTGGGTGCCGGTGTTTATCAGCGCCGTCGTCGCCGAAGTGTGTGCTCACCGTTTTGTGTTGTTGCCCAACCCCTGGAGGAAAAATGAAGCGTCTGCTCTCGCTGGTGACGTTGACCCTGTGCACGCTGGCGTTCGCGCAATCGCCCGTGCCTGAAACGGTAGAGGCCAGCCTGAAGGCTGAACGCTTGGTGAAGCAGCAGCTGCTTGTGCCGCTCAAGTTGCAGGAAGACAAGCGGAGTCGCTTTTCGCGAGCGCGGTTGCCGCCCTCTGACCGGCGCGTACGGGTGCTCGACAGCACGGCGAAGAAAGACAAGGTGGGTAATACCTTCGTTCGTTTCGCGGTCGACGGCCGTTATGGCCTTGCTGCCATGTCTGCGGCCAAGAGCGAAGCCGATTGGACCCAGAACGAAATCAGGGGCTGCGTGTACGCGGACAGTGGAGAGATTTTTGTTCAGTACGGTAAGCAGCAGTTTCGCGATGCGTCGGTGATGCTTGGCAAGAAGACCAAGCCCGCGGCAGAGCACATTTGTGTTGAGGGCGACGGGCAGCTGGCAGATTTGGGTCTTCACCAGTTGTAGGTGAAACCTGCACCTACGGCGACCACAGTGCCCAGATTTCCATCGAGAGCCTCGGGATCATCGGTGGCTCATTGAACTTCGAGCTGACTGGCAATGAGCGGCTGAGCATCAACCGTTGCTCTCAATTGCCCCACCGGAGTGATTGATGTCGCGAGCGATAAAAGTAGAAGCACGGCCGGGCTATCAACTCTACGTGGAGTTCTCCGACGGTGTCGCTCGACCCATTCGGTGTTTCCATGGTGTTTACGCACACTCCGTCGCCTTGCGCCCAGCTGCCGTGAAAGTGTTTGAGTGACAGGGGCTGGGCGACAGCCAGTTCGAATTGGCTACGCAATACTGGCTACGGTTTGGCCGGGTTGACGCGCCGGAAGAAATGCAGGTCGCCGCCTGACGATTTGGGTGAGAAACAGCACGCGCCTTGACTGTCGCGGGGAGAAGACCCTGGTGGGCCCCTCGAACCTCGAACCGGTCTCGTGACGCGTCAGAATGAACTGGCCCCTTTGAATCAGCAGGGTCCGGTCTCCTCCGAGAAAATAGAGACCATCGGCTTCGGTGCACTGAGAAGGCGTCGCGGCAGCGAGGAGCAGGGCTAGC